>JAZMZZ010000206.1:0-33142 GCA_045586245.1 Lachnospiraceae bacterium | reverse complement strand
AAACCGGGTGTATTAACTATTACCGATGGTGACACACAGACCAAAGCGGCATTGCATGCCGGATTTGTAGAAATCCTTCAGGAAAGCGTTACAATTTTGGCAGAAGTGATTGAATGGGCGGATGATATTGATGAAGCCCGTGCAGAAAAAGCTTTGGACCGTGCACAGGAAAGACTTCGTGTAAAAGATCCGAAGACAGACATCGCAAGAGCGCAAACAGCACTGCTTCGTGCTATGGCACGTATTAACGCAGCGAAGTAACGGTGCTTGCATTTTAGACATAAGGGGCGGTATGAACAAATTTGTGGCTAACGTAGCCTAATGCTCACAAATTTGCTCATGCCGCCCCTTATGGCTGAAAGTGCAAGCACCTGTTACCTACGAGCGAATATACTATAGTAATTAGCAGATGAAGGAGCATGGATTTGCGACGAGATATAATATTACCATTTTACATGGCTTACCCATATTCATATGGATTTGAAGAACAGACAAGAAGAATGCAGGATTTGGAGTACATGCAGCAATTATACCCACAGCAGGCAAAGAACATTTTAAGAAAAGTTATCTATCATGTGGACCCGATAGACTACAAAGGAAGTTTTATTTATGACGAATACCCGGATCAACTACAACTTTACAGGGTAGTAGCCTCCATTTTTGCCGAAATGAAAAAAGAAGCCATGGACACGGACGAAACATGGTCTCCCGAACGTGAAATGTGGCTACAGGACATGATAAAGCTTGTACTCTATCAGGAAGTATTCAAACGCAGGAGTAAGAATTCGTATTAATTTATTTTATATTTATAGTTATGAAATTTCTTTTGGCGCAGGTCGTATATTTTAGGGTGTCCGAGGAGAGCGTGTGGGTTTATAAGTGACCCTCTGTTAACGCCGGTACTTAGCGAGGTTTTGCCGAGCTTAGTACCGCTGTGTTATAAAGGGAGCGAAAGCGTGTCACGCATAAACCCACACGCTCCCTTCGGACAAGTCAAAAATATGGCTTGTGATTTAAATGAAAAACCAGTAAACTATAGGAGATAAATAAGTTAAAAAGGAATAAGGTATGAACAGAAATTGGATTAGACGATTGGTAATACTTGTTGTATTTATCGCGTCTTTAATTGGTTTTTCCTTTGCCATGAATAAGGGAAATACCGATATGACAATTGAAATGCCAAAAGCTTCTTTGCCGGTGGCTTATATTACAATAGACGATCAGAAAATAAATGAGATGCACGGATATGTTAACCGGATGGATGCCGCAACCATGAGAGATTCGCTGACGCCAATTGGGGATGACAGGGAATTGTCTTTTAGGGTGGACTTATTTGGGCAGGAGCCGGAGGAAGTGCGCTTTGAAGTTAGAAATCTGGATGGAAGCCGGTTGATAGAAGATACCCGTATTACGGATTATTTTAGGGAAGAAGATTCAATCCGGGCTACAATCCATATTAAGGATTTGATTGAGAAAAATATCGAGTATAATTTTATCCTGGTCCTCAAATTACAGGGTGGCAGAGAGATTTTTTATTATACTCGTATTATTCAGTCAAATGCATCCCTTGTTAGCGAGAAACTGGATTATGTATTGGATTTTCATGCCAAAACATTTGATAAAGAACTGGCAAAGGAACTGTCGATGTATTTGGAACCTAATTCGGATGGGGATAATTCCAATTTCGGACACGTGGATATCCATAGCAATCTGAATCAGGTCAGTTGGGGCGATTTGCGCGCCAAAGAGATAACAGAGCCGACAGTCAATATATGTGAGATTGGTAAGACGACGGCATCCGTTAAATTGCAGACGATAGTAGAGGTAAAAGAGAATAAGATTACCAACACGTATCGTGTAGAAGAATTTTACAGAATACGTTATACAACTGACAGAGTATATCTTTTGAATTTTAATCGTACCATGGAAGAATTGTTTGCCATGGAAAAGAGTTCTTTTGCAAATAATAAAATTGTACTCGGAATCCAGAAAGACGATATCCGGATGGAAGAGAGTGATGGCGGAAATATTCTTGCGTTTACCAATGCAGGCAGAATTTACAGTTATAATTCCGATGAAAATAAACTTGCCCAGTTATTTGCATTTGCTGATGCGGACAATTTTGATGCAAGAACGTATTATGATTGCAGTGATGTAAAGATTTTGGATGTAGAAGAAAACGGAAATGTCTCTTTTATGGTGTACGGATATATGAACAGGGGAACCCATGAAGGAGAAGTGGGAATAGAGGTTTGTTATTACAACAGCCTTATGAATACCATCGAAGAGCAGATTTTTATTGACTATGATAAGTCGCCGCAGATCCTGATAGAGGATTTGGAAAAGATGGCCTATATCAATAAGAATAATGAATTGTTTATTCTGGTTGACGGAGCTATCTGTAAGATTGATATTGACAGAAAAACCAGTAAAACCGTAGTTTCCGGACTTGAGGAAGAAAGTTTTTATGTTTCGGAGAATGACAGGGTTGTAGTATGGCAGGATACCAAAGAGTCTCTTTCGTTAATGAATCTGAATACGGAAGAAACACTTGTATTAAAAGCTGGTGAAAATGAATACTGTAAGCCGATTGGCTTTATGAATGAGGATATCATTTACGGGGTCGCAAATGCACAGGATGTATCGGTAGATAAGATGGGAACCTCTATTTTCCCGATGAAGAGGTTGATTATCCAGGCAGAAGACGGCTCTGTCTTGAAGACGTATGAGAATGAGAATATCTACGTAATGAGTGGTGAAATCATAGAGAATCAGTTGAATCTGACCCGAATGGAGGGTATCCGGGAAGAAACGGATTTGGAGGAAGCACAAGAGGAGGCGCAACAGGAAGAAGTTTCACCGGATGTAGGAAAAGAAGAAACACCCGGACGTTTGATTGAATTAAAGCCTGTGGTGGATGACCAGATAACCAGCAATGTGGAAATAGATGAGGGAACCAACAAAATTGTTTCGGCGGTTACCGATTTGTATGAGACGATATGGCAGATTGAATTGAAAAAGGAAATTGATGTAAAGGGATTAAAATTCCTTACGCCGAAGGTTGTTTTGTATGAAGGCGGCCGGCGCTTGCAGATACAGCAACAGCCGGTGGATAACCGGTATCTGGTATATACGAAGGGACAATTGACGGAGATTTATTCCGATGAATCAATGGCGGTAGCGGATGCCTATCAGAATGTCGGAACGGTTCTGGATTATTACGGAAATGAAATCTATAAACGTGCGGAAACCGTAGAACGTAACCAGATTATGGCAATACAGGAAGAAAAGGTGACGGACGAGAAGGATTCCATGGCAGTATGTCTGGATACAATATTGAAGTTTGAAGGAATATCCAGAAATACGGAACTTATGCTGAATCAGGGACAGGACGCACAACAGATTTTGGAGTCCAATTTAAAAGATTATGATATTTTGGATTTGACAGGTTGTCCGATGGATGTGGCGCTATACTATATGAATCAGGATATCCCGGTATTGGCACGACAGGGAAAGGATTCCTATGTGTTAATAATCGGTTTCAATCAGCAAAATGTGGTGCTCTTTGATCCGGAAATCGGAAAGATATTCAAGCATGGTATGAATGATTCGCGAAAGATGTTTGAAGAAAACGGAAACTGTTTCGTAACGTACGCAAGGACAGGTAGTGGCGAGTAGCAAAGTTGGCAATGATTAACTTCGAGCCAAGTATTTATTAATAAGATAAAAATAACCGGTAATCTGTGGCTGACGTGACCTAAGGCTCACAGATTACCGGTTATTCTTTATTCTATTTCAAAGAGTACATTACGATATTTTTCAAGTGCTTTTAGTAATAACATACCTAAAATGCCGCAGGAGATGATTTCGCCGATGGTTACGGTTACGAAAGAAAACCATAGCGGTTTAATCCCGTATGCATAAAACAATACAAAGGGGATGATTATGGCATTAGATACAATCGGGCCTATTGGTGCTGCCCATTTGTGTTTGCGAAGCAGGTAGGTCGCAATCCCGCCGATTAAAGTGGCAAGGCTTCCGAAGATAATATCGGGGAGCGCACAGCCGGTCAGGATATTGCTAAGAAGACAACCGATAAACAATCCCGGTATGGATGCTTTTGTAAAATAGGGAAGGATACACAGACTTTCGGAAAAGCGTACCTGAATGGCGTAATTAGCAAGTCCGAGTGCATTCGCAAAAAAAGTAAGTACGATGTAAAGAGCAGCAATAATGGCTGCCTGCGTGACGGATGCCGTACGGTGACGGCGTGAAAAATCAGTATTCATAATGGTTCTCCTAGTTTTGTTTTACGTGTGGATGGTCTCGAACACACGGATTTGTATCGTTGTCAGTATAGCATTTTAAAGCAAAATGTCAAGGAGGAAATTTCATAGTAATTTCACATATATTTCATATATTTGGAAACAAATTAGTGCTATACTGTATGAGTGAGAAAATACATATTTTGCGGGAGAGAGTAAGATGATTAAGACTTTGGCAAGATACATAGGAAAATATAAAAAAGCGTCCATATTGACACCGTGCTGCATGGTTTTGGAAGTGTTAATGGAGGTTTTGATTCCGTTTATAACGGCGGCCATCATCGATAAGGGAATCGAGGCCGGCAATATGCAAAAGATTTTATTATACGGTGCACTTATGATAGTGATGGCACTTTTAAGCCTTTGTTTCGGTGTGCTGGGAGGTAAGTATGGTGCGGAAGCATCTACCGGATTTGCCTGTAATTTGAGGGAAGCGATGTATGAGAATATCCAGACCTTTTCGTTTTCCAATATTGATAAGTTTAGTACGGCCGGACTGGTGACCCGTATGACAACCGATGTTTCCAATGTGCAGATGGCATTCCAGATGATTCTGCGAATAGCCGTGCGTTCGCCGATGACATTGGTTATCAGTATGGTTATGTGTTTTGTAATTGATGCCAGACTCAGCTGTATTTTCCTTGGTGCGGCAATTGTACTTGGAGTGACTCTGTTTATCTTAGTCAGAATAACCATGAACCTGTTTAAGCAGGTATTTGAAAAGTACGATGAACTCAATGCATCCGTTCAGGAAAATGTATCTGCCATCCGCGTGGTAAAAGCATTTGTAAGAGAACATTTTGAGAACAGCAAGTTTATCAAAGCGGCAGAGAACCTGTACAATATGTTTGTTAAAGCTGAGTGCATGATTATTTTAAATAATCCGGTTATGATGTTTGTAGTGTACTGCTGTATGATAGCATTGTCATGGTTTGGAGCACAGTTTATTGTTGCCGGGGATTTGACAACGGGTGAGCTGACTTCGCTTTTCAGCTATGTTATGAGCGTTTTATCATCCCTTATGATGTTGTCCATGATTTTTGTTATGTTAACCATGAGTGCAGCAAGTGCAAAGCGTATCTCAGAAGTATTGGATGAAAAAGCAGATATTGTGAACCCTGAGAATCCGGTTATGGAGATTACTGACGGAAGTATTGTTTTTGACAATGTGGACTTCTCTTATAAGCACGGAAGCGGTGAGGAAACGTTAAAAGACATTACGCTGTCCATTCAAAGCGGAGAGACAATTGGTATTATCGGTGGTACGGGTTGCGGTAAATCTACGTTGGTTAATCTGATAAGCCGTTTATATGATGTCAACAGCGGTGCCGTTTATGTTGGTGGAAAAGATGTCAGGGAGTACGATTTAGAGACTTTGCGTAACGAAGTGGCAGTTGTTTTACAAAAGAACGTACTCTTTTCGGGAAGCATTTTGGATAACCTCAGATGGGGAAAAGAAGATGCGACGTTGGAAGAATGTAAGGAAGCCTGCCGTCTGGCATGCGCGGATGAATTCATAGAAAGAATGCCGGATAAGTATGATACCTGGATTGAGCAGGAAGGAAGTAATGTTTCGGGCGGACAGAAGCAGAGACTCTGTATTGCAAGAGCGTTGCTCAAATCACCGAAGATTCTTATTTTGGACGATTCTACCAGCGCGGTGGATACGGCAACCGATGCCAGAATCCGGGAGGCGTTTGCCAAAAAGATTCCCGGAACAACCAAACTTATCATTGCGCAGAGAATTTCCAGTGTACAGTATGCTGACCGTATTATTGTAATGGAAGACGGTAGGATAGAAGCATTTGCATCACACGAAGAATTGCTGGCAAGCAACGAGATTTATCAGGACATTTACGAGATCCAGACAAAGGGCGGCGGCGATTTTGATGAATCGGATAAAGAAAGCGGAAAGGAGGAGTAGACATGGCAGAAGGAGCAAAGACTTCAAACGTTAGGGAAGTAAAGCCGATGCGTGGAGGAAGAGGTCCGAAAGGACCGGCACCTAAAGTGGAGAATCCCGGCATCATTTTAAAACGATTGATTGTGTATGTGTTTGCAAGATATAAATTTCACTTTGCACTCGTCATTGTCTGCATCCTGTTATCTTCGCTGATGACACTTCGCGGAACATGGTTTTTGCAGAGCCTGATTGATGATTATATTATTCCGTTAACCAAAGCAGATGTACCGGATTTCGGACCGCTTGCAAAGGCACTGGCATCATTGGCGCTGACCTATGGAATCGGTATTGCGGCTTCGTATATTTACAACCGGATCATGGTAAATATCAGCCAGGGAACCATGAAGAAACTCAGGATTGATATTTTTACCCATATGGAATCCCTGCCGATTAAATATTTTGACACGCATGCACATGGCGATATCATGTCCGTATATACCAATGATGTGGATACTTTACGTCAGTTAATCGGACAGAGTATTCCGCAGATTGTGAATTCACTGGTAACGGTTATCTCTACCTTTGTCATGATGGTAGTATTGGATATTCCGCTTACGCTTATTACCGTTCTTATGGTAGGGGTTACGGCTTTCGTGTCAGGAAAACTGGCGCAGATTTCCGGTTCTTACTTTGTAAAACAGCAAAAGGACTTAGGTAATGTAAACGGCTATATTGAGGAGATGCTGGAAGGCCAGAAGGTTGTAAAAGTATTCTGTTACGAAGAGAAGAACTTTGAGGAGTTTAGCAGACGTAACAATGAACTTAGGGACAGCGCTTATAATGCTAACCGCGTTGCCAACATTATGGGACCGGTAAATAACAATCTGGGTCATCTAAGCTATGTTATGTGTGCGGTAATCGGTGCAATATTAACATTGAGTCAGATTACCCCGTTAACGATTGGCGGTTTGGTTACTTTCCTGACATTGAATAAGAACTTTTCGATGCCGATTAACCAGTTGACACAGCAGATGAACAGTATTTTCATGGCACTTGCCGGTGCGGACCGAATTTTTAGATTACTCGATGAAAAGCCGGAACCGGATGAAGGATATGTGGAACTGGTAAATGTTTTGGTGCATGAAGACGGCAGTATTGAAGAAACTCCTGAAAGAACCGGTGTATGGGCATGGAAGCATCCGCATAAAGCAGACGGAAGTGTTACGTATACTCTGTTACAGGGCGATATTGTATTTGACGATGTAGATTTTGGTTACACGGATGAAAAGATGGTACTTCATAATATCGATTTATTCGCGACACCGGGGCAGAAAATAGCGTTTGTCGGAAGTACGGGAGCCGGTAAGACTACAATTACCAATCTGATTAACCGTTTTTATGATATTCAGGACGGTAAAATCCGGTATGACGATATCAATATTAATAAGATTAAGAAAGATGATTTAAGACGCTCTTTGGGAATGGTTTTGCAGGAAACAAACCTGTTTACCGGTACCGTAATGGAGAATATCCGTTATGGACGTCTGGATGCTACGGATGAGGAATGTATGGACGCAGCCAAGCTTGCCAATGCGCATGGCTTTATCAAGCGTCTTCCGGATGGTTATAATACTATGCTGACCGGAGACGGCGGTAATTTGAGTCAGGGTCAGAGACAGCTTCTTGCCATTGCAAGAGCAGCAGTAGCCGATCCGCCGGTATTGATTCTGGATGAAGCAACCTCCTCTATCGATACCCGTACGGAGAAACTGGTACAGCAGGGTATGGACAGACTTATGAAGGGAAGAACCACTTTTGTAATTGCCCACCGCTTGTCAACGGTACGTAATTCCGACTGTATTATGGTATTGGAACAGGGACGTATTATTGAGAGGGGTACCCATGATGAATTGATAGATGAAAAGGGTAAGTATTATCAGTTATACACCGGTAATAAGATTGGTGCTTAACAGAAGATAAAAGAAAATGGCAAAGTCATTAGACTTTGCCATATTTTTTGTATTTATCTACTGCTTCATTAATTCTGTCACTTGGAATCAATAAGTCACTGATGGACTGATCGTGATTCAAAGTATCAATAATGTAAGCAATTAATTTACTCATATCACAGTTAATGTACCATTCGCGCTGTAATAAGTCCGGAGTCTGGTAAATTAAATTGGTAGTGAGAACCTTGTCAATAATGCCGTTATTATATGCAACGTCAAATTTCTCAAGACCATTGGTAAAAAGACCAAATGTAGAGAAAATGAAAATGCGTCCGGCTTTGCGTTTCTTAAGTTCTTCGGCAACTTCAATGACACTGTCTCCGGAAGAAATCATGTCGTCGATAATAATCATATCCTTGCCTTCTACATCTGTTCCTAAGAACTCATGTGCAACAATCGGATTACGGCCGTTTACAATGCGGGTATAGTCACGGCGCTTATAGAAGGCACCCATATCCAGGCCGAGTACATTGGCAATATAGATAGCACGACCCATACCGCCTTCGTCAGGGCTGATTACCATCATGTGATCCGAATCAATCTTAAGATCCGGCACATTGCGGAGAAGTCCTTTGATAAACTGATAAGCAGGCTGTACGGTCTCGAATCCGTGTAACGGAATCGCATTCTGTACACGCGGGTCATGTGCGTCAAATGTAATAATATTATCAACGCCCATATTAATGAGTTCCTGAAGTGCAATTGCACAGTCTAAGGATTCTCTGGCGGTACGCTTGTGCTGGCGGCTCTCATAGAGGAACGGCATAATAACCGTAATTCTCTTGGCTTTACCTTCTACAGCAGCAATAATTCTCTTTAAGTCTTGGAAGTGGTCGTCCGGTGACATGTGATTCAAATGACCGGCAACCGTATAAGTGAGGCTGTAATTACATACGTCAACAAGCAGGTATAAGTCGTCACCACGGACGGATTCTAAAATAACCCCCTTGCCTTCGCCGGAACCAAAACGCGGAAGCTTGTGTTCCATAATAAATGTGTCTTTCTGGTAACCGGAAAAAGATAACGTATTCTTGTGTTCGTTTTCGCGCTCTTTACGCCATTTAACAAGATAATAGTTAATCTTGTCCCCGATTTCGGCACAGCTTGGTAGCGGAATCAGCCCGAGCGGGCCTACAGGAATGGTTTCTAAGTTTCTTGTTTCTTCACGATTAGGCATGAAAAAAGTCCTCACTTTCTGTGTATGAAGTAATATTATTGCATCATTCTGATGTCCGGACCGGTCATTCGGCAGAATTTAAAATTCCCGGTTAAGCGGGAAAAAATACGGTCAGAATAACGGTCGCGTAATTCTTCCAATGATAAATTGGTGGAAATGATAATACTTTTTTTGCGTAACGCACGTTCATTTAAACAGGTAAATAAACGGGATACGGAAAAGGAGCTAATGACTTCTGTTCCTAAATCATCTATTATTAGCAAATCGCAATTATAAATATCCTGATAAGCCTCTTCGGATTCTTCCCGGTTCTTGTAATCAAAAGCATAACGGGAGAACAGGTCAATCAGACCGGATGCACTAAAATAAATAACGGAATGTCCTTCCTTCATCAAAGCTTTGGCAATACAACCGGATAAAAACGATTTGCCAGTCCCTACTGTACCATAAAAACATAAATTTTGATAGTCATTCTTGAAGGTATTTACAAAATTTATGGATTTCTCGTAGGAATCCTTAAAATGTACCAAATCCTGCCCGGAATAATACTCATCCGACACCTTGGAAAAGTCCGTGGAGTCCAGATAATCGCGCAGATTACTCTGGTCGTATAAAAGGGAAAGGGATGCCTGTGTGAAGCAGTGACATTTCTCTCCGTCTATATATCCGGTATCCTGGCAGTCTGCACATACATACGGAATTTGCAGATAATCTGCCGGAAGTCCGGCCTGTTGTAACAGAATGGCTTTCTGCTCTTTTAACAGGGCGATGGACTCTTTTAAATCTGCCAGCGCCGATTCCTGTCCGTCAAGTAATAATTGTGCCTGCTGCAGGCATAAAGAGGATATACTCTCGTTTACTTCACGGAAACCGTCTATGTTCTCATAAACATAGGACAGACGTACTTCCTCTTCCCGTCTGCGGCTAAGCAGACGTTCGTCATATATTCTTTTAATCTGGTCGTATTGTGAATTGGTTAAAGCCACAAGGATGCTCCTTAATATGCCATTTTGAAACTATTTTCTGCTTAAGAGACGTTCTTCGATGGCATTAAAATCATAATCATTCTGTTGAAACTGTGTAAAGGTATTAACCGGAGTCTTAGCTGTTGCAGCCGGCTTGCTCTTGCGGAACAAAGAGTCAGCAGCTTCGATATCCTTCTTGTGATGGACGCCGCTGTCCTTCCAGGCAGAAAGAATCTTGTCCGCATATTCAAAGCGGTGCTTGTCCGTAGCTAAAACGGTACGTTCGCAGGCCTCCAGTATAATATCTAAGGAAAATCCCCAGTCCTGATACCATCGCTTTATAAAATCCACTTCTTTGGTAGTCGGAGTACTTCCCTTGCCAAGAGCATTCATTACGGAGTAGACATTGCGGTCATACTTGGAAACGTAGGCTCCGGCTTCCTTGGGAGTAGTAATGTTCTCCTCGGCCCAATTGATGGCTACTTTTTCTATGTAACGGAAATCCTTCTTACCACGCTGTACACAATACTGCAACAGATAATCGATTAAATCGTTGCTAAATTGCAGAGTCTCAGACAAAAAGAGGATGGAGCGGATATCGTTGGCACTCAAAGTCTTCTTTAAATACTGCTCTGCAATAAAAACCAACTCGGCTGTGTCTTCCTTTTCGCGGAATGCCTGGAGTTCGTCCAGTGTGTAATTGGGCTTTTCAAAGGATGTTCTTGCCTGCGGCATGGAAATAACATTGCTGCTCTCGTTATGAGGCATGGCAGGCATCAAAGTAACGAAAGGAGTAAACGCAGCAGATTCCTGTGCCTTTACGGAGCGCATACGGATTCCGCAAAGATGCCCCTCCCTATTGTAGTCAAGGGATAACAATCCCTTTTCTTCCCAGTAGATTAAAGAACGCTGGATGTCCTTTTCGGTATGATTAAATTTATCGGCCATTGCGGACACACTGGTAGCCAGACCTGCACCTAAAGTACGAAGCAGGTATAGGTAGACCTTAATCTGTGCATCATTTGCATCCGCAAGATAGTGATCAATAAAACAATTGGACACAACGGTATTGCTGTCATCGTGTTCCTTGTAAAGAGTTAATTCACCCATGTATTCACCTGATTTCTGTTTTTTCAAAGCAGTGTGATTATAGCATAAACTAAAAAAAAAAGAAACCTCATCATCCCGGCAAAGCCCCGAAAATACGGGCTTTTGGGCATTTGTGGATAATGTGGAAATTGTGGATAGATTTCAAAAAACACGATAAATTGCCACTTTGTGGAAAAAAGAAATCCACAAAGATTTCTGTTGTAATCAACAAAAAAATTTGTGGATATCGTGGACAACTATTTTCCGAGGAGTCTTTCTCCCACTTTTACAATGTCTCCGGCCCCCATAGTTATCAACAAATCACCCTGTGTACAATTTTCTAAAAGAAAATTTTCAATTTCATCAAAAGAAGGGAAATAATGACACGGAATTCCCTCTTTTTCAATCAATGCAAGCAAATCTGTCGAATGGATGCCGATGGTGTTCTTTTCTCTTGCGGCATAAATATCAGCCAGTACCACATGGTCGGCAAGGGAAAGAGCCTTGGCAAACTCCGGCAAAAATGCTTTGGTACGGGTATATGTATGGGGCTGGAAAATACACCACACTTTTTTGTTATAGTTGCGGGCAGCATTTAAAGTTGCCTCTATCTCGGTCGGGTGATGTGCATAATCGTCAATTACGGTTATGCCGGCTACGCTTCCCTTGTATTCAAAACGGCGTTCGGTACCGCCAAAATTCTGTAAAGCCATAGCAGCGGTAGTGCGTTCAATTCCTACACAGTCCGCAAATGCCATAGCGGCCATGGCATTGGACACATTGTGTTGTCCGGGTACGGAAAGAGAAAGAGCAATATCGCCATACCCTTTTGCATGTAAAACAAATGTCGGATATCCTAATTCGTTATATGTAATATCGGTAGCGTAGTACGTACAGTCATTGGTAAAACCATAGGTAATATACGGACAGGAAATCCCCTCGGTAATACCGGTATAATCCTCGATTTCACCGTTAATAATCAGTGTGCCGTCCTGAGGAAGCAGCATGGCGAAACGATGGAATGAGTTGCGGATATCGGCAAGGTCTTTAAAGAAATCCATATGATCCTCTTCCACATTCAGGATGATGGAAATCTTTGGGTAAAAACTTAAAAAACTATTCGTATATTCACAGGCTTCCGTAACAAAATATTCGGAGTGTCCGACACGGATGTTGCCGTCGATGGATTTAAGGATTCCGCCAATGGATAATGTGGGATCGGTGTCGGCAGCAAGTAAAATCTCAGAAATCATGGATGTGGTTGTGGTTTTGCCGTGTGTACCGGCAACTGCCACAGGGAGTGCGTAGTTACGCATAATCTCTCCGAGCAATTCGGCTCTGGACAAATGCGGAAGATTCAATTTTTCCATGGCAATCCATTCGGGATTATCTTTGCTGATGGCAGCTGTGTATACAACAAGATCGATATCGGGTGTAATATTTTCACTGCGCTGTCCGTAATAAATGACTGCGCCTTTTTCTTCCAGACTTTCGGTAAGGCGTGATTTTAAACGGTCAGATCCGGAAATCTTAAAACCTCTGGACAATAAAACTTCGGCAAGACCACTCATGCTGATACCGCCGATTCCCATAAAATAAACAGAAACCGGATGATTAAAATCAATCTGATACATATAAATACTTCCCATTCTTTATTATTTCAATCTTATGTTATCTTACAGCAATGTGAACGAAATTACAAATTCTTTTCATAATCTTATAAAAATAAGAACAAAATCATTCATTTCTGGAAAAATAATGTAAATTTTGTACAAAGAGATGCGCGTTTTTGATATTTTTATTAGTAAAAATGCTTCACTTTACCAATGCCGTGTGCTATAATGTACATAACTAACCTGGAATATTCTATATTATGGGCGAATAATGTACTCAGAGGTGATGACATGATTAAGAAAGAAATGATAGCGATGCTGCTTGCGGGCGGACAGGGAAGTCGTTTGGGCGTGCTTACCTCCAAGGTGGCCAAGCCGGCAGTGTCTTTTGGCGGAAAGTATCGTATTATCGACTTCCCGCTTAGTAACTGTATTAATTCGGGAGTGGATACCGTTGGTGTTTTGACACAGTATCAGCCGCTCAGATTGAATACGCATATCGGTATCGGTATTCCGTGGGATTTGGACCGTAATATCGGTGGTGTTACCGTTCTGCCTCCGTATGAGAAGAGCACGAACAGTGAGTGGTATACGGGTACAGCCAATGCCATTTACCAGAACCTTGAATATATGGACAGCTTTAATCCGGAATATGTATTGATTTTATCCGGTGACCATATTTATAAGATGGACTATGAAGTGATGCTTGATTTCCATAAGCAGAACAAATCGGAGTGTACCATCGCTGTTATGCCGGTTCCGTGGGAAGAGGCGAAGCGTTTCGGTATTATGATTACGGATGAGAACCGCCGTATTACCGAATTTGAAGAAAAACCTGCCAATCCGAGAAGTAATCTGGCTTCCATGGGTATTTACATATTCAATTGGAAGACATTAAAAGAGGCGCTGATTGCTATGGCAGACCAGCCGGCACTTGACTTTGGTAAGCATATTATTCCGTATTGCCATGAGAAAGGGGCACCTTTGTATGCGTATGAATTTAACGGATACTGGAAGGATGTAGGAACCCTGAATTCGTATTGGGAAGCCAATATGGAACTTATTGATATTGTTCCGGAATTTAATTTATACGAAGAATATTGGAAGATTTATACCAAGAGTGACATTCTTCCGCCGCAGTATTTTGCAGCAGGTTCTGTTGTAGAGAAGAGTATTGTGGGTGAGGGAAGCGAGATTTACGGTAAGGTATATAATTCCGTTATCGGATGCGGTGTTACCATCGGTAAGGACACCGTTGTGCGTGATTCCATCATTATGAACAATACGGTAATCGGAAGCGGATGCGAGTTTAATAAAGCTATCGTAGCCGAGAATGTAGTGATTGAAGACGGAAGCCGTTTTGGTATTGGTGAAGAAGCCGAGAATGAAGAGTTTCCGCATATTTATAACAGCGGACTTGTCTGCATTGGTGAGAAGAGTATTATTCCGGGCGGAATTACGGTTGGAAAGAATGCATGTATCTTTGGCGAGACAACAATGGAAGATTATACGGATGCAGCGCTTCCAAGCGGCAAGAATCTGATTAAGGCAGGTGAGCAGGCATGAGAGCAGTAGGTATTATTTTAGCAGGTGGAAATAACCACCGTATGAGAGAATTATCACAAAAAAGAGCAATCGGGGCCATGCCAATTGCCGGAAGTTACAGAAGTATTGACTTTGCTTTGAGTAATATGTCCAACTCCCATATCCAGAAGGTTGGCGTGTTGACACAGTATAATGCGAGAAGTTTGAATGAGCATTTGAGTTCTTCCAAATGGTGGGATTTCGGTAGAAAGCAGGGAGGTTTGTTTGTATTTACTCCTGCGCAGACAGCGGATAACAGTTTCTGGTACCGCGGAACAGCCGATGCTATTTATCAGAACCTCCATTTTTTAAAGGCAAGCCATGAACCGTATGTAGTAATTGCATCCGGTGATTGCGTATATAAGATGGATTACGGCAAGGTATTGGAATACCATATTGAGAAGAAGGCAGATATTACGGTAGTTTGTAAAGATATGCCTCAGGGCTTCAATTTGGAACGCTACGGTACGATTAAGATGAATGAAGAGAGCCGTATTGAAGAGTTTGAGGAGAAACCGATTGTTGCCAACAGCAATACGATTTCCTGCGGTATTTACGTTATCCGTCGTAGATTGTTAATCGAGATGATTGAGCGTTGTGCACAGGAAGACCGCTATGATTTTGTTAAGGATATTTTGATCCGTTATAAGAACCAGAAGAGAATCTTTGGTTATAAGATTAAGGATTACTGGAGAAATATCGCATCCGTGCAGGATTATTTTGAGACCAATATGGATTTCCTTAATCCGGAGATCCGTAATTATTTCTTCAAGCAATATCCGGATATTTATTCCAAAGTGGATGATTTACCGCCGGCTAAGTACAATAGCGGTGCTAATGTAAGCAACAGTTTGGTAAGCAGTGGTTCGATTGTAAACGGTACGGTTGAGAATTCCATTCTCTTTAAGAAGACCTTTATCGGTAACAATTGTGTAATTAAGAATTCCATTATTTTAAATGATGTGTATATAGGAGATAATTCTTATATTGAGAACTGTATTGTAGAAAGCCGTGGTACCATTCGTGCGAATTCGTACCATAAAGGTGAGAATGATATTGAAATCGTTGTGGAACGCAGCGAAAGATATATAATTTAGGAACGGTTCATGCTACGTATGATGTGAATGCTGAAGGATAGGAGGTAAAGTATGAACATAACAGATGTACGTGTAAGAAAAGTGGAAAAGGAAGGAAAGATGAAAGCTGTTGTTTCCATCACCATCGATCATGAGTTTGTGATTCATGATATTAAGGTGATTGAAGGAGACAGAGGACTATTCATCGCGATGCCAAGCAAACGCACGGCTGACGGTGAGTTCAGAGACATTGCCCATCCGATTAATTCCGAGACACGTGAAAGCATCCAGAAGATTATTCTGGACAGTTATGAGAAGAGCCTTTTAGTAGCAGAAGAATAAATTTTGTGAAAAATAGGGGAAACAGTGCGCGATGAAATTTTTCCGGTCGAAAATATTTCATCGCGCACTGTTTTGTGGTATGCTTGTAAAGCAAAACAGCAGAACGGAGAATAATTATGTATATAATCGTCGGATTAGGGAATCCCGGTAAAAAATACGAGAATACACGTCATAATGTCGGCTTTGTCTGCATTGATATGCTGGCGGAAGAATATAATATTTCCGTATTGGAATGCAAGCACAAGGCAATGATTGGAAAAGGATATATAGAAGGACAGAAGGTTGTGCTTGTAAAACCACAGACCTTTATGAATCTGAGTGGGGAAAGTGTAAGAAGCGTGCTTGATTTTTACAAGGCGGACCCGGAAAATGAATTGATTGTGATATACGATGATATTTCGCTTGCACCCGGAGCACTGCGCATCCGCAAGAAAGGAAGTGCCGGCGGGCATAACGGAATTAAGAGTATTTTACAGCATCTGGATAACGATATTTTCAAGCGTATTAAGATTGGGGTCGGGGAAAAACCGGCCGGATATGATTTGGCGGATTATGTCCTCGGACATTTCACGGATGCAGAGAGAAAAGAAGTGGATGAAGCTTGTAAGAAAGCAACAGAAGCAGTTGCATTATTAATTCAGGAAAAGACTGATGAGGCAATGAATAAATATAATTAAGAGGTCACTATGAACGCACTGTCAAAACCGTTATGGGAACTTGCGGATTTTGCGGACACGAAGGCGGCATTGAATGCAAAAGAAATATGCGTTGCTGTATCGGGCTGTAACGATTCGCAGAAAGTGCATATGATACAGGGTATGAGCGATGGTTTTCGGATGAAAATCATCGCTACTTTTAGTGACAGAAGAGTAAAGGAATTGGTGGAGGATTTACGCTTATACGATAGGAATGTGTATTCGTATCCTGCCAAGGATTTGATTTTCTATCAGGCGGATATTCATGGGAACCGTCTGGCTACGGAGCGTATCCGCACCCTTAGGAGGATTGCGGATGGTCTGCCGCTTACGATTGTGACGACTTTTGATGCGCTGATGAATGCGCAGGTGCCGCTGAAGGTCTTTACGGACCATATTTTAAGTATTAAGAAGCATGGAATAGCTGTTGAAAGCGAACTGGCGGCAAGCCTTGTGGAGATGGGCTATACACGTAATTATCAGGTCGAGGAGCCGGGACAGTTTTCCATCCGCGGCGGAATTATTGACGTATTTGATTTGACGGAGGAGAATCCCTATCGTATTGAATTGTGGGGAGATGAAGTAGACTCCATAAGAAGTTTTGATATATTAAGCCAGCGTTCGATTGAGAATCTTGAGTCGGTATCGGTTTATCCGGCTACGGAGATTATTTTATCAAAAGAGCAGTTGCAAAGCGGTCTTAAGAAAATTGAAGCGGACATGAAGCAGAACTATGAGGTGTTTAGGGGCGAGTTTAAGACCGAGGAAGCCCACCGCATTAAGACGCAGGTAGAAGAACTCAAAGAGGATTTGACGCAGCTTGGCACAATGACCAATCTGGAGAGTTATATTGACTATTTTTATGAGGACTGTGAGTCCTTTATTGATTTGTTCCCAAGGGAAAAATTATTGGTGGTGCTGGACGAACCGGCGCGTATTGCAGAGCATGCAAATGCCGTGGAACTGGAATTTCGGGAGAGCATGAGTAACCGTATTGCCAAGGGTTTTTTACTTCCGGGACAGATGAAGGTCTTTTTTGGCGTGGCGGCGACTGCAGCAAAACTTGCGGGAAGACGAGTGCTTAGTATTTCCACCATGGAGGAAAAAGGCATTCTGGTAAAGCCTGAGAGGAAAATGCAGGTAAGCGTTAAAGGCGTGGCACCTTATCGCAACAGTTTTGAACTGTTAACCAAGGACCTTTTGCAGTATAAGAAGAATAAATACAGGGTGATTCTTCTGTCGGGTTCAAGAACCCGTGCGAAGCGTCTGGCGCAGGATTTGCGGGACAATGGTGTGACGGCCGTTTATACCGAAGACCCGATGCGTGAGGTAAACGAGGGCGAGACCCTTGTTTTATACGGACATGTGGAAAAAGGATTTGAGTATCCCCTGATTAAATTTGTTGTGATTTCGGAAAGTGATATTTTCGGCGTTGAGAAGAAAAAGAAGAAGCCGAAGAAGAAATACGACGGACAGAGAATCAAGGACTTCAATGAACTGCGAATTGGCGATTACGTGGTGCATGAGAGCCACGGACTGGGTATTTACCGCGGCATCGAAAAGATTGAAGTGGAACGTGTTGTTAAGGATTATATGAAGATTGAGTACCGTGACGGCGGTAATTTGTATGTGCCGGCAACGGGACTTGACCTGATTCAGAAATATGCTTCGGCCGATGCCAGAAAGCCGAAACTGAATAAACTCGGTTCCAAGGAATGGACAACAACCAAGAAAAAGGTACGAAGTGCTGTTAGCGAGATTGCCAGGGATTTGGTGGAGCTTTACGCGGCAAGAAGTCAGAGCGCAGGCTACCGCTACGGCAAAGATACAGTCTGGCAGAAAGAATTTGAAGAGATGTTTCCGTATGAGGAAACGGATGACCAGTTAAGCGCGATTGCGGATACCAAGATGGACATGGAGAGCACTAAAATCATGGACCGTCTGATTTGCGGGGATGTCGGTTACGGAAAGACCGAGATTGCCATCCGTGCGGCATTTAAAGCGGTATCCGAGTCCAAGCAGGTGGCATTTTTGGTGCCGACCACGATTCTGGCACAGCAGCATTACCAGACCTTTATTCAGCGTATGAAGGATTTTCCGATACGCATTGATATGCTGTCGCGTTTCCGTACTCCTGCGGAACAGAGAAAGACTCTGGAAGATTTAAAAAAGGGCTATGTGGACATCGTAATCGGTACGCATCGGTTATTGTCTGCGGATGTTGGCTTTAAAGACCTTGGTCTTTTGGTAATTGATGAGGAACAGCGGTTTGGCGTTACCCATAAAGAGAAGATTAAGAAGATGAAGGAGAATGTGGATGTACTGACACTTTCCGCGACACCGATTCCGCGAACCCTTCATATGTCCTTAGTCGGTATCCGTGATATGAGTTTACTGGAGGAGGCACCGAATGAGCGTCTGCCAATCCAGACCTATGTTATGGAGTACAATGAGGAACTTGTAAGAGAGGCCATTGTCAGGGAACTTTCCAGGGATGGTCAGGTATACTATGTGTACAACCGCGTGAATCATATTGCGGATGTGGCAGCAGCCATCCAGAATCTCGTGCCCGAAGCCAATGTGGCATTTGCACACGGACAGATGAAGGAGAGCGAGCTGGAGCACATTATGTATGATTTTATCAATCATGAGATTGATGTGCTGGTATCGACGACCATTATCGAGACAGGACTGGATATTTCCAATGTCAATACGATTATTATCCATGATTCCGACCAGCTGGGATTATCGCAGTTGTACCAGCTTAGAGGACGTGTCGGACGTTCCAACAGGACCTCCTATGCATTTTTGATGTATAAGCGTGATAAAATGTTGCGCGAAGTGGCAGAGAAGCGTCTGGAGGCCATCCGTGAGTTTACCGACCTTGGAAGCGGTTTTAAGATCGCCATGCGCGATTTGGAAATCCGCGGTGCGGGTAATCTGCTCGGACAAAAACAGCATGGGCATATGGAATCGGTCGGATACGAATTGTACTGTAAGATGTTAAACGAAGCGGTTAAGAATCTGAAAGGTATTCCGACGGAACTGGAAGATTTCAATACGCTTGTGGATTTGGATGTCAATGCATTTATTCCTGCCGAGTATATTATGAACGAAGTCCAGAAATTGGATATTTACAAACGGATTGCGGGAATTGAGAACATACAGGAAAGTGACGATATGAAGGAGGAACTGCAGGATAGATTCGGCGTGGTTCCAAAATCTGTCGAGAACCTTCTGCGTATTTCCCTAATCCGCGTGGCGGCACACAGCCTGTATGTAACGGAGATAAAGGGCAAGCATGAGCAGATACGGATTATTTTACGGCCGGATGCGAAGCTGGAACCAAGCGGAATACCTGCATTTATTGCAAAGCACGGCAAGAAGTTAAAATTTGTGCCGGGCAAAAATCCATGTTTCGTGTACCGCTATAAAAAGGCCGGCATGGTAGAAAAAGATGAAGAACAATTGCTTGTTTTGACGGAGCAGTTGTTAGAGGATATGAAGGAGACAATGACATGAAACCGGGAATAATTTTTGATATGGACGGCACTCTGTGGGATTCTTCTGAGGGAGTGGCTATTTCATGGACAGAAATTGTAAATAAGGAATACGATAAGGAGCGTGTAATTACCGCAGAGGATATTCAGGGCGTGATGGGGCGCACCATGGATAAGATTGCGGATGCTCTTTTTGCGGAACTCTCCAAAGAGGAGCGAATGAGTCTGCTTCGGAAATGCTGTGATTATGAGAACGAGTATTTAAAAGAGCATGGCGGTATTCTTTTTCCGCAGTTGGAAGAGACTTTTAAGGCCTTGCGGGAGAATTATGATTTGTTTATCGTAAGCAATTGTCAGGCAGGCTATATTGAGGCATTTTTGGACCATTACGGATTTTGGCACTATTTTAAAGATATTGAGTGCTACGGCAATAACGATTTGCCAAAGAGTGAAAATATTAAAAAGGTAGTGGAGCGTAATCGGCTTGAAAAAGCGGTATATGTCGGCGATATTCAGGGGGATTATGATGCAACCATGGCAGCAGGGCTTCCGTTTATCCATGCGGCATACGGCTTTGGTACGATTGCGCAGGAAACGGCTAAGGTGGATTCCTTTGCGGAACTTGTAAAAGTGGTACCGGAAGTGTTGGGAGAGTAGTATGCTGAGTGTACGTAAAGAATTAGAGTCCATTGCGGAAGCAGATTACAAAGAGTTCTCCGCAAGCCTGATACCGGGAGTTACCAATATGCTTGGTATCCGTATTCCGATACTGCGTGACATGGCTAAAAAACTGGCAAAAGAAGACTGGAAAGGCTGCATGGAATGGGAAAATACCTTGTATTTTGAAGAGACCATGTTGCAGGGCCTGGTACTTGGCTATGCAAAAGCACCGGTTGAGGAGATTTTGGAGTATACAAAAGGATTTATTCCCAAAATTGATAACTGGTCGGTAAATGACGTATTTTGCAGTACGTTTAAAATAGCAAAGAAAGAGCCAAAGAAGGTTTGGGATTTCTTAATGACTTACAAAGACAGTGATAAGGAATTCGAACTTCGCGTAGTAGCAGTTATGTTGATGTCCCATTTTTTGCGGGATGACTATATTGATGAGGTATTAACAGTTCTTGGCGGGTTAAAGAATGTGGGATATTACACTTCCATGGCGGTTGCATGGGCATATGCGACCGCATGGGCAAAGTATCCGGAAAAGACGAAACAATATTTGGCAGAACATCCGATAGACACAGAGACATACCGCAGGACATTGCGCAAATGCTTAGAGTCCTATAGGATTTCAGAACAGGACAAACTGTGGATTCGGGAAAGCGAATTGCCAAGGCTTTCCAAAAAAGAAGTAAGATAAGGAATGAAACAAAGAGGAACAGATTATGAATTTATTATCCGTAAGAGAAATCTTTCGTAACAAAGAACAGTATTTGGACAAGGAGATTGCAATCGGCGGCTGGGTACGCAGTATCCGTGACAGCAAGACATTTGGATTTATTGTGCTTAATGATGGTACTTTTTTTGAGCCGATTCAGGTGGTTTACAATGACGGCATGGACAATTTTGCGCAGGTAGGTAAACTGAATGTCGGTGCCGCACTGATTGTAAAAGGAACCTTAGTTGCTACACCGCAGGCAAAGCAGCCGTTTGAGATTCAGGCTAAGGAAGTGTTTATCGAAGGGGAATCCACGCCGGATTATCCGCTTCAGAAAAAGCGTCATACACTGGAATATCTGCGCACGATTACCCATTTGCGTGCCAGAACCAATACCTTTCAGGCAGTATTCCGCGTGAGGTCTTTGTGCGCCTATGCAATTCATAAATTCTTTCAGGAAAGGGATTTTGTCTATGTGCATACGCCGTTGATTACCGGAAGTGACTGCGAAGGTGCCGGGGAGATGTTTCAGGTTACAACCCTGGACCTTGCAAATATTCCGATGACGGAAGAGGGCAAAGTGGATTTTGCACAGGATTTCTTTAACAAACCGACCAATCTGACGGTCAGCGGCCAGTTAAACGGTGAGACCTATGCGATGGCATTCCGTAATATTTATACATTCGGACCTACATTCCGTGCGGAGAATTCCAATACGACAAGACATGCGGCAGAGTTTTGGATGATTGAACCGGAAATCGCTTTTGCGGATTTGGAAGATGATATGATACTTGCAGAGAGTATGATTAAGTACATCATCCGTTATGTGCTTGAAAATGCACCGGAAGAAATGGCGTTCTTTAATAACTTTATTGATAAGGGCTTAATCGAGCGTCTTAACAATGTCGTGAATTCGGAGTTTGGTCATGTAACCTACACCGAAGCCATTGAGATTTTGGAAAAGAATAATGAGAATTTTGAATATACAGTATCCTGGGGTTGTGATCTTCAGACCGAGCATGAACGTTACCTGACGGAGGAAGTATTCAAACGTCCGGTATTTGTTACCGATTATCCAAAGGAGATTAAGGCATTTTATATGAAGCTTAACGACGATGGTAAGACGGTAGCCGCAATGGACTGTCTCGTACCGGGAATCGGGGAGATTATCGGCGGCAGCCAGCGTGAGGACGATTATGAGAAATTGTCGGCAAGAATGAAGGAACTGGGATTGAAGGAAGAGGATTATGATTTCTATTTAGACCTTCGTAAATACGGTTCAGCCAGACATGCGGGATTTGGACTCGGATTTGAACGCTGTGTTATGTATTTAACCGGCATGGGCAATATCCGTGATGTCATTCCGTTCCCGAGAACCGTGAATAACTGCGAATTGTAATGTCAGTTGCAACCACCGGTTGACAAATTTCCAAGCGCACTTGGTAGTTGTCAACCGTAAGAAATGCTATATTTTCGGTGTCGAAGCAAGAACACAGAACATTCTTGCAGATGAAAATATAGTATGAGTAAAAGGAGAAAATACAATGATACTTGCAGACAAAATTATGAATTTGAGAAAGAAATGTGGTTGGTCACAGGAAGAACTGGCAGAGCAGTTAGGGATTTCAAGACAGTCCGTATCCAAATGGGAGTCCGGTATGTCGATTCCGGATTTGGAAAAGATTGTGAAGATGAGTGCATTATTTGGTGTGAGCACGGATTACTTATTAAAGGATGAAATAGAAGAAACCCTTCCTTCCGAAACCTATACAACAGATGAAGCAGAAGCTCGTCCGGTATCTTTGGAAGAAGCAAATGCCTATATGGATTTGGTAAAGAAGACATCTCCTCAATTTGCAACAGCGATTCCGGCGATTGTAATGAGCCCTATTCCACTGATATTACTTGGTGTATTCGCAGAAATGCATCCGGGAAAATATTCCGAGGATTTGTTTGAAGGAATCGGTCTTGCCATTTTACTTATTGTTGTTTTAATAGCGGTTGTTCCGATTATATTAAGTTCCATGAGACTTTCCAAGTACGAATATCTGGAAAAAGAAGAAATCAGTTTATTGTATGGTGTAAGAGGAGTTGTTGAAAAGAGAAAGGAAGAATTTGAAGAAACATACCGACAGGGAATTGTAATCGGAGTGGTACTTATTATTGCAGGTGTGATTCCGCTTGTTCTTGCAGGAACGTTTGGGGCAAATGATTTTGTATCAGCCATCTTTGTATGTGTATTGCTTGCTTTTGTTGCAGCAGCAGTTCATCTTTTTGTGGGAAGAGGACTTGTCCGTGAATCCTTCACAAAACTGTTACAGGAAGGCGATTATTTGCCTGAAATGAAAAGAGGCGGAAAAAAGATTGAGATGATTTCCGGCATTTACTGGTGTGTGGTTACTGCAATCTTTCTTGCATGGAGCTTCCTTTTCAATGCTTGGGGAATCAGCTGGGTAATCTGGCCGGTAGCTGGTGTGCTCTTTGGAGCCATTGCCTGTGCGGTACGTGTTTTGGGGAAGAAATAATGGCATAACCGTATCTGTAATAAAAACTCTCGCTATGGCGAGAGTTTTTTTGATGCAACAAATAGTTAATGAAAAAGTATAAAATCCCCCGTTTCCGAAGATAGTAATCATTAATACTATAAAATAAGAAAACAAAGCGGAGGAAAAAATGAGCCGAATCTATAAATCTGTGGATGAACTGGTGGGAAGTACACCGATTGTGGAATTAACGAATCTGGCAGAGGAGTTTGAACTGGAGGCAAGGATATTTGCCAAATTGGAATATCTGAATCCGGCAGGCTCCATCAAGGACAGGGTGGCAAAGGCAATGCTTGAGGCGGCAGAGCGGGAAGGAAAGATTAAACCGGGAGATGTGATTATTGAGCCGACAAGCGGCAATACCGGAATCGCGCTTGCATCAATCGGAACGGCAAAGGGATACCGTGTGATTATCGTGATGCCGGATAATATGTCAGAAGAACGCCGTAAACTGATTGCAGCATACGGGGCAGAGGTTGTGCTGACGGCAGGAGAAGACGGGTTAAAGAGTGCTATCCAAAAGGCGGAGGAACTGGCAAAAGAGACTCCAAACAGTTTCATTCCGGCGCAGTTTGACAACCCGGAGAATACCAAAATCCATTTGGACACTACCGGACCGGAGATTTATAGTGATATGAACGGATTGGTGGACATCTTTGTGGCGGGAGTCGGTACCGGCGGAACCATTACCGGAACCGGTAAATATCTGAAATCGCAGAACAATAAGATTCAGATTATTGCCGTGGAGCCTGATACTTCACCGGTTTTATCAAAGGGTACTTCGGGTGAGCATGAGATTCAGGGCATCGGACCGGAATTTGTTCCCGAACTTTTAAACACCTTAATTTATGATGAGATTATTTCCTGTTCCATGGGAGAGGCGGTTGCAATGGCAAGAGTGCTTGGAAAAAAGGAGGGAATTTTGGCAGGAATTTCTTCGGGAGCCGTTTTGCATGCGGCCGTAACACTGGCAAAAAGGGATGTAAACAAGGGGAAAAATATTGTGACCATTCTTTTTGATTCGGCGGACCGTTATTTTTCGACTTCCTTGTTTGAATAAGATGATAAAAATGCCGTTCTGTGGTAAAATGAAAACAGAAAGGTGAAGGGGTACATGGGAAGAATATTCGGCAAAACAGTATATGAAGGGATTGCGTTTGGGAAGATATACGTGCCTGTACATCAGGGTCTGCATATTGAGAAACGCAGTATACAAAATACAAAAGAAGAATGGGAAAAAGTGCAGGTTGCCAGAGAGAAAGCGAAGGCAGAACTTTTGGCTTTGTTAAAAAAGGCACAGGCGGAGAACAGCAAGAGCAGTGCAGACTTAATCCGTGCGCAGTTGGTAATGCTTGCGGACGAGGAATTTTACAGACCGGTTCTTCGTAACATAGAAACCAAGCGCTTTAATGCGGAGTATGCGGTGTTCTTGGCAGGTGAGGATTTTTCGCAGTCGCTGGAGAATCTGGAAGATGTGTATTTGCGCGAGCGTGCCATTGATGTAAGGGATGTTACGGCGCGTCTGTTAAAATGTATGAGTGATGAGGCGGACGAGCTAAAGGAGTTTTGTGAGCCGGTCATTCTTATGGCAGAGGATCTGACTCCGAGTGAGACCATTGCATTTGATAAAGGTAAACTGCTGGCAATTGTAACGGCGCAAGGCTCTGTTAATTCCCATACGGCTATCCTGGCAAGAACCATGGGCATTCCGGCGATTGTGGATACCGGCATGGAATTAAAAAACCTTGTGACCGGGATGGAGGCAATTGTCAATGCATACACCGGCGAAGTGATTATAGAACCGTCAGCAGAGCAGATTGAAGAGGCAAAGAGGCAGACGGCAATTGAGAGCAAAGAGCAAAAAGCCTTACAGGAATTGATTGGTAAAGAGGATGTTACCAGAAGCGGTAAGAAACTGACGCTGTGCGCCAATGCCGGTAATATGGAAGACTTAGAAGCCGCCATTTGCAATGACGCTGCTGGAATCGGATTGCTTCGGAGTGAGTTCCTGTATCTTGGCAGAAGTTCGATGCCAAGTGAGGAGGAGCAATTTTCTGTTTATAAGCAGGCACTTGAGAGCGCAGACGGCAAAAAAGTGGTAGTGCGTACTTTGGATATCGGAGCGGACAAGACGCCCGATTACATAGATTTGGAAAAAGAAGAGAATCCTGCCATGGGATTCCGCGCCATCCGTCTTTGTCTGCAGGAAGAGGAGATTTTGCGCACGCAGTTAAGAGCGCTTTACCGTGCTTCCGTATATGGGAAATTGGCGGTGATGTATCCGATGATTACATCAATAGAAGAGGTGAAAAAGATTCAGGACATTTCCCGTCAGATAAAAGAGGAACTGAAGCAGGAGAATATCCCCTATGCGGATATAGAGGAAGGCATTATGATAGAAACGCCGGCGGCGGCACTTATCAGTGACGAACTGGCGAAGATGGTTGATTTTTTTAGTATCGGAACTAATGATTTAACGCAGTACACATTGGCAATCGACCGTCAGAACGGTAAACTGGATTCCTTTTATGATGCGCATCATAAGGCGGTGCTTCGCATGATAGAGCTGGCAACGCAGAATGCGCACAAGGCCGGAATACCGGTGGGTATCTGCGGAGAACTGGCATCGGATACAGAACTTACGCAGTGGTTTGTGGACATCGGCGTGGATGAATTATCAGTAGTACCCGCATATATTTTAAAAATGCGACGGATTATCCGTCAGTTACCATAAAGACAAACAAAACGGAGAACGATATGAAAAAGAAATGGTGGCATGAGAAGGTCGCGTACCAAATTTATCCAAAGAGCTTCATGGATACAAATGGGGATGGTATCGGTGACCTTAGGGGAATTATTTCAAAACTGGATTATCTGAAAGAATTGGGCATTGATATTGTCTGGCTTTCGCCTATCTATGAATCACCATTTGTGGATCAGGGATATGATATTTCGGATTATTATAAGATTGCCGAAGAATTCGGTACGATGGAGGAGTTTGACGAACTTCTGGCAGAGGCGAAGAAACGCGATATGCACATTGTGATGGATTTGGTGGTGAATCATTGTTCCGATAAGCATGAGTGGTTTTTGAAAGCACTGGAGAACCCGGACGGCGAGTATGGTCAATATTTTTACATCCGTGAAGGGAAAAATGGTAAGGAGCCGAGCAATTACAGGGCGTATTTTGGCGGCAATGCATGGGAAAAAATTCCCGGAACTGATAAATATTATTTTCATATGTTTGCTAAGGAACAACCGGATTTGAATTGGGAAAATCCTAAGGTCCGCAGTGAAATTTACAAGATGGTTAACTGGTGGCTTGATAAAGGACTTGCCGGTTTCCGTATTGATGCGATTATCAATATCAAGAAGGATTTGAATTTCCCATGCTATGAACCGGACGGAGCGGACGGACTTGCCTCCTGTACGGTAATGGTTGATAATGTGGACGGTGTCGGTGAATTTTTGCAGGAGTTAAAGCATGAGACATTCGATAAATACGATGCGTTCACAGTCGGCGAAGTCTTTAATATGAAAGAGGACGAACTGGAAGAGTTCGTTGGGGAAGAAGGCCATTTTTCCACGATGTTTGATTTCAGGCCGCATATTTTAACCTATGGTGACCATGGTTGGTATGATGGTAAAAAGATTGTATTTGACAGCTGGCGCGATACAATTTTCCGTTCGCAGGAGAGAACACAGGGCATCGGTTTTTTAGCCAATATTATTGAAAATCATGATGAGCCGAGAGGCGTGTGCCGCTATTTGCCGGAGCATGCACGTGATGAGAAGGGTAAAAAAATGCTGGCAACGACTTCAGTGCTATTGCGTGGACTGCCTTTCCTTTTCCAAGGACAGGAAATTGGTATGGAAAACTGTATTATGAATGATGTTTCGGAGTATAACGATATTAACACACTTGACCAGTATCAGATGGCTCTTAATGCCGGCTGTAGCGTGGAAGAGGCGATGGCATGCTGCTATGAGAACAGCCGTGATAACGCCAGAACGCCGATGCAGTGGAGTGATGAGTTAAATGCCGGATTTTCGGTGGGAACGCCTTGGATGAAGGTGAATCCGAACTACACAAGGATTAATGTGGCAGCGCAGGATAAGGACGCAGATTCGGTATTGTCCTATTACAAGAAACTGATTGCTTTGCGAAAGGCAGATGCCTATAGAGAGACCTTTACTTACGGCACGTTTGCGGCAATGTTTGAAGAGACGGACAATGTGTTTGCGTATCTGCGAACCAACGAAGCAACCGGACAGCAGATACTGGTAGCGGCGAATTTCGGAACGCAGGCAGCAGTTCTTTGCCTGCCGACAGAGGCAAAGGAATTATTGCTTTCCAATGCAGAAATGCCTGATTTGGCAGGTGAAAAAGAGATTACATTAAACAGCAGTGATGCGGTTGTCATATTGTTATAATAAAGCGAAGAATATCCCATAAAGCAGAGGCTTATGGGATATTTTTCCGGTAATGGCATAGTATTAAGTATATGGAAAAATTTCTCAAAAACATGCAAATGAACGATTGACAAAAGAATTTTGCTATGGTAAATTCTAAGTGAGTTAGTTGCGACTAATCAATGTTTGTATAGGAGAATCGTATGAATTTATCAGAAGCACAGGTTGGTAAAGAATACATAATCAGAGAGATTCAGACGGATGATGAGGAGCTGGACGCATTTCTTTTTTCATTAGGATGCTATAGCGGAGAACCGGTTACGGTGATCTCCCGTCTGATTGCAGGATGTGTGGTTGCCATCAAGGACGGCAGATATACAATTGATAAACAATTGGCAGAAGCCATTATCGTATAGTGGTGTCACGGCACCATTTATATTTTGCAGAGGGGTTAGTTTAAACTACCTGTAGTTAGTAAAAACTTGTATTGCGATTGCTGACAGAATAGGAGAATAAGAATGAGAATTGCATTAGCGGGTAATCCAAACAGCGGGAAGACAACCATGTTTAACGCCCTTACAGGAAAGAACGAACATGTGGGAAACTGGGCCGGTGTTACGGTGGATAAGAAAGACAGCCCGATCAAGAAGAGTATATATGACGGGACAGAGGAATTGGTGGCGGTGGATTTGCCGGGAGCGTATTCCATGTCACCGTTTACATCCGAAGAGAGTATTACAAGCGAATACATACAGAATGAAAATCCGGATGTAATTATCAATATTGTGGATGCGACAAATTTAAGCCGGAGTTTGTTTTTTACGACGCAGTTGCTGGAGCTTGGCATTCCGGTTGTGGTAGCGCTCAATAAGAGTGATGTGAATGAGAAAAAAGAGACCATGATTGATGGCGCAGCTTTATCCGCAGCTTTGGGGTGCCCGGTTGTGAATACGACCTCCATAAAAGGCAGACACAACGGACTTAATGAATTAATAAAAGAAGCCGTTTTCTTAAAAGGTGCAGGACAGAGAGCACCTTATGTACAGGGGAATATTGATTTATCGGATAAAGAAGCGGTAGTAGAAGCCGATAAGAGACGTTTTGCGTTTACTAATAGCATTGTTGCTAAGGTAGAACAGCGAAAGGTGTTTACCAAAAACTTTAACGCACAGGATAAAGCAGACCGTATCATTACCCATCAGGTATTGGGAATCCTTATTTTTGCAGTGGTTATGTTTGCGGTATTTAATGTTTCGCAGTCTACACTGGGACCTTTTCTGGCGGAGATTCTGACCGACTGGATTGAGAGTTTCCAAGGTTGGGTGGCTGGAATGATAACGGACGCCTCTCCGATTGTGCAGGCACTTTTGGTGGACGGCATTATCGGTGGTGTAGGAGCCGTGGTTGGCTTCCTTCCACTCGTTATGGTTATGTATTTCTTAATCGCATTACTGGAAGATTGCGGTTATATGGCACGAGCTACGGTTGTGCTTGACCCGATTTTCAAAAAAGTAGGTCTTTCCGGTAAATCCGTTATTCCTATGGTAATTGGTACCGGTTGTGCAATCCCGGGTGTTATGGCATGCCGTACCATCCGTAATGAGAGAGAACGCAGAGCGACGGCAATGCTGGCTCCTTTTATGCCATGTGGTGCAAAACTTCCGGTAATTGCGTTATTTGCAGGTGCTTTTTTTGCGGATGCATCATGGGTGGGTACCCTGATGTATTTTGTGGGAATTCTGATTATTCTTGCGGGAGCTGTATTGGTAAATAAAATTACAGGAAATAAGAGTAAGAAATCATTCTTTATTATGGAACTTCCGGAATATAAATTGCCGAATTTAAAACGTGCGTTTATTTCTATGTGTTCCCGTGGAAAAGCCTACATTATTAAGGCGGGTACGATTATTCTGGTGTGTAATACCGTGGTTCAGATTATGCAGACATTTACATGGAGGCTGCAGGTAGTAGAGGAAGGCATGGAGCATACGTCCATTCTGGCGTCAATTGCCTCGCCGATAGCAGTTATTCTGGTGCCGGTTGTTGGTGTGTGTGCATGGCAGCTTGCGGCAGCGGCTGTAACCGGTTTTATTGCAAAGGAAAATGTAGTCGGTACTTTAGCGGTCTGCTATGCACTAACCAGTTTCATTGATACGGAAGAGTTGGCACTTGTTGGCGGAGCTGGCGAAGTAGCGGTTGTTATGGGGCTTACTAAGGCGGCAGCACTTGCATATTTAATGTTTAACCTCTTTTCACCACCTTGCTTTGCGGCGCTTGGTGCCATGAATGCGGAATTGCAGGATAAGAAATGGTTCTGGGGCGGTATTGCGCTTCAGTTTGGAACCGGATATACATTGGGATTCCTGGTATTCCAGATTGGTACATTAATCACAACAGGTTCTCTTGGAGCAGGTTTTGTACCGGGATTTATTGCAGTTGTGGCTATGGCAGCAGTGATTGCATATTTGATTCATAAAGCAAATAAGGAGTCTGTAGCATGACGGATGTGATTGTGATACTGATTGTATTTGCAATTGTTGCGGGAGCGGCAGTATATATAGTCAGGGAAAAGAAAAAAGGAACAAAATGTATCGGATGCCCTTCGGCAGGTACATGTCCTCATAGTGGAAAATGCAGTGAAGAATATAATAGGCGGTGTGAGTGAATCACATCGCCTTTTATATTATTCGATTTCACTTGCATAGGGAATGGATCTGGAGGCACCTTCACGGCTTACAGTTATGGCAGAAGCCTTTGCGGCATATGCAATGGCATCTTCCAATGGATGATTCTGTGACAATTTGGTAACGAGTGCACCAATAAAACAATCACCGGCCGATGTGGTATCGACGACATTGGTGTTTAGTGCAGGAGAAAAAACAATCCGATCCCCGTCATTATATACACAACCGCGTTCTCCCAAGGTTATAAGAACGTTTTTGGTTCCCTTTGAGCGGAGAAACCAAATGGCATCTATGCAATGCGCTTTTGTGTCGGGGAATATCCCTGTCAATCCATATGCTTCATGTTCGTTTGGAACCAAGAAGTCTATTTGGGAATACAGCTTATCAGGAAGTATCTGATACGGAGCCGGATTCAGAATAACTTTTGTGTTGTTTTTAGAAGCAATTTCACAAGCGGCTATTACTGTTTCAAGAGGAATTTCGAGTTGCATAACACAGTAATCGCATTCGGCTATCATAGCAGCATGTTGTTCTATAATTTCAGGAGTGAGCGCATAATTGGCACCGGAGTCCAGAATAATACAGTTGTTGCCGTCAACAACGGTTATCATGGCAATTCCGGTTGGAACATCCTGTGTGGTAATGCCTTTGTAGGCAACTTGATTTTCGGATAGGGTATCAAGGAGTGTGTGACCGTTTGCATCATTTCCAACGGCTCCCAGAAAGGATACATTTCCTCCCAGTTTGGCGATTGCAATAGCCTGGTTTAGGCCTTTCCCGCCTGCATTTATTTGAAAATTGTTTCCGATTATGGTTTCGCCCAGTTGTGGCATTTTATCGGAATGGATGACTAAATCGGCATTTGCACTTCCGATAACAATAATTTTATTTGACATAGCTCTTACTCCGTTATGAATAATCCTGTTATGTTCATTATATTTTGTCAGAAATATTATTTCAAGGAATTCCCGGACAGAATGATAAAACGACGGTTCTTTGAAATAATCATGTGTTGGACGGTATATTTTTCTTATATTTACAAATACTAACACCACGAATTGAATCAAAGGAGATTTGGATATGAAAGCGACAGGAATTGTTAGAAGAATAGATGATTTGGGACGTGTGGTGATTCCAAAGGAAATCCGCCGTACTCTCCGCATCCGTGAGGCGGATCCGCTGGAAATTTTTACGGATAGGGAGGGCGAAATTATTTTGAAAAAATACTCGCCAATCGGTGAGATGGGGACTTTTGCAAAACAGTATGCAGACAGTTTGGCACAGGTTTCGGGACATATCACATTAATTTCAGACAGGGACCAGTTTATTGCCGTGTCAGGAGGAATGAAGAATCTGCTCGGCAAAAATATTTCTTCCCAGTTGGAATCGGCAATTGACAAACGCCAGCTTGTAATGGCATCCAAGGGAGAGCGTTCCTTTATTACCATGACGGATGAAGAGGAAGGCGAATATGAACAGGAGGCTATTTGTCCGATTATCTGTGAAGGAGATGTAATCGGCGCAGTTATTCTTTTGAATTCTGACCCGAAAAAGAAGATGAATGAAGTGGAACAAAAACTCGTTCAGGCGGCCGGCGGTTTTTTAGGACGTCAGATGGAACAGTAAGGAAGTAAAAACGCAGCCAAAATGTGAAAATCACATATACAGGCTGCGTTATTTTTTGTATAATAATAAAAAGTTATATTTTTTTTAAAAAACTATTGACCTTCCACTTTGTGGAAGGTTTATTCTTACCTCACAGACAAGCAAAAACACTAAAGAAAGGATTGTTTGTATGAGAATCAATAAGGTAGAAGAACTGGTCGGAATCACCAAGAAAAAT
>JAZMZZ010000205.1:0-3293 GCA_045586245.1 Lachnospiraceae bacterium | reverse complement strand
CCATATTTTATCTGCTTTGTAAAAAATAAAAGAAAATATTATTCATAATCCCCTAAATAATATCCGTGATTTAACCGATATAATAGACAGATAACATAATAACGATTTTTATGTATGAAGAACATGGAGGTGATTCATATGGGAATTGATGGATTAGGAAGCGTATCAAATGCGCAGGTACAGTTTAATAACAAACCACAGAAGGTAGAACCAAAGGCAAATGTTGAGATGGATGTAGCACCTGCTGAAACTGTGGAGATTAAAGCATCAGAGAATGGAAGCTCGGATGTGGCACAGCAGACGAAAGTGGATAATGAGACGATTCGTAAGGCTGTAGAGCAGATGAAACGTAGCATGAATGTGAATACGGAAGCGGTATTCGGATTCCACGAAGATACAAACAGGATTACGATTAAGATTGTAGACAAGTCTTCCAAAGAGGTAATAAAGGAAGTGCCGGCAGAGAAGACTTTGGATATGATTGCAAGAGTATGGGAGATGGCTGGTATTCTCGTAGACGAGAAACGCTAGGCTTTAGATGAAAGGTAGGAGATTGATATGGCAATCAGATTATCGGGAATGAGTTCCGGATTGGATACAGAGAGCATAGTTGCGGAATTGGTCAAAGCAAAATCCCAGAAGAAAGAGAAGCTTGAGAAAGACCAGAAGCGCTTTGGTTGGAAACAGGATGCATGGAAAGAGTTAAATTCTAAGATTTATAATCTTTATAGCAGTACATTGAGCGATATGCGTTATGTGTCCAGTTACAGTAAGAAGGTGACCAAGTCCAGCAGTGAGGCGGTATCGGTTATCACCGATTCACAATCACCGAACTGTATTCAGACATTGAAAGTGAATAGTATGGCGAAGGCCGGTTATTTGACAGGCGGTAAATTAGAAGATACTGCTACATCGGCTACTAAGTTGACGGATATGGGCATTCAGGCCGGTTCTAAGATTACGGTTACCAGCAATGGAACACCAACGGAGATTGAGATTACGGAAGATACTACAATCGGCTCTTTTGTTACATCATTGCGTAATGCCGGATTAAATGCCAACTTTGATGAGAATAACCAGCGTTTTTATATTAGTGCCAAGAAAACAGGCGTGGATGAAGATTTTTCCATTACAGCAGCAGTAGATGCTAATGGAACGGTGAGTGCCGGGGGAACGACAGCACTTTCTACGCTTAAGATTAATGAGAATGACACGACAAGCGGACTGGTACGTATCAAGGGCGCAGATGCTTCTATCACATTAAATGGTGTGGAATATACATCCAATACCAATACTATGGAAATTAACGGACTTACCATTACGGTTAATGCCATGACAGACGAAGAGATTACTTTATCAACAACGGATGATACCGAAGGTATCTACGATATGATTAAGAATTTCTTCAAGGAATATAACGAGCTTGTAAATGAGATGGATAAGCTCTACAATGCTGATTCGGCTGATAAATATACGATGTTATCCGATGAAGAAAAAGAAGCGATGAGCGAAGATGAAGTAGAAGAATGGGAAGAGAAGATTAAGAGTGCACTTCTTCGTAAGGATTCTACATTGGGTAATGTTTCATCAGCAATGAAGAGTATTATGCTTGCAGGTGTTGAGATGAAGGATGGCAGCAGAATGTATCTTTCCGATTTTGGAATTAATACATTGGGCTACCTTACCGCAAAAGAAAATGAGAAGAACGCATTCCATATTGACGGTGATAAGGATGCGATAGATTCTACCGTTAAGATGAATACCAATACTTTACAGGCCATGATTGCATCGGATCCTGAGAAAGTAACAGAGTTTTTCTCATCTCTCACAAAGAACTTATATGAGAAACTGGACGACTTGATGGCGAGAACGGAGTATAGCAGTGCATTTACGGTATACAACGACAAGTCTATGAAGGAAGAATACGACAATTACAAGAAGAAAATTGCAGAGCAGGAAGAACTTATCGCTGAGTACGAAGATCGTTATTATGATAAGTTTACTGCAATGGAAGTGGCATTATCTAAGATGGAAAGTCAGCAGAATGCGATTTCCGGATTGTTCGGAATGTAAAATAATCGACTGCTACAAGGAGGTACGGGATGATAGGACAGAATCCATATGCACAATATAATAACAGTAAGATATTAACGGCATCCCCGGCGGAATTGACATTGATGTTATATGATGGAGCGATAAAGTTCTGTAATATTGCGGTGATGGGTATTGAACAGAAGGATTATGAGAAGGCTCATATTAATATTCTGAAAGTGCAGAGAATTATTGATGAGTTTCGTTCCACACTGAACCGTAAGTACCCGGTAGCAGAGGATTTTGACAGGGTATATGTATATATTCTGAGACGTTTGTTTGAAGCTAACATCGGAAAAGATACTGAAATTCTGGAAGAGGTGCTTACTCATTTGCGCTCCATGAGAGATACATGGAAGGAAGTTATGCGTATTAACCGCGAAAGAGGTGTTGTATAATGAGCAAGGCCGGACAGGGACAATTGGGTGCATTATTGCAGATTCTGAAAGAGAGTCTGGAACAGAAGTTAGATATTCTTGGTGCAATCGAAGGAAAGAGTAAGGAACAGGCTGAGATGCTTTCGGAAACGGAAGTGGTTTTGCAGGATATTGACCGTAATATGGATGAAAAAGCCGGATTGATAGAACGCATAACAAAGTTGGATTCCGGTTTTGAAGCATTGTATGATAATATTCGTGAAGTACTGCAGGACAATAAGGATTCATACAAAAAAGAGATAGCCGATATTCAAAATCTGATTTGCATGGTTATGGAGAAAAGTGCCTCTATTGAGGCTTTGGAAAAGAGGAATAAGGCGGCGATAGAAACATATTTTAGCGACCGCAAGAAGGAACTTCAACATAGAAAAACGGCATCTTCTGTTGTGCAACAGTATTATAAGGCGGCTAACAAATTAAACGTCATCAATCCACAATTTTTGGATAAGAAAAAATAATAACCACAATAAAAACCCGATACCATGTATCGGGTTTTTATTGTGGTTATTCAGCAATTAAAAATTGCAATATGTAATTGTAAATTATTTCTCGGATAAGTTAATATCCAATGACATCTCAAGTGCTGTGGCGATACGAACCATCATATCCAAAGATGGATTGTATTTGCCGCTCTCAAAACGTGTGATGTTAGGCTGTGAAATGCCTGTTCTTCTTGCAAGTTCAGTCTGTGTAATGCCTTTAGACTTACGGCATGCTTTGTACTTGCCAATCACATCAAGACGTGTCTGCTTCTGTTCTGCTTCA
>JAZMZZ010000204.1:0-1946 GCA_045586245.1 Lachnospiraceae bacterium | reverse complement strand
CATACTGATTCTGTCTGCCCACTCCCGGTTGTTTTTCCCTTTGTCTCCAAGATAAATTCCATCTGAAAACTCCCAGTGTGTCACTTTCCTGAATTTTTCTACGCGGACGTTCGTGCAACCCACTTCATCCAATTTATGGTTTGCCTTGTAATTCAGAAAACTCCGCAAAATAAGAATGGGTTTATCCCTATACACAGGGACCAATTCCACAAACAAACCACCATCCAGATTAACCGCATCCTTTACACGTTTATCCTGTAAGGCTACCGCAACACTACAACATCCTCCAAACGATACACCCATCAGATGAACACCATCTGACAATTCCAGTCTGCCCTTAAAAACAGACTCTGTTGTTCCATTTTCCATGGCGTATATATACTCAATCGAGTGAAGAATATCTTCTTTCCAAAGCTTACCAAGTGCATTAAGATTATGCTTGCCAAATTCTGTGTTGTCAGAATTCCCAAAAAATTCTTCGTTTGTATATTTTACCGCACCTGCCCCGAAAGGGTGCCCTATGCTTACCACCACATACCCCTCGGATGCAATATCGGCACATAACACCGTGCTTTCCATCTGGAAACCCATGAGCCCATGATTATAAATAACTACCGGATATTTTTCTTGTTTACCGCTAATCTGTCCGTCCGTAAAACAAAAGGTATTTACTCCGTTGTTTACGATTTGTCCGGCAGCGGCATTTTTCTGGTACTCCACATCCATATACGGACAAATCTCATTTCCGTTTTCGGACGGGTAAAAAATCATAAGCGACAATTTTCTTTTATACTTACTGCTGCCCAGATATCCGGTATCCAGCCGGCATATACTGACCGGATAAAAACCCTTTGGTTTTCTTAACATAGTTATTCCTCACATAACCCGCATTCAAAAATTTCGTTCTCTTGACAGAATCCGTTTTTCTTATACCAATTCACGGATTTTGCACTGCAATCCTAATATTCTATTATCATTTTATTCCATCCCGTATCCTTAAACAAGCCTCGATATGCATAATCCAGTGTCTGGAAAAAGGCATTTGTATCAATCCTCTTACATCCTTACTGCACCAATAGTCGATTAACCAGTAAGCATTCTCATCCTTGCTGACAACATTTAGATATTCTACCTTCTGTCTCTTTTCATCGGCTATTTTCTTTCTACTGTCTTCATACGTAAGTTCCTTCAAAATTTCCGTTGTAGACCTATCTACTTCCGTTATGTAATTATACAGTTCCTCTATCTGCAACTGCTTTGAAAACTCTCGTATTTCCTCTTTTACCAGTTCGTTACCCGTGGTAATAATCGGTGTATGGATACGATTCTGATACTCTCCCTGAAAGAAAACCTGCTCATCATCTGCAATCAACGTATGCGCAACAATATCCTCAATACGAAAAATGTGCCACAGGGAATACGCAATGGTTTTACTATGATATCCCTTGGCATTCCTATATGGCATGGCACTAAAATCTTCCTGCGATAATTCCTCTTTAAACTGCAGAATCTGCGCCATTAGGTCTTGGCGAAGTGCTATTAACGTATCAATCCCCTCCGCAAAAGTATCCTTTTTCTTTAATTGTAACTGCATGGCTTTATTTCGCTCTGACCAGTCTTTATTCATGCCTTATCTCCTCATAGGAATTTTTAAAAATTTCTTGTACTTAACCTATAAAACATAATTCTACAATTACCATCATCGTCGAACATTTCTATCTCATACTTTAATGGACCATCTTTATAAATGGTGTTATATATTTCTCCCAACTCTTCCGTTCTTCCGCTTACACATTCCCATTCATCATCCGGCAGAATTACACCAATATTACTTCCTTCTATGTCACCATCTATCAATCCCATCACGTATTCAATTGAAGTCTCCGTCCAGTTGTATCCAAGACCTCGAAGATTTTCTCTTCCGTATATCCCGGACATTTCATTCC
>JAZMZZ010000203.1:0-5721 GCA_045586245.1 Lachnospiraceae bacterium | reverse complement strand
TGGCAGAAGAGATGGTTAAGTATTCTAACAATAATATTCTCGCACAGGCAGGTCAGGCGATGCTTGCACAGGCAAATCAGTCAAATCAGGGTGTTCTGTCATTGCTTCAGTAATGCATAATTGATTAAACTATCATAAGAGCCGGCTATGCCGGCTCTTTTTTGGATAGGTTTCCGGTGCAATAAACGATATTGGGTGGTGTGATTAGTATATTGAAGTTGAAATGAAAGTGAGAGGTATGCGATTAATATGTGGACAGATGGAAAGGAAACTCAAAAAACCATAATGGAATTGGCAACAATGGTTCGAGACGGAAATATTTCGATACAACAGATTCCAATAAAAGATATAGCGAATATCTTGCTACAAGTTTATGCCGATACAGAAGTGCCGTCTAGGGATTATTTGCGGAAATATTTGTCGTTGTTTGAAATGGCGCTTAAGAGCGGAGATTCGGAAGTGGTAAGCTGTTGGTTAGAATTGGTGGCATTTCATGCGTTGGAAATCGGTAGATATAATGAGTCGATTATGGAATCGTATACTATTGTGAAGGAAGTACGTAGTCAAAAAGGACATTTAGTCAATAAGATTAGAAATCTTGGAGCAGAAAGCACAAAACGTGAGTATGGATATGTTCCGTTTATGGGTAAAGGTGTAGTGTACTCGGCCATTACCGGAGGATATGATGAGGTAAAAGAACCTCAGTATATTAATCCGGAGCTGGATTATATCATGTTTACGGATAACCCAAATGTCAAATCGGTGCACTGGGATGTGAGATTGGTTGATAACCCGGATGGCTTGGATTCGACACGGTTGGCTAGACGAATTAAGATTTTAGGACATGAATATTTAAAAGGATATGATTATTCCATTTGGGTTGATGGGAAGTTGGAGATTATGGCTGATCTGTTGGAATATGTGCATCTATATCGTGAGAATGAAAGTATTTTGTGTTTTCCTCATTTTTATAGTGATTGCATTTATATAGAGCAAGAGACTTGTCGCGCAATGTCATTAGATAATGAGGAAACAATGCGATTGCAAATGGAAAGGTATAGAGAAGAGGGGTATCCGGCACATAATGGTATGATTGATAGCGGGTTCCTGGTTAGAGAAATAGAAGATGAAGATGTAAAGCGTTTGATGAGTACATGGTGGAATGAAGTGTACAATGGAAGTAAACGTGATCAATTAAGCTTTAATTATTGTTGCTGGAAGGAACATGTACTATATGATACATCCGATTTGCATATTTATGGAAATAAGTATGTTCGTTTGCATAAGCATAATTGATTAAGGGTGGATTTGGGGAGTCATAGTGTGCGACGTCCGGAATACAATTGAACTGGCGAGATTGTATTTATTTTTTTTTCGTGATAAAATCTACGTAAAGTGTTGGAAACTTCGGAATATGGTTATCAGATTACTGAATGAGGAGGTTGACAAATGGATAACAATGCAATGTTATATACCAATTTAGCATATTCGCAGGAAATAATGTGGTCTAATGTTTTTAGAGATACTATTGTGGGAAGTAAATGGTTAAAAGAGCAGGCCTTTTCTCCGGGGAGGGCAGCAATCGGTTATCCGGCCTTGTATGCGTTGTATCGTATTTTGGATGAGTATAAGCCTAAAAGAATTCTGGAATTGGGACTGGGACAGTCTACAAAAATGATTGGCTCATATGTAAAATACCAGGTGGAAAATGGCGAAGATTGTAAACATTATATAGTTGAACATGATATTTCCTGGATAGATTTCTTTAGAAATATGTTTCAGTTGTCTGACGGAACCGAGATTGTGCATTTGGATTTGGCCAAGGTACCTTTCGCGGAAGATGGCGAAGAAGAGACGTATATTAATTTGTATAATGGGTTTAAAGAAAGATTTCAGAATGAACAATTCGATTTGATTTTTATTGACGGACCTTTTGGAAGCCCGATCTATTCAAGGATGGATATTGTCGATATTCTTCCGGAATGTCTGAGTAAATCATTTGTTTTGATGATGGATGATGCAGAGAGACAAGGCGAAAAAAATACATTAGCTGTAATTTCGAATATGTTAAATGAAAATGGGATTGCATATGCCAGCAGTCATTACAGTGGCTTGAAGTCTACTGCTATTATCACATCGGCAGACTTACATTTTCTGTGTACTATGTAATGGTTCGGTATAATGCCGAATAATATGCTTTTCATAGTACAAAAATATTCTTGTTATTTTCACAACCGTGTGATACGATAATCACACGGTTGTATTCCTTCGGTCAGGAGGAATTATGTATGTACATAAATCTTTTGATGAGTTAAATCTAAACGACTCATTTCTATTCGGTTATTCTACCGAGAATCCCAAAAACGCAGAAATAATTGCGAGAATTATTATTAAGAGGGTGCTGAAGCGTGACTTGAAGTGTGTCCGTATTGCACAAGAGAAAACTATTCTTGGTATTACTCATGATGCTCACGGAATCCGTATGGATTTGTATGTGGAGGAACTTGCGGAAAACGGTGAAGAGCTGGCTACCATTTATGATATTGAGCCAAATAATTATGGGACGAAAGACTTGCCAAAACGGAGCCGTTTCTGTCAGGCGATTACTGATGCCAAAAATCTTTCGGCAGGGAAACCATATGGCAAAATTCCGGAATATTTCTCTATCTGGATATTAAAGGACGATCCTTTTGGAAAAAATTGCGTTATGTATGAAGCAAAAACTACGGTGGTAAATCATCCTGATATCGTGTATAATGATGGCGTAACTAAGATTTTTCTCTATACCGGCGGTGAAGTTGGCGGAGATGAAGAACTGTGCACATTGTTACGATATTTCGAAGACTCGACTGCGGCAAATGCAACAGATGAGGAACTGAGAGCTATTAATGAGATTGTTAATGATGTGCGTCTGAATGAGAAAGCGAGGGAAAACTATATGACCCTGGAAGACATTATTATGTACAGAGCTGATGAGGCGCGCGAAGAGGGGCGTGAAGCAGGCCGCGAAGAGGGCTTGTTGGAAGGCATGATTAAAGTTTTGCTGGATATTGGCACACCCCCTCAGAAAATTATTGAACAAATTACTTCTAAGTATGAATATACGGAAGAAGAAATCCTTAAGTGCATGGAAGCAATGCAAATGCATAACAACTAAACGAAACTTACAGAAACATCTATTAAAGAAGGGTACAACTGCTATTAAGCGGTGTTTTGTAAAAAAAATTTACAAAACACCGAAAATTCTTGACATTTTTTAAAAAAATGTATAAAATTGTCGACGTAACAAAAAATCATTAAAAAATGTGAGGAGAAAAAGAAATGAAGAAATGGTTAGTGGCAGTTCTTGCCGGAGCAATGTTAGTAGCAACTTTAACAGGTTGCAGCAAACCCGAAACAGTAGAAGAGTACTATGACAATCCTGCAATGTCAGCATTGTTGGATGCAGCTTGCGAGCAGGCGATTGAAGATTCTGACGGTGTTTTCTCAGATGTATATGTTGAGACCGCAGGAAATACTTTGACATATGTTTATGTAATGTCTGAGGCAATGGAACTTAATGCTGCACAGGAAGCATACTTTGAAACAAGCGGTGAGGCACTTTTGGATGACTTAGGTATGACTATGACAGCAGATCTTGGTATTGAAGGACCTGTTACCATTGGTCTTTGCTACCAGAATCCTGACGGAAGTGCTTTATATGAATTATTCAAAGATTACGAATAAGATATAATTTAGAGATAAGTAAGTTCCGTAGAGGGCTGTCGAACCGACGAATTCATCGGTGGTTCGACAGTCCTTCTTTGTTTTTAAATCAACACTATTTTATTGGATTTATAAAAAACAGGCAGCTTTTTGCAAGGGGTCATATATTTAAACCCATGAAGAGCAAAATGTCAATTAAAAAAATAGCAATTATATAATTATCTACTATTTTATACAAAACAGCACATGATTTTTTGTCACTTTTTGTTGACTACGGATATAAAAAAATATATACTGTTCTTGTAGTAAAAGGAGCGTGACGGACGTATGAGAATTTTGTTTTGTGAGTGGGGAGCCCCTAATGAGGCTGTTATTGCAAAAACATTAAGGGATTTAGGTCACTTTGTACGTGAGCTGAAGATGAAGGAATTACCTCAGAGAGAAGTGGAAGAAGAGGTGATTTTTTTGGCCCATGCTGCAAATGAATATCATGCAGAGCTCTATTTTACGGTGGATTATTTTCCGAATTTAGCCATGGCGGCGAAGCGGGCAGGCATTTTATATTATTCATGGTTATTCCACCTACCCCAGTGGAATTTGTATTCTTACCAGGCGCAGCTTCCCTGCAATCGGATTTTTATCTTTGATAAGATGCAGATTAAGGATTTGCGTCAGCAGAACATTAATACCACACAGTATATATCGCTTCCGGCAGATAAGCAGATTCTCGAAAATGCCCTTGAAGGTGCAGCCACGAAGTGTTATCGGTTTCAGGGGGATGTTTCCTATGTGGGAGCGGTGCTTGACAACGGTGTAAATTCCGGTACGAAGTTTACGGCAGAAGCTCGTAATGACGAGCGCTTTGCGAAGCTGGTAGAGGTGATTAAGGAGAAGAAATTCTCATACGGCAATCAGGTTCTCTACCGTGGTGTGCCGGATGATGTGATTGAGTTTTTAAGTGAGGAAACTGCGGGAGATAAGAACAATTATTTCTTTGCCCGTAAGGAAGATATTATTATTCAGTCCGTTCTTTCCAGGAAGATTACGGCTGAGGAACGAAAGACTGCCTGCAGAATGCTGGCGCGTAAATTTGATTTGAAGGTTTATAGTGAATCCAATCTGGAACGTTATCCGGAGATTAACAATTTGGGTCCCGTGAACATGTTGAAAGAAGCGCCTCTGATTTATAATCAGAGCAAGGTTAATGTGTATGTTGCACCTCGCTGCATCCGGAGCGGGATTCCGCAGCGTGTGCTGGAAATCATCGCCTGTCGCGGATTTCTGATTACCAATTATCAGGAAGATTTGGCCCAGGAGTTTGAAGAGGACCGGGAAATTGTAATGTTTAGGAACTTAGATGAACTGGTCAGCAAGACGGCGTATTATCTTACTCACGAGCAGGAGCGTCAGGAGATTATACGGGCCGGTTATGAGAAAGTTCTTCGCGAATATAATTACGCTGAGAAGCTTAGAAAGATTCTGGATGCCAAGAGCGGCAGCAGTTTCGGATTTTAAAAAGATAAGTGCTTAATGAATCAATCCGCAAAACGGAAAGAACATTAAGCACTTTTTTGTTACTGCGTCTATTCTTCCAAACTATAGGAGTTTGCTGTTTTTATTCTTCCAGACCATAGGAGTTTGCGGCTTCACATTCCTCTAAAACAGCAGTTCCCGATTCTAAATAAACACTGTATCCGGTGGAGGTATTGGTAATGGCTCCGCCTTTGGCGGTAAGGACCGCTTCCTCTGCATTAATATATAAAACAGGGTGGGTTTCAATTCCTGCCCCTTCGATGGTGCAGCTGTTTAAACTCATTTCGCCGGAATTAATAACTACGATACAGTCGTCTGTTCGTTTGACCACACATTCATTCATTACCATCGTACTGCCGCCATTGTTGCTGTTCCAGACGGATACATTGGTGGTGCCCTTCTCGATGTTAACATTATTAAGCGTCAGAGCGCCGAAGTTAACAAGGGATTTGGAGTATTCACCGACTATGGTGTTGGTAATGG
>JAZMZZ010000202.1:0-8632 GCA_045586245.1 Lachnospiraceae bacterium | reverse complement strand
CGGATCCCAGCCACAGGAAATCACTGCGATATTGCCGTTTTCTTTTGCTGCCGCATCTACATTTGCAAAATGCTGCGGGATTTTTGCATGTGTGTCAAAACTGTCTACTACATTAAAGTATTTTGCATATTCGGGAGTCTGCACAGGAAGGTCTGTCGCACTTCCTCCACAAAGAATCAGTACATCAATCTCATCTTTCATCTTAACCGCATCATCCACATGATAAACCTTAACACCTTCTGTTAAAATCTTAACCGTAGAAGGGTCTCTTCGGCTAAATACCGCAACCAGTTCCATGTCCGGATTCTGTTTAATCGCACATTCAATTCCTTTTCCTAAGTTACCATAACCCATGATACCAATTCTCATACTGAAACCTCCTCAAATTTATTCTTTATGCTAAAATATTATTTTTTCTATAGTTCTTCTCTTTCTGCCTTGTAAAGGAAAGCAGCATGGTCTCGTTTTGGTTCTTCTTCCTTAGCAAACAGCAATTTTAAAATAATCGGAGTTGATATGGAAGAAACAATAATTAATAGGATTACTGATGTAAAGTATACAGGGGACATAAGCCCTACTGCAAGACCTTTTTGTGAAACAATTAACGCAACTTCCCCACGGGTCATCATTCCGACACCGATTTTTAGGGAATCCATCGTTTTAAATTTACACAAACGCGCCATAATACCGCAGCCAACGATTTTTGTTACCAGCGCAACAATAACAAATCCGACCGAGAATAATAGAATATCTGCATTCAGATTATCAATATTCGTCTTCAAACCGATACTTGCAAAAAATACCGGACCAAACAACATATAGGAATTAATATCCATTTTTTCTGCTATGTATTCGGAATCCTGAATGGAACAAAGAATAATACCTGCCACGTAAGCACCTGTGATATCGGCAATTCCGAAATAGTGCTCTGCAATATAGGAAAGTGCAAGGCAGTACGCAAGTCCCGCAATCGGAATTCTTCTGGTGTGCGGATAACGGGTATCCACCCATTTAAAAATTTTATAAGAAATGAATCCGACTACCAACGCAAATACAAAGAAAAGCACTGTATTTACAATTACCATGGATGGTTGCACATCGGGATTCTTAAATCCGATAACAAAAGTAAGTACGATAATACCGATAATATCGTCAATAATGGCAGCACTAAGAATCGTAGTGCCGACTTTTCCTTTTAACTTACCAAGTTCTTTCAAAGACTGGACCGTAATACTTACGGAAGTAGCCGTCATAATAACACCGATAAATACAGCGGTAAAAAACTTCTCAGAACCCCAGGGTGCCACACCATAGAATCCCATGTATAAAAGAGTACCTCCGATAAGAGGAATAAATACCCCGGCACAGGCAATGGCAAAAGCAATTGGTCCCGTTTTAATCAAATCTTTCAGATTGGTCTCAAGTCCGGCTGAAAACATCAATAAGATGACACCGATTTCTGCCATCTGCACAATAAAATCGGTCTGCTGTACAATTCCGAGTACGCAAGGTCCTATAATCAGACCGGCTAAAATCTCTCCAACCACCTGTGGTGCTTTGCATTTTCTGGCTAAAATAGCCATAAATTTAGCCGCAATCACAATGATGGCCAAATCTTTCAATATTTCATACGACTGCATTTTTATTTCCTCAAACCAAATTTAAATCTTTTCATTTTTCCTCATTTGCTATAATACGCCCACTTTTGTAAACAGGCAATATAACATATTCACAAAATAAAATACCCTTTCGACACTTGAAAGGGTATTTTATAACAATTTAACGTACTAAACTGTATAAAAATTCAATTTTTACTGAATTATTACTCTGTCAAATCCGATTGTGCATCTTCTTCAACAGCAGCTGTTACTTCTTCTTCACTAAGTTCCTGATTGCCGTCGGAAACTTTTTCCCTTACTTTGGCAATCTTAGCTACTTTTACTTTTTCATCAAGATTAATCATCTTCACACCGGATGTTATTCTACCGAGTGTAGAAATATCTTCCATACGGAGCTGGATAATAATACCTTCCGTGGTAATCATCATGATTTCATGTTCATCCGTTACAGCCTTAACACCTACTACATAACCTGTCTTGTCTGTCACTTTATAACATTTCACGCCTTTACCGCCACGGTACTGAATCTTAAATTCATTCAGGTAAGTCCGCTTACCAAGACCGTTTTCGGATACGATTAATAAGGAATCTCCCTGATGATCCAACTGCATTCCGACAATCTCATCACCGTCATCCAGATTCATACCGATAACACCCATGGTCATACGGCCGGTCGGTCTAACATCGGTTTCTTTGAAACGGATACACATACCATACTTGGTAACAAGGAAGATATCTGTCTCATAATCCGTGGTTTTAACTTCAATTAATTCATCATCATCACGAAGACTGATTGCTGCAAGACCATTTTTACGGATATTGCTGTATTCCATAATGGAAGTTTTCTTAACAATACCTTTTCTGGTTACCATGAAAAGATTCTTATTATCTTCGTAATCCGTAATCGGAATCAATGCGGAAATCTTTTCACCCGGATTAAGCTGAAGGAGATTTACAATCGCTGTTCCTCTTGCCGTTCTGCCGGCTTCCGGAATCTCATATGCCTTCAAGCGGTATACACGACCCATGTTCGTAAAGAACATCAGATAATTATGGGTTGAAGTCATAAGTAAGTCTTCAATATAATCATCTTCAATGGTCTGCATTCCCTTAATTCCCTTACCGCCACGGTTCTGTGAATGGAAATTATCCACTGTCATACGTTTGATATATCCAAGGCTTGTCATAGCGATAACGGTATTTTCATTCGGAATCATATCTTCCATACTGATATCGGATTCATCAAAACCAATCTGGCTTCTTCTGTCATCTCCGAATCTGTCGGAAATCTCCATAATTTCGGTACGGATAACACCAAGTAATAATTTGCGGTCAGCTAAAATTGCCTTTAATTCCGCAATCTTTTTCATTAATTCCTGATGTTCATTCTCAATTTTTTCACGTTCCAAACCGGTTAACTGGCGAAGTCTCATATCGGCAATAGCCTGTGCCTGTGCATCGGTTAATCCGAAACGTTCCATTAAGCGGTCTTTCGCTTCCTGGGTATTCTTGGAACTTCTCATAATTTGAATTACTTCATCAATATGATCCAGAGCAATCAATAATCCCTGTAAAATATGATCGCGTTCTTCCGCTTTATTCAAATCGTATTTTGTTCTTCTGGTTACTACTTCTTCCTGATGCTTCAGATAATAAGTAAGCATATCCAAAAGATTCATAACCTTTGGCTCATTATTTACAAGCGCAAGCATAATCATACCGTAGCTGTCCTGCAACTGTGTATGCTTATACAATTTATTCAATACAATATTGGCATTTACATCACGGCGAAGTTCGATAACCACGCGCATACCTTCTCTGGATGACTCATCGCGGAGGTCTGTAATACCGTCAATTTTCTTTTCTTTATGTAATTCGGCAATCTTTTCAATGAGTTTTGCCTTGTTTACCATATAAGGAAGTTCGGTAACAATAATCTGGTTCTTACCGTTCGGAAGAGTCTCAATATTGGTTACCGCACGCACTACTACTTTACCACGGCCGGTACGATAAGCTTCTTCTGCACCACGGGTACCTAAAATAATGGCTCCTGTCGGAAAATCCGGTGCTTTTACAAGAGGAAGAACTTCATCAATATCCGTATCCCTGTCTTCTTCTACACGGTTATCAATAATTTTGACAACAGCAGAAATAACCTCACGTAAATTATGAGGCGGAATATTGGTAGCCATACCTACAGCAATACCGGTAGTACCGTTTACCAAAAGGTTCGGATAACGGCTTGGAAGAACAACCGGTTCTTTTTCCGTTTCATCAAAGTTTGGTACAAAATCTACGGTATCTTTATTAATATCCGCAAGCATTTCCATAGAAATCTTGGAAAGTCTTGCTTCGGTATATCGCATAGCCGCAGCACCGTCACCATCCACGGAACCGAAATTACCGTGACCGTCTACAAGCGGATAACGGAAAGACCATTCCTGTGCCATATTAACAAGTGCGCCATAGATGGAAGAGTCACCATGTGGATGATATTTACCCATGGTATCACCGACGATACGTGCACATTTACGATGTGGCTTGTCAGGACCGTTATTTAATTCAATCATGGAATATAAAACACGTCTTTGTACCGGTTTTAAACCATCTCTTACATCGGGAAGCGCACGGGAAGCAATAACACTCATGGCATAGTCGATGTAGGATGTCTCCATGGTTTTCTTTAAATCTACTTGTTTGACTTTATCAAAAATTTGATCGTCCATATTATCTCCATTTCGCCGCGAAGCGGCGTCGCATTATTTTAAATATCTAAATTTTTAACAAATTTAGCATTTGCTTCAATAAATTCACGTCTCGGTTCTACTTTATCACCCATTAAAGTAGTAAATGTTAAATCCAATTCGGATTCGGAATCTTCATCCATACATACTTTTAATAAAATACGTTTCTCCGGATCCATTGTAGTATCCCAAAGCTGTTCCGCATCCATTTCACCAAGACCTTTGTATCGCTGGATTTTATTGTTCTGGTCACGTCCAACTTCTTCTAAAATCTTAGCTAATTCTTCATCGCTATATGCATACCAGACTTTTTTATTTTTCTCTAATTTATAAAGAGGAGGCTGGGCAAGATATACATAACCCTGCTTAATAAGTTCCGGCATAAAACGGTATAAGAATGTTAAAAGCAAAGTAGCAATATGGGCACCGTCAACATCGGCATCCGTCATGATAATAATCTTATGATAACGAAGTTTTGAAATATCAAAATCATCATAAATACCGGTACCGAATGCGGTAATCATGGCTTTAATTTCTGCATTACCCAAAATACGGTCAAGTCTTGCTTTTTCTACATTCAAAATCTTACCTCTAAGAGGTAAAATAGCCTGTGTTGCACGGCTTCTGGCAGTCTTTGCACTACCACCGGCGGAATCACCCTCTACAATGTAAATTTCACAATTTTCCGGATTCTTATCGGAACAATCTGCTAATTTACCGGGCAATGCCATTCCTTCCAAAGCACTTTTTCTTCTGGTTAAATCTCTTGCTTTTCTGGCAGCATCCCTCGCACGCTGGGCCATAATGGATTTTTCGCAAATTGTTTTGGCTACACCCGGATTCTGCTCAAGGAAATAAGTAAGCTGTTCACTTACAATACTGTCAACAGCACCTCTTGCTTCCGAATTGCCAAGCTTTTGTTTTGTCTGACCTTCAAACTGAGGCTCACCTATTTTAACACTGACAATAGCAGTTAATCCTTCTCTGATATCTTCACCGGAAAGATTCTGGTCATTGTCCTTTAAAATTTTATTGGTACGGGCATAATCATTAAATGTCTTAGTCAAAGCATTTCTGAATCCGACTAAATGAGTACCACCCTCAGGAGTTGTAATATTATTAACAAAACTATATACATTTTCCGTATAAGAATCATTATGCTGAAGAGCTACTTCTACATAAACATCATTCTTAGTACCTTCAAAGTACATAATATTGTTGTATAAAGCAGTCTTTGTATGATTCAAGTACTCAACAAATTCCTTAATACCGCCTTCATAATGGAATTCTCTGACAACAGGAGTCTTATTGCCTTCTTCATCTACCACTCTGTCATCTGTTAAAATAATACGAAGACCTTTTGTAAGGAAAGCCATTTCACGAAGACGATTCTTGAGAGTATCAAAATCAAATACGGTTTCTTCAAAAATAGTATCATCCGGTAAAAAATCAACTCTGGTACCGGTTTTCTCAAGAGGACATTCGCCCACAACTTTAAGAGGATAACAAACATGCCCCCTCTCATAACGCTGTTTATGTATTTTACCATCCTGATAAATCTGAACTTCAAGCCAATTAGAAAGTGCATTTACAACAGAAGCACCTACACCGTGTAAACCGCCGGATACTTTATATCCCCCACCGCCGAATTTACCGCCGGCATGAAGGATAGTAAATACGACTTCTACAGCAGGAATACCTGCTTTTTGGTTAATACCGGTTGGAATACCACGTCCGTTATCGATTACGGTAATGGAATTATCTTCATTAATAGTAACTTCAATTGTGTCACAAAATCCCGCCAATGCTTCATCCACTGAATTATCAACAATTTCATATACCAAATGATGAAGTCCTCTTAAAGAAGTACTACCAATATACATACCCGGTCTTTTACGAACCGCTTCAAGACCTTCTAAAATTTGAATTTGATCCGCTCCGTATTCAGCGCTCATCCAATTTTCCTCTCATTCTGTCTTATGATAAATTACTTATCAATTTATTTAACTGCTTCTTCTACAACACCATTAATTACTTTAAATACTTTATTTATTTCAAATCTGTGATTTACAAATTCATCAAGACCCGTACAAGTTATAATGGTTTGAATATCACCAATACTGTTTAATAAATAATTCTGCCTGTTACTGTCAAGTTCGGATAATACATCATCCAATAATAAAACAGGAGTATCCTTTGTCATTTTTCTGACTAATTCTATCTCAGATAATTTTAAAGATAAAGCAGCAGTTCTTTGTTGTCCCTGGGAACCGTATTTACGGATATCTATTTCTTTTTCTTCGCCTTCTTTTAAAACCATAAAAGAAATATCATCTCTATGAGGTCCAACTGTTGTCTGTTTTAACTTAATATCCTTATCCTGATTGTAAAATAATTCTTTCTCGTAATTGTCAATGGATACATCCGGTTCATATTCAATTCGAAGAATTTCTTTGCCACCGGATAAATTACTATGTATATATTTTATAATGGAATTAATCTGCTCAATAAATTGTATTCTTCTCTCAATTATTTTACTTCCGTAAGAAACAAGCTGGGAATCCCATATAGATAATGTATCCTTTAAAGAAGGATTCATATACAAATCTTTTAATAACTTATTTCGTTGATTTACAATTTTATTGTAATTATTGAGATTATATAAATAAAAATTATCCAGTTGACATAATTCCATATCTATAAATCTTCTTCTTTCTGCCGGACCGTTTTTTATAATACTTAAATCTTCCGGAGAAAAAAATACAACATTTAATAATCCTAATAATTCCGCAGCTTTCTTAATTTTAACACCGTCAATAGCAATGCCTTTGGTTTTACTTTTGCGAAGATGCATATCCACACGGGTTTCTATATCATCTTTTTCAAGATAAGTCCTTATATGAGCTTCTTCCTTATCAAAATTAATAATATCTTTGTCTTTACTGCTCTTATGAGATTTTGTAGTAGCGGAAACATAAATAGCTTCTAATATATTAGTTTTTCCCTGTGCATTATCTCCAAATAAAATATTGACACCTTTATCAAAATTAATACACAAAGAATCATAATTACGAAAATCAGAAAGCTCTAATGACTTTATAATCATATATTAATCTTCCTATTTTTCTATTTTAATTTGATTACCTTCAAATTCTATGATATCGCCATCTGTTATTTTTTTGCCTCTTTGTAATTCCACATTACCATTTACATAAACAAGTCCATCCTGAATCACAAATTTGGCTTCTACACCGGAATCTACCAAACCAGCCGCTTTTAAAGCCTGACCGAGTTTGATATAGTCCTCTTTTAATTTAATAATTTCCATTTATAGAATACCTCTTACTAATTTTAACTAAGAAACCGTTGTAAAATTAACAGGAAGAATTAAATAAATATAATTATTTTCATCATCTCTGATAAAACATGGAGACTTTGGATTCATTAAATAAACAGAAATAGTTTCATCATCAATAACTCTTAAAGCATCAATTAAGAATTTAGGATTGAAACCAATCATTAAATCCCTACCATTCTTTTCAATATCAATTTCTTCATTCATGCTTCCGACTGTAGAATTAATTTTAAGTTCCATGGATTTGTCGGTAATATTAATAATAATAGGCTTTTTATCTCCTTCTTTTACAAGAAGAGTAGCTCTGTCTATACAACTTAAAAATTCTTTTTTATTTACTTTTAATTTTGTTTCATAATCATTAGAAAGCATCTGATCAATCTTAAAATATTCGCCTTCAATCAATCTGGAAACAACAGTTGTATTATCAAATTCAAACAAAGCATGCTTGTCTGTAAAATAAATGCTGATATCTTTATCTGCATCTCCTGATAAAATCTTACTGATTTCATTTAAAGTCTTACCCGGAACAATTACCTTCTTAGTTCCGTATTCATTCTTTAATTCAATCTTTCTTAAAGAAATACGAAGTCCGTCAGAAGAAACAACCTTTAAAACATTTCCATTAATTTCAAATAACTCACCGGTAAGAATCTTATTGGTAAAGTTATCAGCAATAGAAAAGCTGGTCTGTCTGATGACTTCCTTAAGAGTAAACTGACTAAGTAAAATAGAATCAGAACGTTCAATCTGTGGTAAAGCAGAGAAATCCTCTCCTGATTTTCCGATAATATTGAACTTTGCCTTTTCACAAGTAATGATAGTCTTATAGCTTGGATCTGTTTCAATTGTAACATCATTATCAGGTAACTTTCTTACCATTTCTAAGAAAATCTTTGCATCTAATGCAATAA
>JAZMZZ010000201.1:0-7137 GCA_045586245.1 Lachnospiraceae bacterium | reverse complement strand
GGAATTATCACTCAGTTATTTTATTGATTTGGCGTATGATTTTGATAAATGGGGTACGGACGGTATCAATAAGACCACGGAGTATGCAAAGCAGTGGATTACATCTCTTGGCTTTACTGATGCAAAATACAAAGATCTTGGCGAAGCGTTGGAAGAATATGTGCGCATTAACGGTATCTGCCGTCCGGAAGTGATAAAGGCAGACACCTATCATCCGTCTCATTTTAACGAAGCAAAGAGTATGCTTGCGCGTGTAGAGAAATTGTGTGCTTACATAGAAAAGTTATGGACAGACATGGACGAAACAGATGTACTTCGTGACTGCTTCTTTGAAGTGGTGTATTATCCGGTGATGGCTTCCGGCAATATTATCCGTATGCAGATTTATGCTGGGTTGAATCAGTATTATGCATCCCTGTTTAGAAAGACAGCGAATACTTATATTCCGCTTGTAGAGGAATGTATTAAAAAAGATAGGAAACTTACAAATGCTTACCATTCTATTAAAGGTGGCAAGTGGAATCATATCCAGTCGGTATACCACATCGGTTACACACAGTGGAACGATGAATTCTGGCAGTATCCGCAGTGCCGTATTTACTATCCGGTAAATGATCCGAGACTCTTGGTAAATATCTGCGGACAGGATATTGTTACAGGTGGTAATTCATGGAGCCGCAAGCCGCTTGGCATGACCTTGGCTTTTCCTGCTATGACAGAAGGAAGTTTTGATGTAGCCAATGGCGGCGAGGGTGTACTTGAATACCGTATTACATGGGATGCGGATTGGTTTACTGTTGTGCCGGCAGAAGGTACGCAGGTACTTGAGCAAAAGAGCGGTGTGATTGCCGCGCGGATAGAAGATTGTGCAACATTTACCGTAAGATTGGATGCTGACAAAATGCAGGTGCATATGGCAGGTGAGGATACGGCAGATGTATTACAGGCAGTGATTTCCGTTCATGGCGATAACTGCGAAGAGACGGCTGATTTTTCGGAAAATGATAATAGTGTAAACCGCGTGGATATTACGGTTCGTGCAGATTATCTTGATATTGCCAATATCAGTGAAGGAACCTTTGTGGAGCATGACGGTTATGTTTCGATAGAGGCACCGCATTTTGACAAGAGTATGGCAGGTGCCGATGCGCGCTTTGAAGTAATTGATAACTTCGGTAAGACACTTGGTGGTGTAAAAGTATTTCCGACAACCGCACAGTTTGAAGCAGATGATGAAGCACCGGCAGTTGAATATAAGATTTATGTAAAAGAAGCAGGTAATTATAATATTGAGTTTTACACAGCACCGAATAATCCGGTTGTTTACAAAGGAAAAATGTGCGTAGGACTTGGCGTAAACGGTGCGGATTATCAGGTTGTGAATATGATTCCGGATGCGGGATACATTCCATGGGTAAGTCCTGACTGGGCAGAGGGAGTCCTTGACCAGATTCATAAGGCCAAAGCGGCAATCAGCCTTAAGCAGGGAGAGAATACAATAGCGGTTAAGGCGATGGACCCGGCTGTTGTATTGCAGAAATTGGTAATTGCAAAGGACAAAATTCCGGTTCCGGATTCGTATCTGGGACCAAAGGAAAGTTTCAGAAAATAGGACACGGCATTTGGGGATAACAGAAGGAGAGAACTTCAGATGAAAGTAATATCTTATACAAGATTACCGAAAGAAGATGCAATTTATTCCACAAAATTAGCATACAGCATGCATTTGGCATTGCAGGAAAAAGACGGTACCATTATTCCGCTTAATCATAATTCGGGCATATTATATGCAAAAGCAACACAGAATCCGGACGGGACTTTGAATGCGATGAATTTAAAGAATCCGTGGTTGTTTGAGATGGCGGACGGAACATATGGTGTGATTGCACAAAGAATCAATCCTGACGGAAGTGAGGACATAACTTCGGTTGGTAAGCTGTTGCTTTTTTCATCGGATGATTTGATTCATTATGAAGAGAAGACGCTTCTTGATTTGGGGCGTGGAAATGCAATTGCGGATGCAATTTGTTTTTACAGGGAAGATGAACATGCATATGTCATTATGTGGAAAGAAGGCGATGAAGAATTCTATTCCCTTATGGCAGAGTCTTTTGATGAAATTGCAGACAGTTGTGTGATGGTATCCGATAGGGAGCGTTTTGAAGAAGTTACGGCATTGAAGTTGATGATTCCGACAGGAAGCAGTTTACCGGAGGGTGCAATTCTTCGCAATGGATTAGATGTGCCGGATACGGTTGCAGAACGGTTAAAGGTCCGTTTCATTACGCCTGAAAATACAGAAAATGAAGTGCCAAAAAGAGTAGAAATCTCTTCGCTTGAGGAATTAAACAATATCAAAGCAGTAGCAAAATATAGTGACGGCAGCAGTGTAGAAAAGCGGATAGATTGGTATGCGGAAGGAATTGATTGGAATACACCGGGCGAGTATCGTATCAGGGGAAGAATTCACCAGAACCGTTATGAATTCCCAGTTGCATGGAATAAGGCGGATCCTTGCATTGCCAAGTGGAACGGCAAATATTATTTTATTTCGACCAATGATTTGGACCGTGAGCATACCGTGTACATCCGTGAAGCAGACAGTATACCGGAGTTGGTAACAGCCCAGCAGATAAAGATTCTGGATGCTTATACTTATCCGCATCTTGTGGATTTACTTTGGGCGCCGGAATTACATATAATCAATGGCAGACTCTATATTTTCCATGCGGGAACCGCAAAAGGATTTTATGAGGAACAGTGTCATGTGATGGCATTAAAAGAAGGCGGCAATCCTACCGTGGCAACGGATTGGGAGATGCCGGTACGTGTGATAAGAAAAGATGGCAGTTACCTGTATGGGGAACAGGGAATTACTTTGGATATGACGCATTTTGAGGCAGGCGGCGTACATTATGTTTGCTGGTCACAGAGGCAGTTTAAGCCGGTGGACCAGGGCGCGTGGTTATACATTGCATGCATTGACCCGGATAAGCCGTGGCAGCTGACAACAGACCCGGTGCTGTTATCCATGCCGGAATACAGCTGGGCGAACAACCACACTTTTGTTGATGAAGGACCGTTTGCATTGTTTAGGGATGGCAAGATTTATCTGACATTTTCATCGGCAGCAGTTGACAGTACGTATGTTGTAGGCCTTATGACGGCAGACCCGGATACGGATTTAACCAATCCGGATAACTGGGTAAAAGAGAATTATCCGCTCCTTTCATCACGTAGTGCCAAAGGAGAGTACGGAACGGGACACAATGCTTATGTAACGGATGATGACGGACTGGTTTGGAACACCTACCATGCAAGACCGGGTGTGGAAGGACCGAGAAGTTCCGGTATCCGCAGGGTACATTTTAACATAGAAGGATTCCCGGTTCTGGATATGACGGAAGAGAAGGACTTAAGACCGGAACTGGCTATGGTAGAAACTACAGTAGTGATTGCGTAGAACAGGATTTACTTTGGGGAAAGTAAACTGCAAAAATAGGAGGTACGAATATGGACAAAACAGCTATATTGCCAAATGGTCAGATGTTTGATTTTTGGGAAAAAGAGCAGGTGTATGAACGGGAACTGCATGTAAACAGGGAACATCCGATGGCGGATGATAATAATGAAGGCAGTTTAGACAAGCCGTATAAAACCATTCAGGCGGCGGCAGAACTTGCAACGGCAGGAACCAGAGTACTTATTCACGGCGGAGAATACAGGGAGTGGGTACATCCGGTTTGCGGAGGAACAGACGCTGAGCATATGGTAAGTTTTGAAGCGTACGGAGACGGAGAGGTTATTATCAAGGCTTCCGAGGTAGTGACTGATTTTAAAGAGAGTTTTGGTTGGAGCAAGTATAATGCCGAATTTGATGTACTGAATGATCCTGAGATAGATGAAGACAGTATCCGTATCTGGGAGCATAAATTAGATCCGGATATGTTCCGTGGCTACAACCCGTTTTGCGCAATTAATCTGATTCATGACCGTTTCTATATTGAATATGACAAGACGGATATGACTACATATCTGAACCGCAGAGGTGTGATTTTCTGCGATGGAAAGCCTTTGCAGCAGTTACCGTTATTTGACCTTATGTCGCTTACTCCAAATAGTTATTGGGTGGAAGCAAACGGACAGAAGATTCATTTCCGGTTGGAAAACGATGATGACCCTGCCAATCATTTGATTGAGATTTCCTGCAGGGAGCAGTGCTTTGCACCGGATATTCCGTTTTTATCCTACATAAAAGTAAAAGGACTTACCTGTGCGCATGCTTCCATGGGAGCACCGATTCCGCAAAGAGGTGCAATTTCCTGCTTTAGAGGGCATCACTGGATTATAGAAGACTGTAAGATTGCTTGGGCAAATGCACTCGGTATCGATGTCGGTGATGAATGCTGGCACCATGAGATTGACAAGTCCAGAATGAACGGTTACAGCATTATCAGACGCTGTACAATTTTAGATTGCGGCGTATGCGGTATTGCAGGATTGAATGCCCGCAATATGCTTGTGGAAGATAATTATATTGAGGGTACCAATTGGCAGAAAATGGAACTTTCCTGGGAAGCAGGCGGTATTAAGGTTCATAACAGTGTAGATAGTCTGTACCGAAGAAATATTATTAAAAACACCTTGCGTGCAGACCATTTGTGGATGGATTGCGGCAATGAGAATAACCGTATTACAGGCAATTTATTCCTTGACGGAATTGAGCAGAGGGAAGCAATATTCATGGAGTGCACCAAGGATGGTGTAAATCTGATTGATAATAATATTATCTGGAATGTAGAGGGAAGATTTGACCCGGCCAAGGTTCCTGCTGAACCGGGCTCTTCAGGATGGTATAAGCTGACTGAGAATGATGCCATTAACGGTTACGGTATTTATGCCGAAGGTACGGACCGCCTTTACATCGCCAATAACTTAATCGGTAAGTGCCGCAGTGCAGGTTATTTCGGCAAACCGGTATCCTTCCGTATGAAGGGCGTGGAGCGTGGCGGTACGACCAGGGATAATCACTTTATCAATAATATTTTCTATGATTGTAAAGAAGCAGCCATTAAGATGCCGACTAAGGATAATTGGTCCGAGGGCAATTTATTTGTTAAAATGCAGGGCGGTTATCTTAGAGTGCTTTATCCGCAGCCACAGGTTTGTCTGCATCTTCCGGCATGGCAGGAGTTCATGGGATTTGATAAGACAGGACAGGATGGTTGGTTTGACATTGATGTGAATACGGACACATACGAAGTGAGTTTCGCAATGCTTGATAAACGTGTGAGAAGTTTTGGCAATCCGGAGGCGCACAGAAGTTATGTCTATGATCCGGCAGAGGTTAAATCGGTAGCCAAGGATGCTTTGATTGATTCCGATTTCTTTGGGGATGAATTAAGCGGAAATGAATGTATGCCGGGACCATTTCAGGCATTCGGAACAGATGTGACATATTTCATTGACCCAAGAAAGGGAATGGAGTAATCTGATAACATAAGAGAATGGAGGAGTTACCTTATGGTTACGTTAAAAGAGATTGCAAAGGTTTGTAATGTATCGGTCACCACTGTATCCAATATTTTAAACGGCAAGGCAAAAGCCGGTGAAGAAACAAAAGAGCGTATTTTGCAGGTGGCAAAGGAAATGGGTTACCAGCCCAATTACATCGCACAGGGATTGCGTAATAATAAGACCAAAACAATCGGTATTATTGCAGAAGACTTAGCACAGTTTACAACACCGGCAATCGTTGAAAATATTATGAAACATTGTGAGAGTCAGGGATACCGTACCATTGTACATAATCTTCGTTTGTACGGAAGATGGGAAGACAGATGGTATCACAATGACGAAGCATATCATTCCGTATTATATCCGGCCATTCAGCAGTTAAGGGCGCTTAAGGTGGATGGTATTATCTACATTGCAGGACATGCCAGAATTATCCAGGCTTTTCCTCAGGATTTTCATATTCCGGCGGTAATGGCTTATGCATACAACGAATCGGACAATGTTCCGTCAGTTGTACTGGATGATGAGGGCGCAGCATATGAGATGATAAAACATATGCTGGATAACGGACACCGCAAAATCGGTGTTATCGGAGGTCTTGCAACCAATATCCATACGCAGAAGAGATTGCTCGGATACCAGAATGCATTGTTTGATGCGGAGGTTTTATTTGAACCGGCATTGGTATGCTATGGTGATTTTGAAAGAGAAACCGGATATAAGTATGCGAAAGAACTGATTGAGGAGCACGGTGTCAGTGCGATTTTTGGAATGACGGACCGTATTGCAGGCGGGGTATATGATTATCTGGAAGAAAAAGGTCTGGTTGCGGGGAAAGATATTTCGGTAGTAGGTTTTGATGACCAGGATATTGCCAGTTATTTCAGACCCGGACTTACCACAGCAAGGCTTCCGCTATACGAGATTGGAAGGCTTGCGGCAGAACTTTTGCTTGAGATGTTAAAAGAAGGAGAAAAGTCGGAACTTAACAAGGGACACAAGGAGTTTTTGGTCCGCCCCGATATTATGTATCGTGGCTCTGTCGGAGAGTGGAAAGAAAAATAAGCAGGAAAAAAACGCTGAAGCGGATTGCCTCAGCGTTTTTTTATTATTTATGTATTAAATCAGGAGAGTTTAATCTTTAAAGACATTTCTTGACTGGTAAAGGCCAACCAGCATTAAGATGATAGCTATAATCTGGACTCCTGTAATAATCGGGTCAGAGATAGTGGAGGAATTTTTAAGCGCGAGTGCACATGCACTTAAGAGTAAGCCGCTTGTTAGTGCCGGTGATGTCTTACCTGCTGCAAGACCGGTTACGACTTCGCCCTTGCGTTCTTTTAATTCGGCAATCTTACGCTTGGTGGAGATTGTGGCATGCATACAGCCGATTACAATCGCACCGATTATTAACATTCCCCAGAAGCCGATAGTGGCACCGTGCATAGCAGCGAGGACTTCTACCATAAAGCAGATAAGTTCAATAATGGTTACCACTTTAAACATTTTAAGAATCTTGGTATAGTGCTCAATGCTGGAATCCACATCCGTGTATAATTCGAAATCACCATCGCTGGCAAGTTTGCGTAAGATAATCCAGTATCCCCACAAACAAACGAT
>JAZMZZ010000200.1:0-2385 GCA_045586245.1 Lachnospiraceae bacterium | reverse complement strand
AATGTTATTTGGCCGGAGGGAAATGCGAAGATTTATCTGAGAGAGTATTTCGATGAGGCTGAAGAAGCGGTTAATCCATATGAGGATGATCCGAAAGATGTAAGAGCCGTATCATTTAATCCAAATGGCGATGTGTTAACTGGAAATATCTACAAGAACGATATCTTAGAGATATTTGAATCGTATGTAGTGGAGGATTAGGTTCACATATAGAATAATTTAATATACAAATAATTAAGCCCCTGTTGAGAATCCTCTACAGGGGCATTTGTATGTAAATAAATTATTTGGACAAAGGTTATGTCCGAATAACACCGCAGCAGGTACCGATATAATCAATTTCATCCAATCTTTTTACGACTATATCATCATCTTTCTTATGAAGACATTTTAAACGGTAACCTCCGTCTTCTTCCAAAAACCGGCGGATGTATACACGATCGCCGCGAAGGAAGGAGGCTGTCTCCTCATTTTGGGGAAAACGGTTTTCAAAAAGAACGATGTCACCTTTGCAGTATTTTGGTGCAAATTCATTATTAATAATCTGAATTGCTATATATGCTTCCGGAACACTTGTCTCAATCTCAATTGTTTCGCAGGCGTCATAGAAAATTCCCTTGGTCATATCCCCATAAGGCATCAAGCAGGGGATTACGTGTTTTGCACTGCTTTCGCGTTCACTTTTAATTGAACCCGCTTCATATTTAGCAACTAATTCAATCAGTGATTTGCCGTGCTCGCCACAGGAACGGTAATTTCTAAGAATAACTTTTTCCTTAGCAGTATGAGGACATTTCCCCATCAGACAATTCATACTGTATCCAGTAGCATCCGCAATTGCCATAACCGTAGACACTTTGGGGTCCGGAGTCCTTCCGTAATAGATGTTTTTAATAGTCTCAACCGGCAATCCGCTCTTCTCAGCCAACATCTCTTTTGTCCATTTTAAATCAATTAAAATCTCTTGTACCCTTTTACTTAATATCTGTCCCGGCATAAAATTCCCTTTTGTGTCAAATTTAACACACACTTTCCTTTTCTTCGACAGAAATTATGTTAAACTCAATCTTTTCTCTTGTCAATATTTGGAATATTATCTTTACATGTTCTTTACCAAAAACAGTTTAAGGAGGAGTTATTTATGAGTGCACTTGCCATTCAGACAGAAGAACAGAGTATTGATTTTATGTATCGTATAAAAACAAAGGATATCCAGAAGTTATTATTGGACATCGGATTTCCACACCATGTATATGGTTACAATTATATTTCCTATGCATTGGAACTTGTGATGCTTGACCCGGAAATGCTTCATCATGTGACAAAAGAATTATATCCGGACGTGGCTTCCCATTTCCATACCACAAGTGCGAGAGTGGAAAGAGCCATCCGCACAGCAATCCAGATTGTATGGTTATACGGGAACCGTCCGCTGATTAATACGATTTTCGGAAACACCATCCGCGCGGATAAAGGTGTTCCGACCAATTCCCAGCTTCTTGCAGGATTGTACTACTATTTAAGAGAAAGATATGTAACATACAGTTAATCCATTAAAACCCCTTGTAAATTGCGCTACAAGGGTTTTTTTTAAATGAAAGCAGAAAGTATTAGACAATCCCCCTATCTTACGGTATTCTAGACATGATAAGTTTTTGTGATGATAGGACAGACGACCATCACGTTAATAAAAATTCGGCTGGAAAAAATATTCAGTTGGAGGAAGAACATGGAAAGTATTATCAGAGACATTAACCTTGCCGAGTCAGGCGAAAGAAAAATTGAATGGGTAAAGCGTAATTGCGACCTGCTTCGTATGTTGGAGGAAGAATTCTCTAAGACAAAACCGTTTGCAGGCAAAAAAGTAGCATTATCCGTACACTTGGAGGCAAAAACTGCTTATCTTTGTAAGGTATTGCAGGCCGGTGGCGCTGAAATGTATGTAACAGGTTCCAATCCGCTTTCTACACAGGATGATGTGGCAGCAGCACTTGTAAAGGCAGGTCTTAACGTATTTGCCTGGTACAACGCGACTCCGGAAGAGTACGAAGCACATATCCGTAAAGTGTTGGAAATCGGACCGAATATCATTATTGACGACGGTGGCGACCTTGTGCATATGATGCATACCGAATTTGTGGATTTAATCCCGAATGTAATCGGTGGATGCGAAGAGACCACTACCGGTATTATCCGTTTGGAAGCCATGAACAAGAAGGGTGAATTACAGTTCCCGATGGTTCGTGTAAACAACGCAGATTGCAAGCATTTATTCGACAACCGTTATGGTACAGGCCAGTCCGTATGGGATGGTATCAACCGTACTACAAACCTGATTGTTGCCGGCAAGAATGTAGTTGTAGCAGGCTACGGCTGGTGTGGTAA
>JAZMZZ010000199.1:0-9194 GCA_045586245.1 Lachnospiraceae bacterium | reverse complement strand
TAAACCTGCGGTTCTTCTACCAGCCAGGTGAGCAAAAGTCCCTGTGCACGCATAACCGAATCCTGCGTGGTCGGCTTACTCTGAATCCCTGATTTTGGCCGTTCCAAAGGCTTAATCAACCCCTGTCTGTTACCAAGCCGGTTTACCATATTGCGCAGACTCTCAAAGCCGATTCCGTACTTATCCGCAACTGCTTCAATATAATTCTCACGCTCGACTTCATCACTGAAATTGCAAAGTTTCTTGGCAATTTCTTTGTAAAAAGCGGTTTTCTCATCCGGGTCCTGCAGATTGTAATCCCTCTGCAGTACGCGCAGTTCAAACATAAAACTGTTCTCTGCCTGCTTAATGCGCTCTTCAAAAGCCTCCGCCCCCAGATTCTTAATAAACTCATCCGGGTCCTTATACGGCTCTAAATTCAATACTCTTGCCGTCATGCCGTTTTCCCGTAAGATACCAATGGCACGAAGTGCTGCCTTAGTACCGGCGCCGTCGCTGTCATAGGATAAAATAACCGTATCCGTAAAACGATGCAAAAGATTGGCCTGTCCCGAAGTAAACGCTGTACCAAGGGATGCGACTGCCTGCGTAAAGCCTGCCTGATGCATGGAAATAACATCCATGTATCCTTCGCAAAGAATCATATGATCCCTTCTGCTACTTCTTGCAAAATTAAGCCCGTATAAATTCCGGCTCTTATCAAATATCATGGTTTCCGGAGAGTTTAAGTACTTCGGTTCCCCTTCTCCCATTACACGACCGCCGAAACCGATTACGCGGTGGTTAATGTCCTGTATCGGAAACATCACGCGGTTCCAGAATTTATCATGCACACCCTTTGCTTCATTACCTGCCGCAAGACCGGCCTGGATGATCAATTCATCCGTATATCCTTTCTGCTTCAGATACTGCACAAGATCATTGGAATACTTATTGGAATAACCAAGTCCAAACTGTTTCATGGTTTCTTCTGACAATTCACGCTTTGCCAGATACTGATGCCCAATCTGTCCCTGCGGAGCGCGCAGCTGATAATAGAAATATTTGGCGGCTTCTTTGTTTATTTCCAAAAGAAGGGCTTTCCTATCCGCTTCTTTTTTCATTTCTTCAGAATATTCAATTTCGGGTAAATCAATACCTGCCCGGTCTGCCAGAGTCTTAATGGCTTCGGGAAAAGTATCGTTTTCATAGTTCATCAAAAAAGTAAAAACATTGCCTCCGGCACCACAACCGAAGCAATAATACATCTGCTTCTGCGGGGATACGGAAAAGGACGGGGACTTCTCGTTATGAAACGGACAAAGTCCGAAATAACTGGCTCCCTTTTTCTGCAGGCGTACATAACCACCCACAACATCCACAATGTCATTCCGTAAGCGGACCTCTTCTACCAGTTCATCCGGATAGTACATACCTAAACCTCATTCTTTCCGAATCATCCATGCCAGGATTTTGGGATGAATAGTTCTTCGTATTTGGCAATGGCAAATCTGTCAGTCATTGCACCTACGTAATCACAAACAACTCGTTCTATAGCTTCGCCGTTGTCCACCATTATATGATATTCACGAGGTAAAACATCAAAGTGTGTCAGATAATAATCATATAAGGTCTTCATGAGGGTTTCGGCTTTGCTCTCTTCGCTCTTGGCCTCAGGATTGGTATAGACATTCTCAAACATGAAGCGTCTTAAATCCGTCATTGCCTTAGAAACCGCATCTGACATCATAATATCATTCTTACCGTAACTTGTTGTTACGATATCATGAATAAAATGACTTAAACGTTCGTTGGTTGTTGAGCCGATTACCTCACGGATGGACATCGGAATATCATCTTCTGTGAGAATTCCGGCACGGAGTGCATCGTCCATATCATGATGTATGTATGCAATTTTATCCGAAAAACGGACTATCTTACCTTCCAGGGTATCCGGCGTTCCTTTGGTCTGATGATTCAGAATACCGTTACGGACCTCATACGTCAGATTCAATCCCTGTCCGTCTTTTTCCAAAACATCCACTGTCCTGAGACTCTGCTCACTATGTTCAAATCCCAGCGGGCAGATATCATTTAAAGCCCTCTCTCCGGCATGCCCAAACGGTGTATGGCCAAGGTCGTGTCCAAGCGCAATGGCCTCTACCAGTTCCTCATTCAATTCCAATGCTTTGGCAATGGTCCTGGCATTCTGGGATACTTCCAGTGTATGCGTAAGTCTCGTCCTGTAATGGTCTCCTTCGGGCGTTAAAAATACCTGTGTTTTATCCTTTAACCGTCTGAAAGACTTACTGTGAAGAATCCTGTCACGGTCCCTTTGAAAAACCGGACGGATATCGCACTGCTCCTCTTCTTTTAATCTTCCTTTGGAATTTCTGCTTAAGGTTGCGTATTTACTTAAATGGATTTCTTCCCATTTCTCTAAGCTTTCACGTATTGTCATACATAATCTCCTCATTTGACTGACACAATAACACCATATTTGCATATAATCCTATTAGTAATATTCTGCACATCCGTCTGAAATCCTTTTTTTTCGCAAAAAATTATGTTAAAATTACCGTGTATGAAAAACAGATTTAAAAACCTTCCACTTCCGGGCTCTACATGGTACCGCCTGGATTTATCGGCAATTGTATATCCGACTCTGCAGCGTAAGGATTTTTCTTCCGTTTACCGTCTTTCGGTTACCCTAAAAGAAGAAATAAACCCAAACATCCTGCAGCAGGCTATCGACCTTTCACTGACACGTTTTCCAACGTACAAAGTGTCCATGCGTAAAGGTCTTTTTTGGCGTTATTTGGAACCGAATAACCGGAAAGGCCCGTTTGTACAGGAAGATATCCGCAATTTCTGTATGCCGATGCATTTTCACGGAAATAACCGCTATCTCTTACGATTCTACTATTACAGGAACCGTATTTCCATGGAAGCCCATCACAGTCTTGGTGACGGAAACGGAGGTATGACTGTTTTAAATACGATTACAGCCACCTATCTTCGCCTCAAAGGATATTCCATCAGTAACGGTTACTCCGTTCTTGATATCTTTGAAAAACCGCATCCGGAAGAGTTGGAAGATGCCTATATGCGCTATGCCGATGTCAAATACAAACCGCCGCGCAATACCGAAAAAGCCTATCTTGTCCGTGGCACCAAAGAAGATTTTCATACACTGAATGTTATCAACGGGGTTATTCCCGTTAACGAAATAAAAAAAGTGGCCGCTTCCTACAATGCGACCATAACCGAATATCTGAATGCCGTGTTGCTTTATGCCCTGATGCAGAAACAGCAGAACGGTTTCCATATCCGTCTTCGTCCGGTAAAAATAGCGATGCCGATTAATCTGCGGCAGTTTTTTCCGTCAAAGACATTGCGAAATTTTATCACGATGATATATCCGTCCATTGATCCGAGACTCGGTAATTACTCTTTTGCCGAAATTATCAGTCATGTCCACCATTACATGCATCTGTACATCGAAGAAAAATATCTGATGGGCGAAATGAATACCAATGCCGCCGCGCAGAAACATCCGATTGCTCGTATCAGCCCATTGTTTTTAAAAGACCTCGTGGTTAGGACCTTTTATTCCAATGTGCAGGATAAAAACTCTTCTGCCGGTCTTACCAATATGGGGGTTATGCGTCTGCCGGAAGATATGGTTCCTTATGTGGAACGTTATGACATCTATATGGGTGTGCCGTACTCATCCCGTACGAACTGCGCAATTATCAGTTATCAGAATACCCTGACCGTTAATTTCTGCAGTTGTATCGTGGAATCGGATGTAGAACGATATTTCTTTAGAAAACTTGTAGAAGACGGTATTCCCGTCACCATTGAATCCAACCGCGAATAAGGCGGATAACCTGTATAACAACGAAAGGAACATACACCATGTCCTATTGTGTAAATTGTGGGGTAAAATTAGACGATGCATTAAACAAATGTCCGTTATGCAATACCCCTGTTATCAACCCTAATGAACTCAAAAAAAAGGAGGTTACATCTCCTTTTGCTACCAACAAGGGAGAAACCGAAAAAGTCAAATCCAAAGATATCATACTATTAACTTCGGTATTTCTGGCAACCACAGGAATCTGTTGTATGCTGCTAAACTTTCTGGTATTCCAAAAAACACTTTGGTCCATTCCGATTATCGGTTTATGTGCATTTATCTGGATTATTTGTATTCCGCCCATTGCCTTCCCGCAAATGCCGGTTTACATCTCCATGCTGATTGATGGCCTCGCAATGGCCGGTTATTTATACATGCTTTCATTTATGACCAGCAACAAGGCATGGCTGACACGCCTGGCACTCCCGATAACTGCCCTTGTAACGGTATTGGTTTTGACATTTACATTATTGGTAAAGCAGGTATCTTCGTCCATTTTAACAATTGCTTTGTATTTCTATACAATGATACCAATCCTCTGTATCGGAATCGAATTATTAATCTGGCATTATTATGATAAGCCGGTGCATATCACCTGGTCCGCTATCGTGCTTGTTCCCTGCCTGATTGTGGATATCGTACTGATTACCGTATTATCCAGAAAGCGCTTGCGCGAAGCCGTACGCCGCCGCTTACACTTTTAATTCAGTTATTTTTTAGTAAGAGGCGGATTAACGGTCCGAAATACCGGTTTAAATTGGCTCCGATTAATAATATATATAAACAAAAATACAGCCAGAACATCATAATGATAATTGTACTCAGGCTTCCGTACGTACTCAATCCGCCGAATTTTTCCACGTATACGGAAAACACAAATGAAAACAGGCTCCAACCGATTGCCGAAAAAACAGCTCCCGGAATCTGGTAACGCATTTTTAATTTTTTATTTGGTACAAATGTGTAGGTCAGCGTAAATACAATTGTCAATAATCCCCACACAAATAAAAACCGGAAACGCATCAACACATACAGCAAAAGACCCACATCCGGGAAGTGTGAATATATAGCATATATCAAGGATTTTCCGGTTACCGATATGGTTAAGGATACAAGCAGTGCAACTACCGTGATAATCATATAAAAGGTAGCCTCAAGACGAAGGAAAAAATAATTTCTGGTTTCTTCGACTTCATTGACTACATTTAATCCATACATCAGGCCTAACATCCCTTTTGAGGAAGACCAAAGCATAATGATAATTGCCCACGGAAGAATCCTTACCGACTGCCTATACATTTGTTTAATCATCAATACCGTCAGTTCATCCAGATAATCCGGCATGACTTTTATAGCTGCAACCAAAAGATTCTTTTCCGTTAACGATGTCAATGGCAATAAGGAACAGACAATGATTAGTGTCGGCATCAGGGACAGAAAAAAGAAAAACGCCGTTCCCGAAGCATATACAGAGATATTATCTTTTGCTAACTGCCTTGTAAAATCTCTGGCAATCCCATACAGTCCTCTCATGAATCTCCCTCAAATTCTAATGTTTTCAATGTAATCCCCGGATAAAAGAAGGTTAAAATCTCTTCACAACTCATTCCTGCTTCTGCCATGTTTTTGGCTCCGTTCTGGCTCATTCCGACTCCATGCCCAAAACCGCCTCCCGTTATGGTATATCCGGTCACTTCATCATCCTCTTTTATGGTTTCCAGATAGATAAAGGCACTCGGTAACGTGGATGCCGCATCTGCTTCATCATTTGTCTGCCGCATTACTTTTGTAATTCCATCCGAAAGAACATATCGGATATTCAATTCCGAGATTACTTTAATACTTGCTTTGGTGCCGGTAATTAACAATTCATCTGCCACACCTCCGGATAATCTTTTTACAATTTTAATATCCGTAATATCCCCTAAATCCTCTATTTCACGGCTGACAAATTCTTTGTCTTCTTTCGTCAATACCAGATTGGGATTTGCCGCATAACGGGCTTTTAGGACTTCTTCCAGATGGGAAACATCCATTTTATTTACCTGATAGGACCATCTGTACCAACCTTCTTTGGATTCATAATGGGAATCCTTTACATCCGTAATCCATTTTTTGAAAATCTCTTCCTGCATCAGTCCCTGCGGTGTAAATTCCGCATCCGTAAATACCACATCGTTCCCGGACGAAGCAGAGGTTGCCCCAATCTCTTTTGCCTGCAGATACGGCGGTGTTTCTGCCGACCCATGCCACACTCCGGTATCACTTCCCATACCGCAGGATGTTGAATAATAATACGTCCCTATCGGTTCCCCGTTATATACGGCAATTGTATTATGGGTGGCCTTTACCGCTTCGGTTGTTGATACCTGCTCTGCAATATTGTTATATACCTGGAAGCCGGCACTATCGTCCACATGTGCTCCGTACTGCGGAAGACCTGCCTGCAGCATTTTGGCATAGGCATACGTTCTTGCACAAACAGCCTGTGCCATCAGGGCCTCTTTCGGATAGGAAGACGGCATTTCGCTGGGAACCACTTTGCATAAATAGTCTTCCAGAAGTACCTCATTTATGACAATCAGTCCCTCTTCTTCTCCCGTGATTTCCAAACTGCCAAGATACGAAGGATTGCCGTTACTTCTTACCACACTTTCTAATGTTATCTGTCCCGATAACACGGACGGTACGATTTTAATCCTCTTGCCTGTTCTTTGTATGTCCTCTTTACTGATTTTGAAACGTTCTCCTTTGGATATTACTTCCCTGCTTTTTTCCACCCCGTCTTCGTATTCAATCCATTCACAGTCCTGATTGCAGTAACCGATTACTTCTTCGTGGTTTCTTCCTGCCATATCCGAATTTTTAATCAAGACACGGATATAATCCATATCCTCTTCTTTTATCATCAGGCAGGCAACAATCTTACCATCTTCCACCACAAAATCATAGAATGAATAACCGATACGCAGGTCATTTTTAGCCATGGAAGCCAATTGTCCATACACTTTATATACCTGCATGTTTTGATCCAAAGAAAGGCTTCCGTATCCCTCAACCTCCATGGAAGTATCTCCCACCTGCAGCAGTTTTCCATGGATATATTCCTCTTTCTCGCGTTCTATCTCTGCCTTTCCCTTATCAAATCGCATATCTGCTATTATACGCAGGGTTTCACCTTCCTGATATTTACCGGTAGAACTGCCGATTAATTCCGGAGGATATAGAATATGGAATCCCTTATAAAAAATATGCAGTTTCCCATTTGATACATCCGATACATACACATTTTCCAACACGCCGTCATCCTTGGCATAACCGGTTATTGTCAGTATCAAATCCCCATAGCATACTGCCTTTACATTTGCTAAAAGATAAGAGTGAATGTTCCAATACCTGTTCGTAACCGGTCCCTGCTTTATTAATACAGCTGTTTCCCCAATCGCTGTCCCTGTTTCATCAAAGACATGCTCTGCTGTTCCGAGCAGTATCTCCTCCCGCAACACAATTTGGTTGCCGCCATAATTTTTTACAAGCAATTCAACAATCTCATTCCAGTCGCTTGTACCAACCGGCCATTCCACGCTCTTATACTCCTTTGTCAAATCCTTTATTTCAAGCGGAAATGCTTCCAGAATCACCTGTAATTCGCCCAGTGTCAGATAACGTTCTTCCATATTCTGCTCCGATTGGAAATGACTAAATAATTCCGTAACATCTTCTTTGCTCCCATCCATGCCGGCACTGTCTGTATTCACCTGCATGAATGCTTCCAAAACCGGCAGGACTTCCTTTACCGGAACATAAGGGGCGTTATCTTCTTTTAATCTATGATTCTGATAGGAAAAAGCAATGAAAAAAAGCACTACAATGCCAATGACACATAATAATGCTTTCCATACCAATTGTTTTTTTCTTCCATTTTTTCCATTGCCATAGTTTTCTCTATACATACCCGGATTCCTTTTCCCTAAACGCAAACGAAGAGCAGCCAATCGGCTGCTCTTCATTAGTTATCCCCTTAATACCGGCCCTGAATTTTGACTCCTAGCATTCGGCTAGGTGGGTGACCGCAACCAAAGCTTCTGCCTTCCACTGCAAACGGAGGCCTGACATCCACTTGGCAATATAGGAATCCCATTTAAAGTAACTGTAGGTTCAAAATATCAGGAATAAAACGGTACCTCGGGTTACTTTTATTATACGCAATAACTGCATTTTATACAACTGAAATTTCTTCCAAATAAAAAAAGAGGATGTGCTAAGCACATCCTCTTAATCGTTCATCTTATAAAGAATCAACCAACTTCTGAACTGCAGCGAGTGCTTCATCAGGAAGTTTGTCATATCCTTCTTTCTTTTCAGCAAATCCCTTAACAGCGTCAACACGGTTCTGCATAGCGTTCTTTAATGCAGCTCTGTAGTCAGCGTCGTCTAAGTTTGGAGTAAAGTCTGCTGTCTTGCCAGACCAATCGTACATGATTTCAACATCTTCAAATGGTCCCCACTGCTCGAACTTAGCTTTTCCTTCAACGATTGTTTCAAGAATGCCTAATGTATCAGCAGGTTTACATTTTGTTCCCATGAAATCACCTGTGTTAACGATGTAGCAGTCTACGTTCTTCTCTTCTACTAACTTTTTGAACTTCTCATAGTCGTTAACTAATGGGTATGTTCTGAATGGGTTAGCGTAAGGAACGATACGAAGAGCGTTCATATCTGTACCTGCAGCAACACGTTCTGCTGTAGATGTCTTTGTAGCGAGTGTAGCACCCATTACAGAAGCTAAAGCAGATCCTTTTAATTTGATTACTGGTGGAATTGTAGGGTCTTTCATAATCCAGAAAATAGCATTAACAGGAGCTTCAATCTTGTCTACACGGTTAGGAGACCATAATTTAGACTTGATTGCACGTCCGTTACCATTTCTGATATCTTCTGTTACTAACTGAATCTTGCCTTCGCTATCAAGTGTACAAGAGCAGTTCTGAGCTGATAATAAGTATTCATTATCAGGGCATCCTGTAGGATAATCAGATGTCTTGTCAAAGTATGTAGGCTCTAAAGCTACAGAAGAACATGTATCTGTGTTGATGATGAAAGCGTCATCATGTAATACAGTGATAGGATATTTTCCACCATGCTTAGCATGTGTTAATGTAGACTTACCTGATCCTGATAATCCGTATACAGAAGCAACAAACTTAGATCCGTCAGGTAATGTATATTCTTTCTGTCCACCGTGGCAAGCTGCATAACCGTTTCTGTTAGCAAGTGCCCATGCCATTGTAAG
>JAZMZZ010000198.1:0-6663 GCA_045586245.1 Lachnospiraceae bacterium | reverse complement strand
TCGGTATGAGATGGTACGAACGGTTTATGGGCAATCTCCGGATAAGGAGGATAAATGAAAAAGATTAATTCAATTGATTACGGCGGAAAAGTAATTGGTATCGGTTTGATAATCGGTCTGCTGATACCGGGAATATTGCTTTTACTTAACAGGGGCAAAGATAATATGGGGATTACGGCACTTGCCATTATTCTGGCAGCAGTCGGGGTAATGATTATTTCGGGTTTCATGATTTATTTATGCGTAGAACTGAAACAGGATAAAAAGATAAATCAATATTACAGTGAGCATAAGAATGTAAAAATACCGCTGGCGGATGGTACCTACGAGTGTGGGGCTTGTGGGAGCAGGGCAATCCGGGCAGACAGCGTTGCTTGTAATGCATGCGGGCGCAGATTTGAAAATATCGGGAATAAATCACCACAGGATATTTTGGATGAGTAATTAATGCTTGGTCCGGGTAGGAGTACATCCTACCCGGACTTTTATAATTGTATAATACATCAAAAAAGTGCTAAAAGAACGTAGGAAAATTCATTGAATTAGAGGGCTCAGAATGCGATACTGATAATTAAGAAAAGGTATTCGGGAGGAAGCATGAAAGAATTAAAAGGAACAAGTGTAAAACTACTTGAAGGCGAGATGCTTCGCCGTGAGGAAGAGAATAAAAAGTATTTAATGAGCCTGGAGAATCATTATTTGCTTCGTAGTTATTTGCACGAAGCCGGAAGAGTAGCGGGCAGAGGACATGACAGTAATGCACTTGACGGATGGGAAGATTTGAGTTGTCAGCTTAGGGGACATTTTCTTGGTCATTGGCTTTCGGCAGCAGCATTCCATTATCAGGCAACACAGGATGGCGAGTTAAGAGCAAAAGCAGAAGCCATTTTAAAAGAACTCGAAGTATGTCAGAAGGATAATGGCGGTGAGTGGGCCTGCCCGATTCCGGAAAAATATTTATACTGGATCGGACAGGGCAGAAATATCTGGGCTCCTCAGTATAATATACATAAATTATTTATGGGACTTGTGGATGTATACCGTATTATGGAACTTCCGATAGCATTGTCAATTGCGGATAAACTGGCAGATTGGTTTTACCGTTGGAGCGGCAGTTATTCGGATGAAGAATTCGATGATATTCTGGATATTGAAACCGGTGGCATGTTGGAAATCTGGGCTGATTTGCTGGAGATTACCGGGGATGAAAAATATAGGACTCTTCTTAAGCGTTACTACAGAGGAAGATTGTTTGAACCGTTACTGGAAGGCAAAGATGTGCTTACCAATATGCATGCAAATACCACAATTCCTGAGATTATGGGTTGTGCGAGAGCATATGAAGTGACAGGCGAGGAGAAGTGGCTGGATATTGTTAAAAGTTACTGGAAATGCGCAGTTACAGACAGAGGATATTTTGTGACGGGCGGACAGACCCAGGGGGAAATCTGGACACCGAAGATGAAATTAAAAGCCAGACTTGGTGATAAGAATCAGGAGCATTGTACGGTTTATAATATGATCCGCCTGGCAGAATTTCTGTTCCGTCAGACAGGGGATCCTGCGTATATGCATTATATTGAATACAATGTGCAGAATGGTATTTTTGCACAGACTTACGGGCAAAACGGTGGTCTGCTGACTTATTTCCTGCCTATGAAGGCGGGTAGTAAGAAAGACTGGGCAGGAAGAAGGGATACTTTCTTCTGCTGTCACGGAACCATGGTGCAGGCAAATGCGGCATGGAACCGCCGTATGTATTATCAGGACGCAGATAAATTGTATGTAACAGGATATGCAAATTCGGATGTGGTATTTGAGATGAATGGACAGAGTGTACGTTTGGTTCAGCGACAGGATATGCTAAACGGCAGTATGATGACCTGTTCTGAGAATAATACCAAGCAGACGGTAAATGATATTGCGGCGGCTTATGCCAACAGACCGGATTTCAGAAAATATGATTTCATGATAAAAACAGACAGTGATGTAACATTTACTTTATTGCTTCGTATTCCGGACTGGATTCAGGCGGATGCCTGCGTATATGTGAACGATGAACTTGTGGAAAAAACAGGCGCAACCGACAGATTTGTAGCACTTAACAGGACTTGGAAGGATGGGGATAAGGTAGTATTGACACTTCCTGTCGGACTTACATTTATCCCATTGCCTGATGATGAGACTATGGGAGCTTTCCGATACGGACCGGATGTGCTTGCAGGAGTTACCGATAAAGAACGCATTTTGAAGCTGGAAAGTGAAAAGCCCGAAGAAGAACTTTCTGCGGATACGGAGCGCCAGTGGGGCGATTTCCGTACATTTTACCGCACCGAGAATCAGGACCCGGGTATCAGTTTTATGAAGTTAAACGATATTGGGGATGAGCCTTACCAGATTTATTTTAAAATAAAAAAATAGTGATAATGTACGCAAGGAGATAAGCGCTATGCCGGATTGCATTTACAACAAGCAAGTAGAAAAATGGGGCGTTTTTGAAGTCCGCTTAAGCGGAAAGACAGAAGGAAATCCATTTACGGATTATGAGATAAGCGGAACCTTTACAACAGCGAACGAGAGCAAAACCGTATCGGGATTTTATGACGGAAACGGAGAATATGTAGTCCGTTTTATGCCTGGGTATGAAGGGGTATATCATTTTACGGTTAAGGGAAGTTTTGCGGATGTGGTTTTTGCAGGAGACTTTGAGGCGGTTACCCCGTCAGAAAAGAATCATGGCTATATGACCATCCGCGATACGTATCATCTTTGTTATACAGATAAGACACCGTATTATTCACTGGGTACCACCTGTTATGCGTGGGTGCACCAGAGCGAGGAAATGCAGGAACAGACATTAAGAACGCTTAGTGAGAATGCGTTTAACAAAATCCGTTTTTGCATGTTTCCTAAGCATTACGATTATAATTATGCAGACCCGGTTACATTCCCGTATGAGGGAACTCCTTGTGATAACACAGGTCTTAACCGTGAGACCATGATTGCCTATCAGGAAGATAAGAGTACCAATGATTGGGATTTTAAACGGTTTAACCCGGAGCATTTTAAGCGTTTTGACAAACGTATTTCGCAGCTTATGGAAATGGGAATTGAGGCGGATTTGATTTTATTCCATCCATATGACCGTTGGGGATTCGACGGAATGGGAGCAGAAAATGATGATTTTTATGTAAAATACGTGGTGGCCCGTTACAGTGCATTCCGAAATATATGGTGGTCCCTTGCAAATGAATACGATTATGTACAGACCAAGACGATAGAGGATTGGGACAGAATCGGTGAATTGATTTACAAAGAAGATCCGTATCGCCGGATGTGTTCCATTCACAACGGACCGGCTTTTTATGATTTTTCCAGAGAATGGATTACGCATTGCAGTTGCCAGGGAACAGACCGTTACCGTGCAACGGAGAATACCGATGATATCAGAGAGAAGTATAATAAGCCCGTAGTCTGGGATGAAGTATTGTATGAAGGTAATATTGACCTTGGCTGGGGGAATATCAGCGGTGAAGAGATGACAAGACGTTTCTGGGAAGCCACAATGCGCGGCGGTTATGTAGGTCACGGGGAGACCTATATTTTTGCGGCAGATGAGACTTTGGATGATGCCAAACTCTGGTGGTCCCATGGTGGCATTCTTCATGGCGACAGTCCGGCAAGGATAGCATTTTTGAGTAAGATTTTGGCAGAGATTCCGGAAGGCAAAGGTTTGCAACAAATCAGGTCATATTGGGATGCGGTTACAGCAACTACAGATATTGAAAAAAAAGAGTTTTTGTTGTATTATTTTACTTATCTAAGACCGTTTTACAGGGATATTTATATCGATGATGTAACGGAATATGATGTGGATATTATTGATACATGGAACATGACAATCAAGCCACAGGGTACATACAAAGGAAAGTTCAGGGTTATCCTTGGCGGCAAACCGTATATGGCAATCCGTATGCGGGCAAAGACGGAGGGGTAGTATGGGTTTTAAGAAATTGTTTAAGGGACGCCGTAACAAGAATGAGGTTGTCTTGGAACAGGAAGCAGAAGCAGTTATTGAAGCAGTACAGGAAGTGGAAGAAGAAATGACTGCAGAGGAGGTAGTTCCCGAAGAAACAATTGTTGAGGAACAGGAAGAGGAACCTGTAGAAGAAGTAAAAGAAAGTAAAATGATTGAGGCATTGAAATTAGTATTGCCACTCGTAAAACAAATGACAGGAAAGGACATTCAGTTGTCTTTGTGCGATAGGGAAAAAGCAATCGATACCTGGCCGGCAGATAGTTTCAGTATGCCGGGTGCAATTCCGGGCTTACCGTTAGAGTGGGAGAATCCGGCACAGAGTGGTATGCTTGCAGTCATGGAAAGCGGTGTACCGGATGTGAATTTCCTGCCAAAAGAGATTTTTGGTGTTCCGATTAAGGGTATCCTTACACCGGTATTCGAAGACGGTGAAGTAGTTGGTTTGGTAGCATGTGCATATTCTTTGGAAGAAGAGACTAATATGCAGGATACCATAGCGACATTGGATATGAATCTTGGACAATCCAAGGAGAGCGTAGAGGCAATTGCTGAGGAAGCATCTAATCTTGCCGAAAAACTCAATAGTATCCGTGAAGTTGCAGAAGTGGTAAAAGAACAGGTATATAGCGCAAACAGCATGGTAGGTGCGATTCAGGCCAATGCTTCGAAATCCAATATATTGGCATTGAATGCATCCATTGAAGCGGCACGTGCCGGTGAGATGGGTAAAGGTTTTGCGGTTGTAGCGGATGAAATGGGTAAACTGGCCCAGGCAAGCGGTAATTCCGCAAAAGAAATCAGTCAGTCTTTGGAAGGTATTATTTCTGCAGTAGATAAGGTTACAGAAGCGGTAAATGAGGCAAATGATGCGGCAACCAATCAGGCTGCTACAACAGAGGAAGTTACGGCTACATTAACAGATATTACAAATTCAGTAAGCCAGATTACAAAAAAAGCAATAACGGAATAGTCCATCTATGGATGAAGAACAGATAGAAACGGGGGAGTCTTTCAGACTCCCCCGTTTTTCTTGAAAAATATTATAATGTTGCACCAAAATCGGATACGATAATCTGACCTGTAAGAGCTCTGGATTCGTCGCTTGCAAGGAAGAGCAAAATGTTGGCAACATCTTCCGGCATACAAATCGGAACGCTTAAGTTCATATGCTTTCTCATCTGACCGAACATATCCTGATTTAAAGTTGCAGGATCTGTCTTAGCCATAGGAGTTGCGATAGAACTTGGATTTACGGAGTTACAACGGATGCCTGTACCTGTAAAACGCATAGCAGTATGCTTGGTAAGACCGATAATAGCGGATTTACTTGTAACATAAGCGGCACCACCTGTACCGAACTGTCCAGCAACAGAATCTAAGTTGATAATGGAACCGGAATTATTCTTGATCATATCTTTTAATACGGCTCTTGTACAGTAAAGAGTACCTTTTGTATTGATGTTAAAAACATAGTCTAAATCTTCGTCTTCATAGCAGTCGATTGGTTTTAAGCCTGCTTCCAAAACACCGGCATTATTAACCAAAACATCAACTTTACCAAAAGCCTCAACTGTTTTAGCTACGAGATTTTCACAATCTTCTTTCTTAGAAACGTCAGTCTGAACAATGAGAACTTCCCCACCGTCAGCTTTAATCTGCTCAGCAACTTCCTCAAGCTGTGGAAGACGACGGGCACTGATAACAACCTTAGCGCCTTCTTTTGCAAATAATTTTGCAGTAGCGGCACCTACACCTGAATTACTACCGGTAACGATAGCAACTTTACCGTCTAAACGACCCATAATAAAATACCTGCCTTTCGAGTGTATTATTTTCATCCGTAGAACATTATATATGATTGTTAATCATTTAACAACTAAAAAGTGGTTGACAAAGTATTTTTTCGGTGTTACCTTAAGAAAAAACTTTTAGGAGAAAATACAACATGAATCAGAACCTGCAGTTAGTCCTTGATATGTACATGTATGACAGACGTATTCGCTTATAACTAATCACTTGATGCATTAGTTGTAAGCCGGTAGGTCTTTTAAACTAGTGCATAAATGAGAATGTGGGTTGCTATATTAATATATTATATCCGTAATCGAAATTATCGCACTAGGCAAAAGGCTTGGTGCGATTTTTTGATTTCAGAAGTTGTAGAAGGAGGAGATTATGGATTCGATACGATTGATTTTGGCAACTGAAAAAGATGCAGAACTTTTACATAGGCTACAGGTAGAGGCTTTCATGCCCCTATATGAAAAATATCACGATGACGAAACGAATCCCGCGAAGGAATCACTTGATACCGTCAGATGGAAGATTACGGACCGTACTAAATCGGACTTTTACATCATTGAGTTTGAAAATGAGGCAGTGGGCGGTATCCGTGTCCGAAATCACAATGGTGGAAATATCACGGAGGGCGTCAGATGGATATCTCCGATTTTTGTAATTCCTTCATTTCAGGGAAAGGGAATTGCGCAGAAAGTAATTGACAAGGTATTTGATATGTACCCGGATACTCTCACCTGGAGATTGGATACCATTAAACAGGAACCAGGCAACTGTCATCTATATGAAAAATGCGGCTTTGTCAGATACGGTGATGAGGATGTTAT
>JAZMZZ010000197.1:0-2848 GCA_045586245.1 Lachnospiraceae bacterium | reverse complement strand
GGCATTACCTTCCACAAAAGGATATTCCTTCATTAACTTATCCATAACCGGTGTCTTTGCAATTGCTACCGCGTTACCTTCTGCTTTTTTGTTAAGTCCGTATCCGTCAAGGATCATTAAAACTGTTGGTTTTTTACTCATATTTATCTCCATTCTGGTGTTTACTCTTTTCTACCGTCAAGAATTATAACACTAACTTTTGCAAAATACAACATAAAAGGCAGGGATTACTCCCCGCCTTTTTCATACTCCAATATATCACCCGGCTGGCAATCCAGCACTTCACAGATTGCCTCCAGTGTGGAAAATCGTATCGCACTGATTTTGCCGGTTTTCATTTTGGATAAGTTTACATTGGACCCTCCAACCTTTTCCGATAATTCGTTCAGACTCATCTTACGGTCTGCCATAACTCTGTCCAGTCTTAAAATAATCTTTCCCATACTCTCACCATCCTATAATGTCTCATCCGATTCCTGCTGTAACACTGCGCCATATTTGAAAATATAGGCAAGTACAAAGATGAATAAAATAATCAATACCATTCCCAAATCCACACCAATCATCAGATTGAAATTATTCGTAAAAATGCTTTCTGATATAGATTCTGTTAATGAGCCTAACACTACCCAAGGAAGAAGGGAATATGCAAGGGCATTTAACTGTTTTACCACCTTTTCTTCAAACGGTGATTCGCAATCCCTGAATGCCTGACAAAGCTTACCTGCAAATAATAAAGTAATAAATAATGCTACCAGTGTAATCGCACCAAGTGCGCATACAATACCAAAATCCTCAAGTTCAATCGAATATGTATCCACTGCTGCTTCTACATACATTCCGGTATCGGTAACTTCCGCACTCACCGTCTCATATTCGGAACCATTCACGTTCATGGAAACACCTGCATCTTCCTCTTCCAGTCCGTCATAAAAGCCCTTAAGCATAGCTTCTTTTCCGGTTTCATCAAGAGTCCCTACCATTCCTGATACATCAATGGTTATATCTGCTGTCGAACCCAAATCCATCTTAAATAAATTCTTAGGCAATGCCATGACTGCAATGGCTCCTACCAATGTTAACACAAAACCGATGATAACAAAAACTTTCATAATTCTTACAATAATATTTCCCACATTACCTAACTTGTTAATCTTTAAAATAGCATCTTCTTTTCTCATTATATTATCTCCTTCGTTAATTAAAATATTGTTTGCATTAAATATTTAATGTTTATCGATAATTGTACTTTACACCATCTTTTTATGTATGTCAACAGTTTTTTAATGAAAAACATTAAATTTTTTATTTTTCTTGTGGATTCACTTCTAAAACCAAGGTCTGCCGTGACAAACCATGGGGTTTTGTGGTAGATTAATACCATTACTACAGAAAGGATTCTTTCCTATGATTTCTTTACTTGCAAAACGCTTTATCAAAGATTATGACAATATGAAATCTTCCCATGTCCGTCACAGCTATGGTATGCTTTGCGGAATCGTGGGGATTGTATTAAATGTTTTATTATTTGCCGGCAAGTTTTTAGCCGGAACCATCAGTCATTCCATCGCTATCACGGCGGATGCCATCAACAATTTATCCGATGCAGGTTCTTCGTTTATTACGCTTGCCGGATTCAAATTGGCATCGCAGAAGCCCGACCCGGACCATCCGTACGGACATGGCCGTATCGAATATTTGTCAGGGTTGTTCGTTTCCCTTCTGATTATTCTGATGGCAGTCGAATTGATAAAAACATCCTTTGACAAAATTATTCACCCGACGGAAACGACAATCAGTCCCCTTGTTATCGTTATTCTTGTGGCTTCCATTCTGGTCAAACTCTATATGTCCGTTTATAACAAAACAATCGGCAATAAGATTGACAGTGCTGCATTACTGGCAACGGCTGCAGACAGCCGCGGAGATATGCTTGCCACACTGCTGGTATTGGTTTCTTCCTGTATTTCCTACTTCTTTGGAATTCAGATTGATGGATACTGCGGACTCCTTGTCGGACTTTTCATTTTGTATGCCGGTTTCAACGCCGCCAAAGACACGGTTGACCCATTACTGGGAAAAGCCCCTGATAAAGAATATGTCCAAAAAATCGAAGAAATCGTCACTTCCCACGATTTAATCCTGGGCATCCATGACATGATGATTCACGATTACGGTCCGGGACGTGTTGTGGTTTCCCTTCATGCGGAAGTCCCTTCCGACGGCGACATCTTGGAAATGCATGATCTGATTGACCATATAGAACATGACCTGAGTGAGATGTGCAACTGCGAAGCGGTTATCCATATGGACCCAATCAGCGTAAATGACCCGGAGACAGCAGAACTAAAAGAGCAGATCCGAAGCATTATCCAAAGTATTGATACGAACCTGCAATTCCATGATTTTAGAATAGTAAAAGGTCCGACACACACTAATCTTTTGTTTGATGTGCTGGTTCCATACAAATTCCCGATAAAGGATAGCGAATTGGTTGTTCAAATCGACCGGAAAGTGAAAGAACTGAATCCGACCTATTTTATTGTCGTAAAAGTCGACCATACATACATATAAATGGATAAAACATCAAAAACCTCTGTCTGAGCATACCAGACAGAGGTTTTTCACTACTTATATTTATTCAATTATTGCGTTTCCTCTACGACCAGCAAAGCTCCCTTTTTTACCGAAACCATTGCTTCTTTTCCTACAAATTCATTGCTGACCCCGATTGGAAATGCATTTATCAGTTCTGCATCTTCTACTCCGTATTTCAAATCCTTAATGGTTACGCCGTTTGCTTTTTCACCATAGGCAAATACGGAGATATAGCCCTTATCTTTTGCAG
>JAZMZZ010000196.1:0-4497 GCA_045586245.1 Lachnospiraceae bacterium | reverse complement strand
AGATGACGAACCGGAAATGACAAGGATGTATGTGCATAGGTAAATCAGAGTGTGGAGGAGTTATATATGTACATAGAAACAGAACGATTGATAATACGAAGCACAGAACCTTCGGATGCAGAATCTTTTATAGAGATGGCTTCTGACGGAAGCCTGGATGAGGATATCTTTTGTGGTTGTTCACGGGATTATGAGGAGTGGATTCCGGGATGGATTGAGGAGAACATAGAACTTGATAAAGAAGATAACCCGATGAAGGAATCCATCGCATATACCATTGTTGAAAAAGAAAGCGGAGCTCCGGTCGGTTCGGTCGGCTGTTCCTATTATGAAGATGAGAAGCAGGTTGGACTCGTATATTTTATTGGTGCAAATAATAGGGGAAAAGGTTATGCGGCTGAAGCAGCCTGTGCCTATGCAAAGTATTTCTTGGAACATTATGAGATTCCTTTGCTTGTTGTACATATAAGAAATGCAAATATAGCCTCCTGCAGAACGGCTGAAAAAGCAGGATTTACACTGGTTGATACGAGGATGTATCAGGATTATGGGGACAAGGCAGAGAAACTTTACAATTTTTATGAGATGAGAAAATAAAAGTTTGTGTAGATTTTAAAGTGTTCGAATTCGAACACTTTAATCACTTTTTACTGGACAATCCATGCAAACACCCATTAAAATCATAATCAGAATATTCATACAATACGGAGGACCCAATGAACGTAATCGAAGCCATCAGCAACAGACATAGTTACAGAGGCAAATTTAAGCAGATACCGGTGCCAAGAGAAGATTTGGTAACCATTATGCAGGCGGGATTGGATGCACCGTCGGGTTGCAATACACAGACAACGAGCCTGATTGCAGTAGATGATCCGGAAGTGTTACAGAAGTTAAAAGCAGTTATTGATCCGCCGATGGCTGAAACGGCTCCGGCTTTTATCTGCGTGCTGACAAGAAGAATCAATGCTTACAGGGACAGATGCTTCGCAGTGCAGGATTATTCGGCTGCCATCCAGAATATGCTTTTGGCAATTGTGGAATTGGGTTACCAGAGCTGTTGGTATGAGGGACATATTACGGATGTTGACAGAATCGGCTATCAGATGGCGCAGGTTTTGGGAGTGCCGGATGAGTATGAACTCGTGTGCTTTTTGCCGGTCGGAATTGCAGAAGATGAAGTAAGAGGACCGAAGAAGAAGACTTTTGAAGAAAGAGCATGGTTTAACGGATTTCAGAAACAGTAAAAGGGAGAGTATGAGAATGTTAAGAAAAAAAGTTGCATTTAGCTTGTTAATCAGTTTGACGCTTTTAACAATGGTTGGTTGTGGAAGTTCTGCAGAAAATACCGCGCCGGTGGAAACACCTGAGGAGACAGCAGCAGAGGCTGTTCGGGAAGAGACAGTGGTAGCGGAAACCGTAGCAGAAGAAACAACCGTAGAGGAAGAGACAACAACCGAGGCGACAGAGCCGGAAGTATTACATAATGAGATTTTTAGGGATAGTGATATTCCGACTTTTGAACTGACATCGGAAGATTTGCACGATGGCGTATGGGATGATGTGATTTCCAATACGATGGAAGGTTCTAATGTTTCCCCACAGCTTACCTGGGAAGCAGTACCGGATGCGGCATGTTATGTAATATATATGGTTGATACTTCTGCAGGAGACTGGCTTCATTGGAAAAAGAACGATGTAACTGAGACTACCCTCACGCAGGGATGGGAGCAGACCAGCGATTATCTCGGACCATGCCCACCGCCGGGGACGACTCATGATTATGAAGTATATGTGATTGCAATTAAAGAACCGGTAGAACGAGCAAAGGGAGCACTCAAATCCTCTAATCCCAATTTGTATGCTAATGTCTGGGCACTTGATACACCGACAGAAGGAGTAACCGGTAATATCCTTGCTTACGGACATCTGGTTGGAACATTTACGGAAGACTAATGATTTTGGCAGTGATGCAAAACGCACCACTGCCATTTTTTACATTCTTTCGATTACGCCGCAGCCGATTTTGTCGCCGGAATTGCCGGAAGGCTGTGTGGTAAAGTCATCACGCATACTATGGATGACAAGTGATCTTCCGATAATGTCTTCTACATTGACACGACTGGTATAGAAGGACATCCAGGCATAGCCGTTGTTGCTAAGCAGAGGGAGCAAATCGCCTGCATGCTCAGGATGAGGGACATTTCCCGGATTGTAGTGGTTACCGGTGTTAGGGAATGCCTGCATGCCCATATTCCACATATTGCCTCGTGGCTGTACAACGCCGGGGAATAGCATCATATTTCCGGAAGTCTGACTGCAATCGCCGAATTCGTGAATGTGCATACCGAAGAAACCGGAGCCGGGAAGACCATATACTTCGGCGCTGACAAGAACGCCGCCAAAAGGCGTGTTGTAAAAAGAAACCGTACCATTTAGATTGGCATAGTCTGTGCTACCCTGTATACGGGCTACTGCTGCGGGAGTGTTTTGAGATATAATGGAAGTGAAAAGATTGTTTGGATTAAATATTGGCATAAAAAATCCTTTTTTTGTCAGTATATGCAGAAAAAGAGTAAAACGAAACCTATTTTGTAAAATGGGTGAAAACTTGTGTGTTTGGTGCAGATAATGTATATTATAGAAAAGAATTGAGATGTATATTTGCAGAGGTCTATATGGAGATTATAAAACTTAGTGAAAGAAATTTAGCCGACATAAACAAAGCAAATGAACCATTTGAAATCATCGGAAACCTCAAGCCGAGATTTATGGATGGTAATTGGAGTTATACGGAAGAAATATTGGATGACCCATATGTAAAATCGTATCCAAATGATGATTGTGATTATTCAGAGTATATTGATAATCCGAATAAAATTATCTTTCTTGCATATTCGGAGGGAACCTGTGTTGGTCAAATTGTACTCCGAAAAGATTGGAACCAATATGCATTTGTAGAAGATATTTGCGTGTCTAAGGTAGTAAGAGGTCAAGGCGTCGGAACTGCGCTGATACATAAGGCGACCAAGTGGGCGGAAAGTGTAGATATGAAAGGGTTGGCACTGGAGACGCAGGACAATAATTTATGGGCATGTAGATTTTATGCAAAATGCGGTTTTAGTATCGGAGCAGTGAATACGATGCTATATAAGAATTTTGAAAAACCATGGTCTGATGAAACAGCAATCATATGGTATAAAAAATTCTAAAAGGAGTGCTTATGAACGGTGTAAACAAAACTTTATATATCCCTCTGTACGGGAAAGCATACGTCAGTAAAAAAGGTATCATTTTAAATGATAAAACCGCAGAACAGATTTGGGAAAAAGAAGGCTTTGAACTCAAAGGCAAATCCAAGTCCAAGTGGCTGGCGTATTATATGGGTATGCGCTCGGCGGTGTTTGACAAATGGCTGAAAGAGCAGATGGATGCTGACAAAGGAGCGTTAATCTTGCATATTGGTTGTGGCATGGACAGCCGTATTCACAGAGTCGGCACGAATGGTCACACTTGGTATGATGTGGATTTCCCGGATGTGATTCAGGAAAGAAAACTCTATTATCAGGAAGATGAATTCTATCATATGATCGAATCCGATGCCAGGGAGAATGCCTGGATACAGACAATTCCGGAAGGCAAAAATGCTATTATTGTCATGGAAGGTGTGACCATGTATTTTAAGCCGGAGGAGTTAAAGAAGTTATTAACGGACCTTACAAATCGCTTTAACCGGGTCAACATACTTATGGACTGTTATACTGATTTTGCGGCTAAAGCATCAAAATACAAGAATCCGATTAACGAAGTTGGCGTGACGGTTGTGTATGGAGTGGATGATCCGTATACTTTAGAAGAAGGTACGGGACTTTCCTATATGAAAGAACATGATATGACGCCTGACACATTGGTAAATGAACTTAGCGGAATGGAGAAGGCGATATTTAAAAAGGTATTTGCCGGAAGTTTTTCTAAGAAGATGTATCGCATGTATGAGTTTAAAGGATAGGGCAAGGAGTCAAATATGTATAAGCAAATTTCCATGGCAGAAGCCAAAGAGATAATGAGTACGGAAAAGGAATATATTTTATTGGATGCAAGAACACATGAAGAATATGCGGATGGTCATATTCCGGGTGCTATCTGTGTGCCTAATGAGACGATAGGAGTGAAACAACCGGTTGAGTTGCCGGATAAAGAGAAGAAGATTTTGGTATATTGCCGAAGTGGAAACAGAAGCAAGCAGGCAGCTACCAAGTTGGATGCAATGGGCTATTCCAATATTGTAGAATTTGGCGGTATTATGGACTGGGATGGCGAAATAGAAAAATAGAAATTGTAGCAGGAAAAATATATGGAAAATCAAGAAAAACAGCACAAGCGGCGGGTGCGTTACTCAGGCACGCATCCTAAGAGTTACAAAGAAAAATACAAAGAACACAATCCGGAAAAATACGCCGACACGATTGAGAAAGTCATTCAGAAAGGTGGTACTCC
>JAZMZZ010000195.1:0-2767 GCA_045586245.1 Lachnospiraceae bacterium | reverse complement strand
TAGCGAGAGGGGGATTTGAACCCTCGACACTGCGGGTATGAACCGCATGCTCTAGCCAACTGAGCTATCTCGCCATATGAAATTGTACTTACTGTTGTAAGTAATGGGACCTACAGGGCTCGAACCTGTGACCCTCTGCTTGTAAGGCAGATGCTCTCCCAGCTGAGCTAAGATCCCGCTTGTCACAACCGACTTGATTAGTATACAAAAGATACGAGGCTTTGTCAACAGGAAAACACATCTTTTTTTAGAAATTTATGTATATCCGTCTGCCCCATTATTCCAACAGGGCAGACGGCATATGGATACTATTTCTCTATCGGTACTTTTAAATCTAAATTCTCATACGGTACTACAATTTCTACAAAACCGGCTGCATAAGGTGCCAGTTCGTAAGGGCCAAAATAGATTACCAATCCTTCTTCTTTCAGGTAGAACGGCGAATCAAAACCGGCCGATTCCCTTACAACTCCAATCGCATCATCCCAATACCATCCCGGGTCGACATCGTACATTTTGATAAACTGTTCCGTCACAATATCCTTAAATGCCGCTTCCTCATTTGCGACAAAGAATTCCAAACCAAGTTCCTCTCCCGTATGCAAATCAAAAGTATGCGGTATCCAATACGGCATGCCGTGTGCCCCACCGGAATACTCGTATTCCTGCTGGGTATAACTGATAAAACGCTCATTGAAAAAGAATATAGGTGAAACGCGGCTTGACAAACTGCTATTTAAACCATCTTCAGCCCATTCCTCCATGCCTTCTGCTATTTCCCGCTCATACTCCATATTGGCTTCCTGTTCGGCATCCAGAATAGCATTGATTTTTGCCGCACCCGGAAAATGCTCATGTACAATAAGCCACTCCAAATCCGTCGTACCAAGTATCAAATCCGGAATGGTATCACTGAAAATATTTTCCTTATAAGCAGTAATGGTACCTACACGCAAAATACCGCTGTCATAGAAGGCATCTCCAATTACTTCTTTCTCCCATGGTTCTTCCATATTGCGGCGTTGCAGACAGTACTTATAATCCTGCGAACCGACATAATAAATATAATCACCCAAAACCGTAATATCCATCAGATACCAAGGTGAATCATCCGGCATTCCGATAAAGGAATCTTCTTCAAACAACTGATTCGTCGTACTTCCGTCCACCGTCACGCGCTCGTAGATATACTGCTCCATATTTTTATCATATCGCTGCCAATATATGTATTCCTCATCCATACCGATAATACTGATATCGGCATCGTTATAGATGGATGCCTCTTTTTCCCATGTACGGTTATTTACTAAGTAAAAGAAATCCTCCGCATAATCCCAAAACAGGAAATGTGTACTGTTAAAAGCTACCGGTGTTGCATTACCGACTTTATCTGATAAAAGAGTTTTTTCGCCGGTATCCGGATTCACCACGCAAAGGGAATACTCTTCATCATGAATCAGATAATAACCGAAACGATAGGCACTTTCTACCGCCGTCAAATATCTGGTTCCGTTATTGTAATAACTGATTTCCATGTATCCCTCAGGTATATTAACAGGCTCTGTAAGCACCTCACCCGCATCGGTTAATAATTCGCCGTTATTATCCACCACAAAACCTTTTAGGGCCTTTGTAGACGTTTCCTGTGCATAATACAGAATACCATCTAAAAGAAGTAAATTGGCCGTTTCTTCGTCCTTTGCCACCTCTGTAATCATACGGTAACCGCTTCCGTCGGTATTTACTACGGACAATGCCCATACCGTTCCCGGTTCCAAATTATTCCAAGGAGTGGTATCCCATCTTTCGATAAAGTATAAATACTCCCCAATCAGAATTCCCTTTTCGTACGAATACATATAAGAAGGTTCCAAACAATGTTCCTTGTCGGATATCCATATTTTCTCAGAAGTCCCATCCGATTTGTTCCATTTCAAAATGTGTTCAAAGCCACAGAAATACACAGACTCCTCATCTTCCAAAACCACATCGGCCTGTCTGCTCTCATAGGTGCGTTCTTCCACCCATTCCTGTGTTTCTTCCACTATTTCTTCCACAACAATTTCGTCTGCAGAAGGCAGCTCTTCTATCGTTTCTATAACACTTTCCTTAACCGGCTCTTTGCTCCCTTTTGCACAGCCGGCCAGTACTCCTGCTATCATACAGGCACCAATTGCCACTATCCATTTTCTTTTCATAACATTCTCCTTAGCCACAAAAATACTGTATCTATATAATAGCCTTTTTTCCCTAAAAACACAAATAAAAACGGGAGGCCAAAGCCTCCCGAATATGTTCTTATGCTAATTTGCTCTTTGCAAGTTCTGCTAATGTTGTAAATCCTTCTGCATCGTTAACTGCCATTTCAGCTAACATCTTTCTGTTGATTTCAACACCTGCAAGTTTTAAACCATACATAAATTTGCTGTATGATAAACCGTTCATTCTTGCTGCTGCGTTGATACGAGCAATCCATAACTGTCTGAACTGACGTTTTCTTTCTTTTCTACCTGCATAAGAAGAAGCTAATGCTCTCATTACAGACTGCTTTGCGATTCTATACTGATTAGATCTTGCACCCCTATAACCTTTTGCAAGTTTTAATACTCTATTGTGTTTCTTCTTAGCGTTTAAGCCGCCTTTAATTCTTGCCATTTGCTTACTCCTCCTAATCTATTATAAGTATGGTAAAATCTTTTTCATTACCTTTGCGTTTGTTGCATCTGTCATAACTGCTTTTCTAAGAGTTCTCTTAGTTTTTGCAGAT
>JAZMZZ010000194.1:0-1644 GCA_045586245.1 Lachnospiraceae bacterium | reverse complement strand
GAGGATGCAGCTAGTAAATATTGATTATATTCCGGGGAAGGAATTGGAAGTTCTTGAGATAGTAAAAGGTACGGTAGTGTACTCTAAGAATTTTGGTAAGGATTTTATGGCAGGTATGAAGACATTGGTTGGTGGTGAAATCGTAGGATATACCGAAATGTTAAATACTGCCAGACAGATTGCCGTAAAGCGTATGGTGGAAGAAGCAGAAAAACTAGGAGCAGATGCAGTAATCAATATGCGTTACGGTTCTTCATCCGTTATGCAGGGTGCCGCAGAAGTGATTGCATACGGAACAGCAGTTAAATTCAAATAAGTTGATCGAAAAGATAAAAACCTTGCATGGGAAACTGTGCAAGGTTTTTTTATTAAAAAACGTTCATAGAAAAAAATTTAAAAAAGTGTTGACATAGTGTGTGCGACACAGTATTATAATGACAACAGCATGGTGTGCGCCACACAGTAATAGACGAGATACATCAAAAAGAGGTTGTGTGGCGGTTTATATAAAAAAGAGGAGGAAGGATAATGAATCATGATGAAGTAGTAGCAGGTTTGATTCAGGAATTTCGAAGAGGAACCCTGATTATGTTGGTGTTAAGCCAGCTTAAGGAACCGATGTACGGATATAACCTGGTAAAGGTACTGGAGGAGGCGGACATTTCCATAGAGGGAAATACCTTATATCCGCTGATGCGCCGTTTGGAGTCACAGGGACTTTTAAAGAGTGAATGGGAAACCGATGGTGCCAAGCCAAGAAAGTATTATGTGATTACCGATGACGGTAAGATTGTTTTGGAAAAGATAGCAAAGCATTGGAAAAAGTTTTCGGATTCCATTGCAAAATTGATTGAAGAGTAAAAGGAGAAAATCATGAAATATCAGGAATTAATTGAAAGATACATATATGCGGCAACACGCTTTATGAAAAAGGAAGAGAAAGAAGATACGGCCAAGGAATTACAGAGTATTATTGATGATATGTTGGAAGAACGCTGTGGTGGGGAAGATCCGGATGAAGCGATGGTTAAGAAAGTATTGAATGAACTCGGAGATCCGAAGGAACTTTATGAGAAGTACAGTTCCGAAGGAAAGGATTGTTTCATCGGAGCACCATACTACGGAGTATACAAATATGTATTGAAGACGGCACTTATGTGCGTGGTTTTCGGACTCATTGTTGCACAGTTTATTCTGCTTGTTATTGATTTATATTCAGGAGCAGCGGCGGCAGCAGGCGTTACCGGTGCTGTGGAGAGCAGTATTGATATAATTGTTAACTGGATTGTTGAGATGATTGCCTGTGTAGTGGATGGTGCGATATTTACATTTGCAGCAGTAACGGCAGGGTTTGCCTATATGTATCATAAGGGAATTAAGATGGATACGATATTTGATTCCTTAGACCAGTTGCCAAGAATTCCGAAAAAGGAAGAAACGTTCTCAAAGGCAGGCATTGCATTTGGAATAGGAATTTCGGTTTTGTTTTTCACCTTATTCCTGGCATGTCCGCAGGTGCTTTGTATGTATAAAGCAGAAAGTGGTGAGTTCATTTCCATCTTTGATGTAGAGTTTATTCAGGGTACATGGTATTTGATTATGCTCTTTGCGGCAATTGGAATCGGACGTGAGATTGTAAAATTA
>JAZMZZ010000193.1:0-5421 GCA_045586245.1 Lachnospiraceae bacterium | reverse complement strand
GTTAGTCCTCCTATTTTGAAACCTTCCGATTATTCTTTTGTCATATAGTTCCACCATGACTTTATAATGAAAACAATTGCAAAAACTGAAATTCCCATTATTACTATCTGTACCGGCAAAAAGAACCAATGCCACTCTATTGCGATTGTGATGTTTAAAATCAATTTTACGATACCGTTAAGTATCATATAATTATATTCTGTTTCTATTTCATTTTTAAAAATCAATGCCTCTAGTATGGCTACTGCCAAAGCAATTCCTAAAACTGCAAGAGCAAATTTATCCCGTCTGGGATCTGTCTGGAAAAGCATGGAAAGATAAGAGTTTTAGTCTCCATAATATACAAGCCTTGTCACATATCCGTTTTCATCAAAATAAACTCCATTAAACCTCAAATATTCGCGATTCAATTCTTCCTTTGTTACCGACTTTACATTATGTTCTATTGCATACTCAATTGTAGCATCTTTTCGAATATACAATTTTCCATCAAAAACGGGCTTATCAACACGGTCTGTATTCTCATCATATAACACAGCCGGCGCATCATCCTCCTGCTCCCAATATTGAAAAAAAGTAGGATAGTACGGCTCATTCTCCTCATCCTCAAGTTGGTACAAACCATCTTCCCTACGCTCAAGCGTCCGCTCGTCTCCTGTTAATTCATTAAAAACCACCCTTATCTGCTCTCCAATCGCAAGATTACCCGGTACTTCAATTGGTTGGGCGAAAACTGCGTCTACTATATAGTATCCTTCATACCCTTCTACTGTCTGTGGAACAATATCAAAACTCAAAACAGAGTATCCGTCTACATAGCCATAGCGGTCTATAATCTCTTTAGAGGGCGCCGGTTCTGAACATTGAAAAATGTCTGAGGTTTTATTAATATCTTCTGATATATTCTCTGTCGGGAAATCCCGCAACTGATAATACCAATCTGCACCGGCAATGGATGCAAACGGAATATAAACCTGCAGTTTACCCATCTCATCGATATACATAGGAAGATCTACAGAAGCATATCCGTTTACAATTTCTATATATTCCTTAATCATTTCCTGATCCGTCATGGGATTGGGCCAATTCTCTGCCAGTTCAATAAAATCTTCCTCCTGTAGACGACATACTTCTGCCACAAACCCTTCTTCCGTCAATCCACTCATTGTAAGAAGATCAGTATTCGTTATTTCCTTATTGTCTTTAAAATCATAAGTATAGGTCAAATAATCCATACAGTCGTTAGGATACGGCACAGGAACAACAATTGCTGTAATATTCCCATATTCAAAAACATCATACATAACCGAATTCGTAACCAGGGAATATCCTCCTAAAATGTTTGCTATCTCCTGATCAATGATTTCACTCAGATCGTCTTCTATTCTTTTATTAAGTGCTTCAGCATCTTCAGAATCCGCATTAAACTGGGGAATCCGGTAATGATAATGCTCCATGTTAAAACCATCTGAATATGTTCCTGAAACATTTAAAAGTTCTAAAATCCGAGGATTATCGGTTTCTTTTAATTCCCTTTCAAAATTCATCTCTACAATATCTTCTTCTGATAAAGATGGTTCTGAACTCTCTTCCACAGATACCTCTATTGTATCCTTTTCCTCTGTATACGCTTCTATTGTTTGCACTTCTGTTTCATCCATTGAAGGGTTAGGAGATGTACATCCCGTCATCAAAAAAGCAAAAAGAAACGGCAAAATAAAACACATTTTCTTCATAACGATTGTCCTCAAAAATAGCCAACATAATCTCTAGAGTATTGTATCATAATTTGTTTGTATCGGATATTATTTCCCTCAAAACAAAAAAGAAAACCTCCAAATCTTTAGCGGATTTGGAGGCTTGGTTTCAATCAATTATCTTTTGAATAAATTCTGCCAATCTACTTTGTTATACAAAACTCTGATTATGTATACTACATCATTCGTCATATCATAATAATAGAAAATGTTATAGTTATCAAAATGTGTTACTCGCAAACCAACGCTTTGCAACAGTTCATCATCTACTAACGGATGACCTGTCGGATATTCTCCTAATTTCTCAGCGGCATCTAAAATGCCTTCAGAAATTCTTTGAGCCGCTTGAGGATTACTAAGGTCAACAAAAATATAGTATTCTATATCCAGCAAATCGTATTCTGCCGGTTCAGTAAATACTACATCAGCCAAGCTCTTCTCTCCGGATTTTTATTTTTTCACGTACCTCATCGATTGTACTGACTCTGCCTTCCTGCATCGCTTCGTAACCTTCACCAATCAAACGATAAAATTCCAACTTGTTTGTATCGGTCGAATCCAGCATTTTCTGTGCATTTGTCACTAACATACAATCACTTCCTTTCCTTAAAATAAATATACCATATTATTTTGACCCCAACAATCACTTATTATCCTCAACATTCTTTTCGGACAACTGTTCCATACGAATCTTATATGCCATCAGACGCAAGAGGTACTGTGGTACTCTTCTATTCCCCAGCTCCCAATCGGTTTCCGTCATATAAGGAATCTCAAAGTACTCGCAAAATTCCTTCCTGTTCATCCCCGTACTTTCTCTTAATTTTCTTAACTCTTCCTTTGCTTCCATATTTTGCCCCTTTATGCATTGCATAAATTCATTGTATGTATCTCCAATAAAACAGTCAACTAAAATATGATATTTTATTCCGTATCTATAAGAATCCTAATACTTCTTTATGCCCCAAAGCGATATTCTTTTTCTTCCTTCTCATTCGCAACCAGCTTAAACCCTTCTATAACCCTGTCTGCCACTTGATCCGGACTAAGACTGGTATTATCTATCTTTATATGATTTTTAAACCATACTTCCCCCTCCTCTGAATTCAGTCTATGATTTTCCGCATCTTTCAAAAGATTTGATTTACTCCATACGACATCTCTTTTTGATGCCTTGCGTTCCATTCTGTGCGGCGTTTCATTTCTTTCAAGTCTTGTTGCAAGATCGGCACTTAATTCTACAAAATAAAATTCTCCTCCGGAAGCACGAAACATTTCTTCTAACCCCGTCAAATACTCCTTTTCCTGAGGAACTTCAAATGCACAAACATATGTAAATATCAAATCTACGTTATGCTTTACTGCGAGTTCAAATGCCTTTTCTCTAAATACAGCATTGAATTCTTTTTGTGCCGGTGTTCCAAAACCAAATATTCTATCAGACATCTCAATACTGTCATGGTTCATCATCATATTATACTTTAATTTATCCCTCAAACTCTCTGCCACTGTCATTTTCCCTACTGCCTGCGGACCACATACTATAATTAAATTTGCCATTACAATCTCCTCTCTTACTGTTTTGGTACTCCGAAAATTTAATAAACAAAAAGACCACCTACCGAAAAGATAAGTGGTCAAAACAACTATATAGATATTTTGTTTTGAAAGCTTATTTTTCTTCGTAACCGGAATATTTACATACAACATTAAGACCCTGCATAATAATCTGCATTGTCTGAATACGTTCGTATGTATTTTCAATTACGAATAAATACATATCGGTGCTTCCTTTCAAATTATTTTCTATAATATAATTCTTAAAAATCTTTTTGTCAACAACTTACTCTTTGTTGTTGAGACAAAAGCACAACCGTCTCTACATGTGTCGTATGTCCGAACTGATCCACGCCCCGAACCTTCTGAATCTCGTATCCGCCCTCGCAAAGAATCTTCAGATCCCTTGCAAGCGTAGCGCTGTCACAGCTTACATACACAATCTTCTTCGGCTGCATCTTAAGCATCGTTTCTAAGCAGGCATTATCACATCCCTTACGCGGTGGGTCCACTACGATAATATCTGCAAAAATACCTTCTTCCTTATACTTCTGTGGCAGAACTTCTTCTGCTTTCCCTACGAAAAATTCTGCGTTCCTAATTCCATTGTTCTCTGCATTTTTCTTCGCATCCTCGATTGCCTGCGTTACGATTTCCACACCGTATACCTGCTTTGCTTTTCCTGCTAAAAACAGGGATATTGTTCCGATTCCGCAGTACAAATCCCAAACGGTTTCGTTACCGGTTAAGTCGGCATAGTCAAGAGCGAGACTATACAATTTCTCGGTCTGTTCGGGATTTACCTGATAGAAGGAAAGCGGTGAAATCGCAAAAGTAATTCCCTTATCCGTCAGTGCAAAATCATTTTCCGTATCACGAACATGGATGGTATCTGAAATGCTGTCCTTTCCCCAAATGGTATGCACTTCTTTTCCCATAATAACATTGGTATTATCTGTATTAATACTTACGGAGATGCTTGTCATATCGGGCACTGTTCTAAGGGCCTCCACCAGTTTTTCCTGTGCGGGCAGGAATTCTTCCCCCTTATTCCTACTCTTTTTATTAATGACCAGGCATACCATAATCTCACCGCTGGTAAATCCCTTACGGATGAGCACATGACGGATCAATCCTTGTCCGGTTGTCTCGTCATAAGCCGTCACATGATTCACTTTCATGTAATCCAGCACGATTTCCAAAATTTCTTTATTCTCTTCTACGCCAATATAACAGTCTGTGTTTGCAATAATCGAATGGGTTCTTCCCGCATAAAATCCGGCTATCGGATTGCAGTCTTTATCCGTTCCGATCGGATACTGTGCCTTATTACGGTAACGGAAAGGCTCCTCCATTCCCACTATCGGCTCCATGACGCTGTCCACAACCTCCGGTTCAAAACCACCGATACGGATTAAATTATTGCGGATTTTGGACTCCTTATATTCCAACTGCTTCTCATAACTCATCGCCTGAATCTGGCATCCGCCACAGTTTCTGGCAAATGCACATTTCGGTTCCACACGAAAAGAAGAAGGCGTTACCACCTTCTCTAATCTGGCATATGCATAATTCTTTTTGGCCTTCATGACCTTTGCTTCCACAACATCACCGATAATCGCATCCTTGATGAAAAAAGTAAAACCGTCTATTTTACCGATTCCTTCGCCGTCTGTGCCGATGTCTGTAATTTCCACCTGAATCAGCTGATTCTTGTTATATAATGCATTCTCTTTCATTTTCATACTTCTTTCACTCGCCAAGACGCGAGTATCCTTGCATTAAATTATGTAGACTTATAGTATTATTCCATGCGCGTCATACGGACATTACTTTCAAACAAGCGGTTAAACCCAAGCCAGTCAGTCTGGTCGGTATTCTGTAAAAGTTCCTTGAAAGTCTGCATCTTGGCATCGGTATTATCTGCAAAATTAAGTGCCACCGCTTCCATAATGGCAGGTTTCTTAGGCGAACCATACTCATATTCTCCGTGGTGCGCCAGAATACAATGCTTAATCTCTCCGGCGAGTACCGGTGGAAATCCCTGGATATCACGGATTTTTTCTCCAACCATTTCAACACCCATTACAATATGTCCGAGCAGATT
>JAZMZZ010000192.1:0-1550 GCA_045586245.1 Lachnospiraceae bacterium | reverse complement strand
GCTTGTGTCCAGCTTTGTGGAAATGATGATAAAAGTGTTGTCGGCAAGTTTCTTAGTTCCTGTATTCGGATATGTCGGCGTAGCATTTACGGAGCCAATCAGTTGGGTTATTATGATTATTCCGTTAATTGTGGCATACGTGGTGAAGCCGCCGGAGAAGATGCTTGGCGGGGAGTAAGAGAATATGTATTAATCAGGTGCATTTCCATTGGGATTGCACCTTTTTCATGCGATGTTATAATAAAGGGGAATTGTGTTTGGGAGGAATCAGAGAGATGGCATATTCAATGATACATCTGGAAGTAGCATATCGCTCACTTGCTAAATGGGATTGGATTGAAAATCCGGGGGATTTTTTAGTAGGAGCCGTTGCGCCGGATGCGGTCCACTTTTGTGAAGATTATCAGATTCAGATGAAAGAAAAGAGCCATATATGGGATTGTGGGCCAAGATGGGGAATAACAGAGGATCCCGATAAATGGGAAGCAGATGTTATGCAATTTTGGGAAGAAAATAAAGGTTCAGACGATAGGGATTTTATAGCAGGTTATTGTGTACATATTTTGACGGATATACAGAGTGCCCTGAAGATTTGGAAACCGTTCCAAGAAGAGAATATAAAAGGAACGAATGTAGAAGAGGCTTATCATATTTATGGAAAAGAAGCCTATGAGAGCGACCAATGGTTGTATCAGACAAGCCCGCACAGTAGGCGTATTATGGAACTTTTGGCAAGTGGTAGTGCGTACCCGATAGAGGATTGTATCGGGAAAGAGGAGATAGAAAAAAAGATACAGTACATGCTACGCGAAGAATATGGGAAAACAGAGATTTACGATATCAGCGGATTCCGATATTGCAATGATAAAGTTATTTTAGGATTTATCGAAGAGTGTACTGAGTGGCTGGTTGAAAGATTGAAATAAGAGGATTGGAGAAATTATGATCAAAGCCGTAATATTTGACATGTATGAAACACTAATTACGCATTACAACTGTCCATTGTATTTTGGAGGCGAGATGGCAACAGATGCTGGCGTTTCAAGAGAAGAATTCTTCCGTGTCTGGCGTAATGACGAATATGAGTGGATGCGTACCGTGGGAAAGATGACATTGGAAGAACTGCTTACGATGACGCTGAAAGACGTGGGGAATTACTCGCAGGAATTAGTAGATAAACTGGCGAATAAGCGTGTTGCTACTAAAGAAGAATGTTTCAAGCATATGCATCCGCAGATTATACCAATGTTAGAAGAGTTGAAAAAGCAGGGATTCAAAATTGGCTTAATCAGCAATTGTTATTTTGAGGAAGCGAAAGTTATCCGTGACAGTGAGTTATTTCCGTATTTTGATGCGGTGTGCCTTTCCTGCGAATTAGGAATCCGAAAACCGGAAGAAGCAATCTATGAGCGCTGTATGCAGGAACTGTCAGTTATACCGGATGAATGCGTCTACGTCGGAGATGGTGGCAGTTACGAATTGGAGACCGCAAAGAAACTCGGAATGAAGCCGGTTCAGGCGACATGGTATTTCAAAGAAGGAACCACACA
>JAZMZZ010000191.1:0-2872 GCA_045586245.1 Lachnospiraceae bacterium | reverse complement strand
GGCGAAAGCAGTATGACAAGGGAGCCTTACTTTGCGGAAATTGAGATGCTGGGGGGAAGAACATCGGTAGCACCGTTGGAGTATTTTCTCTGCGGGAAGGTGGAGGGACAAACCTATACCTATGCATTTTTTGACCCGGATATTTTTATCAGTGTTTTAATTGCCAGTGGTTTGGACTTTCGGATTGTGAAGCCGAATTGGTTGCGGGAGCATATGAAAGAGAGACTTTCCGGACTTTTAACATTGCTATGACATTATATGTCGTACATCCTGTGAGATAATAGGGTCAGAAAGAAAAAGGAGGAGTTTGCTATGGCAAAGAAGAAATTGGACATTGAGGTGTTTTCTGCATGGAATACCTATGCAATCAGCATGATGAGTGTACTGGAGCATTGCGGGATGTGGAATAAGGAGGATACGTTTCAGAAGTTTTTAAGCGTAACGGGAATTGCATCCCGGTTTTGTGTGGATGAAAATTGCAGTTCGTTACCGGTGACGGATTATGACTGGTTGGAAGATCATGCACGTCCTATGGAACGAATCGGTGTGCAGACAAAGAAGTATTATGCCGCCCCGGGGGAAGAGAATTATTCCGCAAAGCAACAGGAAGCAATCGAAGCGATTAAGCAAGGTATTGAAGGTGACAGAGCCTGTGTGGTATGGGGAATCGATACCGGAGAGTTCGGTGTGATATATGGTTACGATGATGCGGATAAAGTGTTCTTTCCGAAGGGAATCGGAAGTCAGAATACGAATACCAGTATGCCTGTTTTATACAATAATTTAGGTAAAACCTTTGAATGGGCACCGGTGCTGTATTGCGAAGTTCCTGAAAAGGTACAAGAGGTAGATTGGAATCGGGCGTATTCAGAGGCACTTCGTTTGTATATAGAGGGAATGCAGACATCCTGTGATGATTCCGGACGTACCTATGGTTTTGGGGTATATGATGTAATTGCAGATGCTGTACGCGAAGATAGATTGGATTCTTTTGGGTTTAAATATTGTATTGGAATCTTTTATGAGCGAAAGGATGCATTATTACTGTATCTGGAAGAGATGCAGAAGGAACAGCCGAGTGAAGCATTGGCACAGCTCATAGAAGCATTTCGGACAACGGTCGGTTTGTACCGCAAATTGATGTTTGATACTTTGGGAGGAGGAACCGAAGGGTGGAACTCATTATCTGAGCCGATAGATAAGGGAGGCTATCCGGAGATTGTGAAAATTATGCAGGAGTTAAAAGTAAGCGAGGAAAAGAATGTGGAGTTTACAAAATGTGTAATAGAGAAGATGATATAAACTAAGAGCGATAGGCGATTAAAGAGATAAAGGGAACAGCTTGAAAAAAGTTTTGGGCAGTTCTCTTTTTGATTATCCGATAGCGTTCAAATACATTGAGCGCAAAAAACTTGTTATTATGTTTAAACCGTGTTATCCTATGTCTGTCATTTAAGTTCCGGTGGTTTCACACCGTAGTTTCCATTAAGAGTAGAGGGGAAAGATTTTGTTGTTTTACAATCTTGACTACACGTATTATACGTGTTATGATGAAAGGGGTGAGTTATGAGGGATAAGGATTTACTAAAGCTTCTGAAGAAGAACGGATGGAAGTTGATTCGAATTACCGGGAGTCATCATATTCTTCAAAAGGGAGAGCAGACTATGACAGTGCCGATACATGGGAAAGACGTTCCGGTCGGATTGCTAAGTAAGATTTTGAAAGAGGCAGGACTAAAATAGTATTGAGTGAAAAGGAGGCGGAGGCTTATGTTATTTGTTTATCCGGCGGTGTTTCATAAAGAAGAGGATTCTTATTGGGTAGAGTTTCCGGATTTGCCGGGATGCCACAGCTACGGTTCTTCCGTGGCGGAGACCATGGCGTGTGCGCAGGAAGCGATGGCAGGATATATCTTGACGCTTTTGGAACAGGAGCGACCGATTGCGGTGCCGTCCGATATGGGGACGCTTTCTGTAGAGGATGGCTTTACTTCGTTGGTATCATGTAATATTGATCAGTATAAAGAGACGAAAGCAGTGAAGAAGACCTTGACCATTCCGGCGTGGCTTAATGAGCGGGCAATGGCAAAAGGGGTGAATTTTTCACAGGTGCTGCAGGAGGCTTTGCTTGCAAAGGTGCAGGGGTAGTATAGGGAGAGGAACTTTTTAAAGATTTTTTCGGAATTGTGTTGCCGGTGAAAAATATGTATAATGAAAAGGAATGGAAACTTTGAATTTGGAGGAGAGAATATTTATGTGCTTTGTATGTGACAGGATTAAAGAAACTAGAGTTGGCAACAACCCATTTCTTGTAAAAGAACTTGAAACTGGATATGTGGTGATTGGGGATTATCAGCATTTTAAAGGGTATACTTTGTTTCTATATAAGACCCATGTTGTTGAATTATTTGATCTTGATGCAGAAGTAAGAGCAAAGCATTTATATGAAATGACACTTGTTTCTGAAGCTGTAAAAAAAGCTTTCGGAGCACAAAAAATGAATTATGAATGTTTGGGAAACGGGGATGGCGGAGCACATATTCACTGGCATTTATTTCCGAGAAGAGCTGGCGATATAGAGAACTATGGAAATAACGGCAGGGGACCTGTTTGGTGGTACCCGAGGGATATGATGTACGCTGATGATAACAGACCGAGCAATGAAGAACTTGAAGAAATGAAAAGTAAGCTTCTTTGCGAACTAGACAAACTGTTGATGTGAGTAAACTTTCAGTTTCATGGCGAGATTGAAAGCCTGTGACTATTTGCATTATTATGATGGAATTTTATATTCATTAAGGAGGACTTATGAAAGTCGATTTACACATTCATTCAACTTATTCAGATAGTTCACGTTCACCGGAAGAAATAG
>JAZMZZ010000190.1:0-4376 GCA_045586245.1 Lachnospiraceae bacterium | reverse complement strand
CCGGTGCATCTTCAAAAAAGCGGATTCCCGCAAGACTATAGACCGGTTCTGCATCAAATTGCTTTGCCAATTCGCCTGTACAATGAATCAACTCTTTTGCCTGCTCCGTATTTCCTAATCTCGCCTGCGTAACTGCCGACTGTGTCAATATTGCCGCCTTTAACGTATCCAGGAAAGTATTCTTTGCATCTTCTTTTCTGACACTTTCAATAAATGCGTATAACCATTCCAATGCCTCCATACTTCGGATATAATCCTTCTTAGACTCGTACATATAAACATGGCCTGCCATTGTCCGTATCATATTTCCAAAACCGTCCGAAAAGGACTTCATCAGATATTCCTTAGCATTATCCGGTTGTTTTAACATTCTTGCATAGATCATGCCAAGCAGACTGTTATTGATGCCACAGACATTATTCATCTTAAAACTCTCAAGCGCTTCTTCCGTTTTATCAGCAAGCATGTAATTCTGTGCAATCAGGTTTAATATGGACACCTCATTGATACTATTATCCGTATTCTGGTATAAAAGACGGATAGCACGCTCAAACAATGCATTGGAACGGTCGATATCGGCCGTTTCTTTTTGCTCCACAAATTTAAGTTGATAAAAGAAGCCGCAGGTATATACCAAGCCAAAATGATTCGGATATTTTTGCAAAGCCTTTTCGGCTTCCGCCATTCCGCTTGTAAAATTCCTGTCTCTAACGGCTTCTTCTATTCTTTTGATACTGATATCTACATTACCGCTCTGCAATTCATATCCCAAAAGTACATCTACTGATACTTCAAATATATCAGCAAGTGCCATAAGTAAGCGGATTTCAGGCATGGACAAACCCGCTTCCCATTTATAAACCGCGCCTACCGTTACACCAAGTATCTCTGCCAGTTGTTCCTGTGTAAAAGAATGCTCTTTTCTGAATTTCTTTATATTTTGAGCTAATTTTATTTCCATATCTTCTCTCCTATACTCCGTATTATAAAGTCGACTCTTCGTTCATTTTTATTGAACTGACTATAGTTTATCACTGTCCAAGATGATTGTGAACACACTGTCCATACTGCTTGTATAATATTTTTTATACCTATGGTATGTTTTTATGTAGAGCAACAAATTAGTCTATAACAAATCAAAATCCCTCACGGCATCTTTGAAATAAAGGATACCCTGAGGGATTTTTAATTCATCATTAATAAATACAAAATATTACTAACTGTCTATCTGGTATTTCTGCCTTTCAAAATCCATATTCCTATCGTCGTACATAGAATACCTACACCAAGTAAAATCAGTATGTCTGAAACCAAAAGTTCCTCTCTCATTAAAACCGGCAACATTTTTTCTACCTGATCCGAATATTTCATTGTTATTACCGATATAAAATTATTAAAGAAATGAAGAAACATACCAATATAAATACTTCCTGATACGTAGGTTATATAAGCAAAACATGCTCCCAGCATTCCGGTTGGAATTACCTTTACAAGACTTAAATGGAATACTCCGAATACAAGCGCAGTTATTACTATCGCCCATACTGCACGATAATGATGTCTAAGACTTCCGAAAATCAGTCCCCTAAAATATAATTCCTCTCCAATCGCAGGCATAACGGCAATCACCAGTGCTACAAGAACAAAGGGCTGATCCATCAATAAATCAAAAGTCATTTCTGTATTCTTTGCACTTTGAGGAAACACGGATATCAGAATGAAGCTGGCAAGTAACATCAGTGCATATACACCGATATACAGTACGAATCCACCCGCTATATCCTTTAACTTCGGAAGCTTTAGTGAGAATAAAGTTTTTACATCCGACTTCATATACCATACCAGTAGCAAAGGCATGGATACGATTAGTAATTGTGAAACCACGGTTGAACCAAATACGGAATCTGTTCCTACTGCAAGCCCTAAATAAATGGATAAAAGTAACAATACCACGATACTTAATATCAAATCGCCGATTTTCGGTACTGTTCCCGGTTTGATGTCCGACCGCTTCTCAAATATTTTAAAACTCTGGAATCCATCGGCAAAGAGAACATTCTCACTGTCGTACATTTTGGAAAGAATCCAGACAATCAAAACACTGTAGCAGATATTTGTTCCAATCGTAATACCGGCAAGTGCAAGATTCATCTGTTGCGCCATTACCTGCTTAATTAACAGGGAAACATTTACAATCGGAATTAACGAAGTTTTATAATTTAGTACTGCCGAAGGTAACATACCTATCATAGAAGCAAACATTATAAACAACATAACCGGTGTAATGTAGTTATTCGCTTCTTTAAAACTTTTGGCAAATACACAGAAGCACATACAAAATGCCGAAATGAACAATGCCGTTACTACCATTGCAACCAGTAAAATCGGCATCCAGCTTACAATCATGGAAAAATCCATTCCCATAGTTTCTCCTGCTGTTTCACCTGCAACACTGTTAAAGAGGAATAGAATCGATGCCCCCAGTGATGCCAGTGACAGTATTGCCGTAACGCTTGCAAATAAGGCAACCGCAATGTATTTACTCATAATCATCTGAAAATTGGTAACCGGAAGAGTTAGAAGCGTTTCCAATGTACCTCTTTCTTTTTCCCCTGTAGTAACATCCATAGCCGGATAAAATGCTCCCAGCATAATTGTTACCACAAGCATCATTCCGATACTGCCACCCAGATTCATACCCACACTTTCCGATTCACTGACGCTGTCTATTGCCTGATATTTGACAGGAGATAAAAATTCTTCCGTCAATCCGTATTCGCCCAGTTTTTCTTCTACAATCTTATCTTTATACAACTCGGAAAGATCTTCTAATATGCTTTCGGCATATCCGGAATCCTGATTGGTAGATGTATATTCTACCGTAATACTCAACCCATTTTCATCCTCTGAAAAAGAAAGCCATGCATCATAACTATCTGCTTTTGCTTCCTTATCAGTTTCTGTCATGGATATTAATTCCAGTTTGTAATTATTATCCTCTTCGTATTCATCATACACTTCCTGCAATGCAGATGCATACTCTTCATATTCTGTAGCATATGCCACCCTATGTACCGTTTCCTGCTGTGAAGATGCCACCATGCTCATAATCATAACCATACCGATAATCATCGCAGGATAAAGCAATACCGGTACCGCTACCATGATAATCAAAGTCTTTCTATCACGTAATATATCCAAAACTTCCTTGCGGACTAAAGTCAATATCTTATTCATTTGTCTGCCCTCCCTCTACATTTTCAATTTCATCGAAAACACGATGAAAGGCATCCCTAAGAGAATTCGTTCCGGTTTTTTCCATAAGATAAGCAGGTGTTCCCTCTGCCACAATCCGACCCTGACAAATCATATAAATACGGTCGCAAAGCACCTGGGCTTCCTCCAGATAATGGGTAGAATACAGAACGGTTTTTCCTTTTTGCTGCTGTTCCTTCATAAAACGGATAATGGCATCCGCACTAATGATATCCAATCCAAGTGTCGGTTCATCCAAAATATAGAGTTGCGGATCCGCCATCAGACAACGCGCAATAGAAGCTCTCTGCGTCTGTCCCGTTGAGAGTTTCTCAATACGGTTATCAGCAAATCTGCCCATATCCAGAACCCGAATTATTTCCTCGGTTCTCTCTGCAATCTCCTGCTTAGAATACCCATACAGTTCTCCCAGGAAACGAAGATATTCCCGAATCGAGAATCTCGGATACAATTTGGTATTACCCGAAAGATAACCGATTGCCGCTTTCTTTTTTGTAACGTCCTCAATCTCTTCCCCTTCTGAATCTACCAGTCTCACTTCACCATCTGTAGGTGTCATAAGCATCCCCAACATACGAAGTAATGTCGTTTTGCCTGCCCCGTTCGGCCCTAAAATTCCTACAATCTCTCCAGCATCGGCCTTTAGCGAAATGTTGTCGACTGCGTAAAAATCTTCTTTTTTAGACTTCTTTCCCTGTCGTACAGTCCGTTCAAACTGTTTGCATAAATTTACTGCTTCAATCATATTTTTCCCCTTCTGTTACAAAATATTTCCCACCCATTATAACAAAGAAGCATCTGTTTTCCAAATAATACTTTGAAAAACAGACGCCATATTCATTCACAATATATTCATTCTATATTATACACTGAAATCAAAGCGGATACCTTCTATCTCACCCACAACTTTACTCCAGTCTATATTTTTAATTTTTTCAATCAGTTCCTCTTCGGAAGACGCTTCCAGATTGACCTTCTTAACGGTCATATCTTTTTCCTGTTCCTTCTTCTCCGCAAGTTCTTCTGCCAATTTCTTCTCATCGGCACGTTTTTCTTTTAGTTTTTCGATATAGTCCTTTTCTGCCTCTGATAATTTTTCC
>JAZMZZ010000189.1:0-21371 GCA_045586245.1 Lachnospiraceae bacterium | reverse complement strand
CCGACTGCCAATTTTGCACATTTTAACCCTTTAACCAAATGGGTTCTGATGTTTGATATGCTGGCCGGACGTTTGGAACTTTTCCCAATGCTTATGTTATTCGTGCCCCGTATCTGGATGGATTTCTTTGCACGTACCGGTAAACCAACAATGACAAAGCAGTAATCCTTTATGAATAATTAAACAAACAAAAATAGAAAGAGCGCCGATGGCAATTGCCAAAAGCGCTCTTTTATAATGATTTAAATTATTTATGCATTTGCTTCTTTTATCTGTTTCTTATTGCGATACATATTCGTATCGGCACGGCTTCGCATCTCTTCGATATCCGCATCCAGTTCTGCATCGTACATCGCATAACCGGCTGCAATTCGTATCGGATACCCGTCCGGAGTCAGGCCTGCATTATATTTTATCTGCTCCATCTCCAGTTTTAACAACAAATCATCTACCGGACAAGTGGCACCGTTTCGGACAATGGAACAAAATTCATCGCCGCCAATACGGTAGCATCGGCCATATGGTGCCAGAAGACGCTCAATCATCTTGGCTGCGGTAATAATATAATGGTCGCCCTGCGCATGTCCCTTTGTATCATTACAGATTTTTAAGTCATTCAAATCAAATGTCAAAATCAAAAATCCGTTTAATTCTTCAATCTTACCCGTATCAATTTCGTATGCATTACGGTTGTATAATCCGGTAAGAGAATCCGTAATTGCCATTTCTTCATAAATAGCGGCATACTTGCCTTTTTCCATCATCTTAAGTGCATGGGTAGCCGTCTGGCCTGATACAATTAAAGTAAATAGGAAAAATCCCAATCTTCCGGCGATATCCATGCGGGAATCTCCCGTATAATAATTGATAAACACGGAAACTGCTGCAATAATTACAATTAGTCCGGCAAAGATATATATTTGCACATGTGACTTAAACTGACGCTTGTACAGGGCAGTAATAACAATACCCATCGTGTATATCATACTTACAATCAGAATTATATGTGTACTTATTACGGACTCTTTCAAATCCATAATACCTACCATATGCATGGATACGGTAATAACCGCTTCTATTACCATGAAGCGGGAGAAAATCTCCCAGATGACACTCTTTGGTGCATCTGCAAATTCCCTTGCAAACAAAATAAGCGTTGGTGATAACAACTTCAGTAATACAAATGCCGTAAATGAACATGCCACGCGATCCTTAAATAAAATAGTCGCCCCCACCGTTTCGTTAAACGACCACATACCAAAAAGAATGGATAAAATTGCCAGATAAAACACATTGGAGACTGCCGTTGTCTGCTTTCTGACAACCAGCCAGACAATAAACAATGCCACTCCGATTACGGCAATAATAATACTGCAGGACATGGCAACTGCCGAACCTTTTAATAGGGATACATAATTCTCCCTGTCATTGCCCGCCAGAATATAAAAATCATCCATGGCATAGGATTCATAACATTGCTCCAATACGATACGGACTTCTTCTGTCTCATACGGCAAGTGGACGAAATTCCAAACCGAACCGGTCGTACGTCCCCACGGACTGTCCTTCTGCAAACGCTCATAGAATCTTGCATTATTACAATATAAAGTTACGTTCTGATGATTGGTAAAAAAAGCGATTCCCTGACCGCCAAGGCTTTTGGCTCCGACATCAAAATAATAACTTTTGGTATATTCGTCTTCCTGTTCTACCCTGTCCGGCCGCAAATTCAGGATATTCGGTTCCGTACGTTTACCGCTTCCTCCAATAAGGGCTGCTATAATAAGCGCTCCCGCTATTGCCAACAACATCAGGTATATCTTTTTGATTCCTTTTGACACGTAACTATCCCCCACGTAATTTAGTCTACAATTCTTCTTACTGCCAAAATCTCCTTATAAGTAGCTGTTCCATACTTAATCCCGGTCTTCGCTGTACTCGCATGCACAATCCTTCCGCCCCCGAGATAGATTGCCACATGTCCGGCATAACAAATAAGGTCTCCCGGTTGCGCCTCCGCATAGGTCACTCCCCTGCCGGCACTGCGTTGGGCCGTCGATGACCTTGGAATGCTATATCCAAAGGCCTTATACACCGACATCGTAAATCCGGAGCAATCCGCTCCGTTTGTTAAGCTTGTCCCACCATATACATACGGATTCCCGACAAACTTACATGCATAACTGGCGATCTCCTTACCGCTTGCACTTCCTTTGGCTCCGCTGATAATACTTGCCGAATCTATATTACCCGCCTTCTTTTGGGCGGCCTCAGCTGCCTTTCTTGCTTCTTCTTCCTCTAATTTCTTAATCTCGCTGTTCTGTTGCTTAATCTTAGCTTTATATGCCGCTGCTTCCTGCTTCGCCTTTGCAAGCTTGGTTTCAAAATCTTCCTGCTCTTTTTTCTTCTGCGCAATCAGTTCATCCAATGCGGCTTTTTCCTGTTCCAACTCAAATAAAGACGCTTCCAGCTCTGCCTGCTCTTCTTCCAGTTGTATCTTTGTTTCCTGTACCTTTTCTTTTGCCGCTATGTATTCATTCAACAATTCCTGGTCATACTCATACATCTGCTCAATGTATTCCGCACGGCTCATAACATCTCCGATACTGCTTGCTCCAAGCAGCAAAGAAACATAAGAAGACTCGCCCCTCTCATACATATACTGGATACGTTTCTTCATGGCCGCATACTGGTCTTCTTCCGTCTTAATGGCTGCATCCAGTTCGACCTTTATTTCTTCTATACTGCCTTCAATTTCTTCCACGTCTTCCTCAAGCAGACTGACACTGGCAAGCACCTCTACCAACAAATCATCCAACTCTGCCAGTTCCTCCGTGATTCCCTTTGATTCACTCGTCAGCTCGGAAATCTCCTCGTTAATCTCGCCAAGTTTCTCTTCATTCTCCTTCTTCTGCTGCTTCAGCTGGGAAATGGAAGTGGCATAAGCCGATAATGGCTGCATCATACACAATATGAAACTGAAAAATAATACAAGAATTCTTTTTTTCATACTGCTTTTATTGTACTATGCTTTACCCGTATAAAACAAGTTAAATCACCAAAAAGAAATAAAAAAAAGACCCGGAATTATCTTCCGGGTCCTGTTAATTCTATTGTATTATTCTGCTGTTGTTTCTGCTTCTGTTTCTGCTTCGGCAGCCGCATCTTCCGGATCCAAAACCGTAACATTTGCATTCTCAATAATATAGTTCAAAACTTTTGAAGTCAAAAGATAATCGCGGTAATCTTCTACGTTTTCTGCATCCTTATATTCTTCTACGGTCGCATATCCGAAATTCATATAGTTTTCCTGAATTCCCTGCTCTAACTCTTCGTCCGTAACCGTAATTCCTTCTTTGTCGGCAATCATCTTACAAACCAATGCTTCTCTTGCAGATTCAATAGCACCGGTATCAAGATTTGTTTCAAATTCATCTTCTGTCATACCGGACTGTGAAACATAATCCTTTACATCAATACCATAACTTGTTGCATATGCTTCAAAGTTAGCATAAATCTGGTCTTTGTAATAATTATACAATGCTTCCGGAACATCTTCCGTAAATTCACATTCTTCTAAGATGATATCAATAATCTGCATCTGTAATTCATTATTAAAGGTTGCATTAGCACTGTCTTCCAACGCTATAATCACTGAGTTACGGAACTCTTCTACGCTGGTATTACCAAACTGTGCAACAAACTCATCGTTAAGTTCAGCCGGTTCTGTTGCCCAAATACTGTTAATGGTTACCGTAAATACTACATCCTGTGCAGCAAGGTCTGCATTGTGATAGTTCTCAGGGAAGGTTAATTCCACATCTACAACATCGCCGGCATTATATCCTACAAGACCGTCTTCAAATCCCGGAACAAACATGCCGGAACCGATTACCAAATCATATCCCTGTGCGCTGCCGCCTTCAAAAGCAACACCTTCCATGTCCTTGCCCACATAATCAATATTAACTGTATCACCATATCCAACCGCACGGTCTGTTACCTCTACATAATTCGGATACTGGGACAGAATAAAATCGATATATGAATCAATATATTCATCATCAATTGTTTCTTTCTGTGCACTTAATTCAATGCCTTTGTAATCAAATAAAGAAGTAACATACTTCGATGCATCAATACTGCTTAAATTAGCCCCCTCATTTCCGCAACCGGCAAGCATTACTGCCATCATTGCTACTGACATTACTATCGCTAATAATCGTTTCATTTCTCTAAACCAAACCTTTCTTATGTCCAAAACTACGTATAAATACGCAACATCTCATTTATACCACATTTTTGTAAATGATTAAAGCCCTAAATAAAATTTCATACATTTTTCATATTTTCTTATATATTGCGTATTAATAAAAAAAATGGTAGAATTGTCCTGTTACGTTATTATATTGTAAGGAGGAGTAATCATGAGTACAGGTACAATTGTATTATTGGTTATTTTAGCCGTTTTAGTTGTTGCTGTTATTGCACTTTATTTCTTAGGCAAGAAGGCTCAGAAGAGACAGGCTGAACAACAGGAACAGATGGAAGCTATGAAGCAGACTGTTTCCATGTTGATTATTGATAAGAAGCGCATGAAACTGAAAGAATCCGGACTTCCGCAGACCGTTATCGAACAGGCTCCGCGTCTGATGCGTGGTTCCAAACTTCCGATTGTAAAGGTTAAGGTCGGCCCACAGGTTATGTCTTTGGTATGTGATGAGAAGATTTTTGACCAGGTTCCGGTTAAGAAGGAAGTTAAGGCTACCGTAAGCGGTATCTACATTACATCCGTTAAAGGCTTGCACGGCAAGTCAGTAGCTGTTGAGCAGAAGAAAAAAGGCTTCTTTAAGCGTGCCCTCGAAAAGGCACAGGAAAAAGCAGGCGCTAAGCCGGTTAAGTAATTACTCGCAGAGAATTATAAAAAGCGCTGTCATATGGTGTTTTTTGCCAACGTAACCTAAGGCTAACAAAACACCATATGACAGCGCTTTTTTTATAATTCTCTACGCAAGTCCCCTATCCGGCTTAGTGCCGGTTTTTTCTGTGTCAACTTGGCAGGGCTGAAACTTCTATGGAGATTTTACAGTCTGCGAGGAATTCGTAGTTGATGTCCAGAGCGTAATCTACTTTGATATCCATTTTTTTCTCTGACATTTCCAACGCAATTTTCTGTGTGTCGATTCCAATTACGAGATTTCCGAATGGGGTGGCATAATTGGTCATATTTTTTTCATTTTTTGTAAATGTAAGGGTGGTATTAACCGCTCCTTTTTTGGCCACTTGCACTTCATTCTCTCTAAATTTGATGCGGTTTTTGATTATTTCAGAAGTCCCTTCTACCGGTTCATCATACAAAAGGTAGTGCGCGCCGTTTCTTTCATAATATTCACCGCGTTGGATTACTTCTATTTCTTCCGGGTCCATTTCCCCTTCAAACTGCATGCCTTTAATGGCAATCAGTACATCTTTTGTCATAAAACTAATACTCCTCAATATGAATCACTTTTGCGGATAAAATTCCGTATTTAATAATGGAATTGGCAAATGTCTTAAATTTGTCGGCACCGTCCGATACAAAAAACTGGTATTGGTTGGTTCCGAGTCTGTTTGTCGACGGATTCAGCAATCCTTCCCGCTCAAGCAGCGAGCGCAATTCCACCGCCGTTTCATAAGCCGGATTTACAAGGGTAACATTTTCCCCCATAATCCGTCCCAAGGTTGAACGGATTAACGGATAATGGGTACATCCCAAAATCAGGGTATCAATGTCCAAATCTTTTAATTCGTTCAAATATCTGGTTGCAATCTCATCCGTTACGGGATCTTCCAAAAGCCCTTCTTCCACCAACGGAACAAATAACGGACAGGCTTTGCCGATTACCCGGATTTCTTTATCAATTCCTTCTATGTATTCCGCATAAATTCGGCTCTGGATGGTTCCCGCCGTTGCAATAACACCCACTTTTTTATTCCGTGTAGCCTGTGCAGCAACCTTTGCTCCCGGCTTTACCACCCCGATTATCGGAATGTCCAGTTCCTTTTCTATTTCATCAAGTGCGTATGCACTGGCGGTATTACAAGCCACCACAATTGCTTTCACATTCTGCGTTTTTAAAAAACGGATAATCTGCTTGGAATATTTGGTAATGGTTTCTTTGGATTTATTTCCGTACGGTACACGGGCTGTATCCCCAAAATATACCAGCCTCTCATTCGGAATCTGGCGCATAATCTCTCTTGCAACGGTAAGTCCGCCCACACCGGAATCAAATATACCGATTGGTGCAGTCGGATCTGTATGGATGTTTTGTATTAATTCCTGTTTTTCCATTTTATAATTCCTTCTTCTTCCAGCATCTGCAGTACTTTTGAAGAAATACGGATATTCTCCGGCTTTTCGTACAACAAATCTGTTAAGTCCTCTGAAAAACGCCCCTCCTGATAGGATTCATATGCCTTCTTTGGACTCTTCCCTGCAATATAATCATATGTATCCGGCAGCAGAATATATTCCGGATAAAAGATGGCAAACAATGCCACGCTCATGGCTGCCATAATTGTTGAAAACATCTGTTTTTTCATATCACACCTCTCTTATAAAAGAAGCATTGACACAAAAAAACGTCGCTATACATTATTTTTTCTCTAAACGGATCTGGCGGATAATGGAGTTCTCCTGATTCTCAATATGCTTGCGGATGGCTTCCTTTGCCCCTTCCACATCACGTTTGGCAATACTGTCACAAATCAGACAATGCTCTTTAATTAACATCTGATGCTGCGACTCATCCTTAATATACTCAAAACGGTAGCGGTACATCTGCTCTGCCAGATTATTAATCATCTGTGTCAGCCTTGGATTGCCCGCTGCTTTAAAAATAATATCATGGAATGCCACATCGGCCTTTGCAATAACATGCACATCCTTTGTAGCGGTTGCTTTTTCAAATTCCCTGCATGCCTCCCTGAGTTCTTCCACTGCTTCTGCAGTTATTCTTTCGCATGCAAGTTCTACTGCCAGCACATCCAGTGCACAACGTACTTCCAATACGTCGGACATACTTTTTTCCGTAATCTGTGCAACCTGTGCGCCGCGTCTTGGAACCATAATAACAAGACCTTCCAGCTCCAACATACGGATTGCTTCTCTGATTGGCGTACGGCTAACTCCCAGTTTATTGGCAAGATGAATCTCTAACAGTCTCTCCCCCGGTTTCATTTCTCCGGTTAAAATTGCCTGCCTTAATGTACGGAATACAACATCCCGAAGCGGCAAAAAATCATCCATCATAGTCATTTTAAAATCACCCATATGTACCTCCTTAGCAAAAAATACCCGTTTTGTTTGCAAATGTAGTTACAAATCCCTGTTTCACAAGCCCTGTTTTTTCAAGCTCCTCTAATGCCTTATCGGCGATATCCTTCTTTGTAAAAATACCAAACACTGTCGGTCCGCTTCCGCTCATTAACGCATTTTCAGCGCCGTTTTCAAGCAGACATTTCTTCATTTCTGCAATCTCCGGATATTTTTTAACGGTAACCGTTTCCAAAACATTACCCATTTTATCCGTCACACCCTTCAAACTGCCGTTTCTAATTGCCTCCACCATTCCATCCATATCGGGATGCTCACTGACGGTTTCAATATGAAGATTCTCATACACATATTTGGTGGAAACGCCTATCGGCGGTTTGGCTATTACGATATAGCAGTTCGGTGCATCGGGAAGCTTTGTCAGAATCTCTCCGATTCCTTCCGACAAGCATGTCCCTCCATATATACAATAAGGAACATCTGCCCCGATTTTTACACCGATTCCGGCAAGTTCTTCCTTATCAAATCCAAATCCGAATAATTCATTCAGCGCAAGAAGTGTTGCTGCCGCATCCGTACTTCCGCCCGCCATTCCGGCCGCAATCGGTATATTCTTATCCAAATGTATGAATACGCCGTATTTCTTTCCTGCTTTTTCAAAAAGGAGGTTTGCCGCCTTATATATAAGATTATCCTCATTAAGCGGAAGTTCTCCCACATTCGTTGTAATTCGGATGGCGTTATCCTCTGTCTTTGTTAATGTTAACTCATCATACAAATCAACGGTCTGCATGACCATTTTCACATCATGGTATCCGTTCTCACGGCGTCTTAATACATCCAGGCCCAGATTTACCTTTGCCATGGCTTTAATTTTTACCTGATTCACAGAATTTCCTCCGGATTGCACATTGTATACATGGATTGTACAGGATTATGTACAATTTTTCAAGGAAAAACCGTTAAAACTATTAACTTATGAAAAAGAATTGCCGATAAAAAAGATACAAGGTATACTCTCATTACACGGAAGTAATGATATAGCAAAGTTTCTTATGGAAACGGAAAGGTAAGGTATGAATATGAATGTAAATGGAGTTACTTCTAGCACACCGGTTTACAGCACCGCTGCTGCTTCTGCCTCTACAACAAATGAAGCGAAAGCAACTGTAAACAACAAAGCTAATGAAACAGGTGTTGTATATGAACCGTCTACGCAGACTGCTTCTGCCAAAAAGACATATACACCTAACACCAATGTGATTAATCAATTAAAAGCCGATGCCGAAGCACGTACGGCACAACTTAGAAGCCTGGTTGAGAAATTAATGCAGGGACAGGGTAATGCCATCGGTACTGCAGATAATACAAGCATCTGGAGTTTCTTACGCACAGGCAACTTTACTGTTGATGCAGCTACTCAGGCACAGGCACAGGCTGATATCGCAGAAGACGGATACTGGGGTGTGGAACAGACATCTTCCCGCATTCTTGATTTCGCAAAAGCATTAACAGGCGGTGACCCTTCTAAGATTGAAGAAATGCGTGAAGCATTTGAAAAGGGCTTCAAGCAGGCTACCGAAACATGGGGCGGAGAGCTTCCTGATATTTCCCAGAGAACCTACGAAGCAACCATGAAAAAGTTTGATGACTGGGCAGCCGAAGCAGGAATTACAGCTGAATAATCTTGTTTATTAATGAAAAGACCCCGTTGCCTGGCAACGGGGTTTATTATTGCTTATCTCTCGCAATGTTGTTGTTTGTTAAATCGTTCTTTAACTTCTATCTCATCTCTCTTGCAATCAGAATTCTCTCTCCGCCGCTTAAAATATCCGAATTTATCTGGTTTGCCTCTCTGATATCATTTAATGACACCCGATATTTTTTACCAATCTCCCAAAGAGGTTCATTCTCTCTTGCAAAGTATACTGACATTACCGGCATGGTTTTTTCCTTATCATCATCCTCTGCCATTTCCATTCCGACAAGCAAAGGCTCCGTCGTTTTATGATATGCGTTCAACCGGTAACCTAAAATTGCACGTACATCAATCCTTCCGCCCTGTACGCCGGCATGTAACTGTTCCACACAAACATTTGCAAAATACGGGCTTTCTTTGGATATATGCGCTACCGGAACCGGCTGCATATACGGTAAGTCCATGGTAATACAGCGATACGGTTCACTTGCATCCTCTGTTTTACACAGCATTTCCATATGTACGACTCCCGTAAGAACAATCCCGTCTTCCCCTACAGCCGTTTTTGCATCAATAATGTAACCGTCTGTGTGTAGAATCTGCAGATTTTCGTCCGGATTTTCACGGTTTTCCCATGTATCGTTTACTTTTATTTTACCACTCTCTTTTTTATACATATGCTTACAGGCACTTTCTTTTCTGACCGGCTCCATCTTTTCCCTCAAACCATATGCATCTGCCACTACGGATAATTCTTCGTCCCGATACAGTTTCATAAACAGTTTCAGTTCCATATCCATTCCCAGCAACCGTTCTTCCCCATCATAATCCGTCCTTACTTCTATCTGGGGCTGTTCCGGTTCCCATTCAACATATACCGTCATATTTTCATGGCATTCCGGCACTTCCAACACGCCGCTAATCGGGCGCGACACTTCAAAATATCGTGGCTCGGTCTCTTCCTCTTCGCCTTCATACATGAAAAAGGCCGTCCACTCTCCCGAAATCCCCAATTTTCCGTCCATCGGAATAAAATCAAGACCGTCTACGCGGACATCCTTCCAAAGCAGGGAGTATATATTCGGATATCCGTCAGGAACCGGGAGTTCATCCTTTATACGGTAAATATCACGCGTATCCAATACAACGCTTGTAACATTCAGTGGTTTTTTCAGTATTTCGCACATATCCGGCTGCTCTACATCTATCACCACTTCCTCGTCATATAGCGCATTACACAGTACGGTTACTGCAACTATGCAACGGATATTCATTTTTCTGGAGTTAATCAGGCGGATGGTCATATCCTCCGGATGTGCTTTCACACGCACATCCTCATTTATACAGGTTTGGTTTGTGTATAGTTTTTCTTCAAAAGGGATTTCACCCGTAATACTGCACAGCCTTCTTTCTGCTTCATCCGTAAGATATAACACCTGGTATGCAAGCACCCCCTTTATCAAAACGGATTCATCCTGTACTTTTGTTTCTGAAATTTTTACATTCGCTTTTTTACAGACAATCCGGAATGCATCCGGTTTCTGGTCTGAAATATTCTGGTCTTCTTCTAAACTTATCTGCGTGGACGCTAAATCCAGACGCTTTTCCATATGGATGTTCTTTTTTATTAACTCCATAATTTTCCCTCCTTGAACGCATGCCCTACCCATTTATATGAGCCAAAACAACGCAATATAACTTCTCATAACAATAAAGTTGTATATTTCTGGATTTATGCGCGGACAAGTTATAGAATAACCATTAGTACAAATTCAATAGGAGATAAAAATGAAATCAAGAAGAATATTTATGTCACTATTCGGCGTTATCATTTGCGCCATCAGCGTTGGAATTTTTAAAATCGCGGCACTTGGTGTTGATCCGTTCCAGTCTCTTATGAGCGGTCTGGATAAGTTGATACCGATTTCTTTCGGAACACTTTATGTCATTGTCAATCTGATATTATTAACTTTCAGTTTGCTTGTAGACCGTCACAACATCGGTATTGCCACTTTTATAAACTTATTTTTACTCGGATACATTACGGAATTTACTTATAATTTTTTACAGACCATTTTTGTTAATCCATCCATGATTACACGCTTTTTATGTCTGATTGTCGGAATTGTAATTATTTGTTTCGGTTCTGCTTTCTATATGACTGCAGACCTTGGTGTATCTACTTATGATGCGGTTGCCATTGTACTCGCCTACAAATGGAAGCTTGCTAAATTCAAATTCTGCCGTATTGCCACAGACCTTGTCTGTGTTATCGCCGGTACGGTTATTTTCCTGATTGGCGGCGGTGCACTCAAAGAGGTTCCTACCATTGTCGGTATCGGAACGATTATCACTGCCTTTTTCATGGGACCATTAATTGAATACTTCAACGAAAAAATTGCAAGACCGTTTTTAAACAAAGCAAAATAATACCCTCCCAAATTATTTTCTTTGTAATAATAAAGACCTCGGATGGTTGTTCCCATCGGAGGTCTTTTTGTTTTGATTTCAGATTGATTATGTAGGAGATTATTTCACACAACCGATAATCTCATTTACATCTGCAATATTATGATTCTCTAAGAAACGGTCAATTCCGTCCACCAACTCTTCCGTAAGATACGGATTTACAAAATTCATGGCTCCGGCCGCCACCGCAGTCGCACCTGCCATCAAAAATTCAATGGCATCTTCCGCACTTGCGATACCGCCCATGCCGATAATCGGAATCGAAACCGCATTCGCACACTGATATACCATACGGATGGCAATCGGCTTAATGGCCGGGCCGGACATACCGCCGGTTTTATTTGCCAGTGCGAACTTACGTCTTTCGATATCAATTTTCATACCCGTAAGCGTATTTATCATGGATAATGCATCGGCTCCGGCTGCTTCAGCCGCTCTTGCCATTTCCGTGATATCGGTAACATTCGGACTGAGTTTCATAATAATCGGATGCTTTGCCTTATCTTTAATCTGCTTTGTGATATCATACACAGAATCTGCTTTTTGTCCGAACGCAATAGCACCTTCTTTTACATTCGGACAGGAAATGTTAATTTCCATCATATCGATATCCGCATCGGAAAGTTTCTCTACAACATCCAGATAATCCTGTACCGATTTTCCGCAAACATTGACAATTACTTTCGTATCGTATTGCTTTAAGAAAGGTAAATCTCTCTCCAAAAAAACATCGATTCCCGGATTCTGAAGGCCGATAGCATTGAGCATACCGCCGTATACTTCCGTCACACGCGGTGTCGGATTACCCGGCCAGGGCACATTGGCAACACCTTTGGTTACTACTGCGCCCAATTTATTTAAATCTACAAATTCACCATATTCCATACCGGAACCAAATGTTCCCGAGGCAGTCATAACAGGATTCTTAAATTCTATTCCCGCAATCTTAATTCCCAAATTACTCATTAGATTTCTACCTCCTTTGCCTCAAATACCGGACCATCCGTACAGATTCTGGCATTATTCACATGGGAATGATGATCCTTATGTGTCGTCTTGCATACGCAGCCAAGACATGCACCTACTCCGCAAGCCATTCTCTCCTCCAAAGAGATATAAGCCGGAATTCCTGCTTCCTCTGCGTATCCCTTAATTGCCTTAAGCATCGGCATCGGGCCGCAGGAATATATGATATCAGGCGTTATTTTATTCTCCCGCACCGCATCCATGACATTTCCTTTTGTTCCGACGCTGCCATCTTCTGTTGCAATCAAAACATCGGCATACTGTGACAATTCTTCTGTCAAAAAAAGGTCATTGCTACGATATCCTACTGACACGGTAATCTTTGCCAACGCATCACGGCTTCTGAGTTGCTTTGCCAGCTCTACAAGCGGCGGTATCCCGATTCCTCCGCCAAGCAACAAGGCGTGCTTACCTTCAGCTTCTTCCAACGGATATCCGTTACCGAGCACTCCAAGCAGCCAGATTCTTCTACCCGCCTTATAATGTGAAAACTCGCCTGTTCCTTTTCCCACCACACGATATACAATTCTAAGTGCTGTCTTTTCTTTATTTACTTCGCAAATACTAATCGGTCTTGGAAGTAACGCCGATTCTTTGGACGTAAACACTCCGACAAACTGTCCCGGCTTTGCATCCTTTGCAATCTCTGTTTCAATCCACAAATCGTAAACATCTACCGCCAATTCCTGTGCGCTCAGCACCACACCAATGCATTTTTTCTTCATTTTACATTTAATTTCCTTTCCTCTAGCCGTATTCTTATTTCCAATCTGAAAAAACAATTTTTCCACCCGAAACCGTCATCTCAATCTTACCTTTTAACTGTTTGTTCACAAAAGGTGAGTTCTGTGATTTCGATGCAAAGCGTTCAATCTTCCATTCCCTTTCCGTGTCAAAAATCACCATATCTGCCATTGCGCTTTCTGCAAGATATCCTGCATCTAAGTCATATAACCTTGCTGGATTATAACTCATCTTGCAAAATAATTGCAAATAGTCTAATTTTTCAGTCAAAACCAACAATTTATTGCAGATTGCAAATGCTGTTTCCAAACCAAGAATTCCACTTGGTGCATCTGTGATTGGTTTGTTTTTTTCTTCTTCACTGTGTGGCGCATGATCCGTTGCAATAATATCAATGGTTCCGTCTGCCAAACCGGCAATAATTGCCTGTCTGTCGCTCTCTTCCCGAAGCGGCGGATTCATTTTTGCCATTGTTCCGTGCTCAATAACCGCCTCCTGTGTCAGGGCAATATGATGAGGAGTCGCCTCAGCATATAAATTCTTACCTTCCGGAAGTTTCTTTGCTTCACGGATTAATTCTATCGCCTCTTTCGTACTCAGATGTTGGAAATTTACTTTCGCTCCCGTCTTAAGCGCCAACTTGATATCCCTGTCCACCATGCTGATTTCCGCCTGCCTGTCCGAACCGCCGATACCAAAATATTCACTCGCCTTGCCACGGTTAACCCCGTTATTGGTAATATACTGCGGGTCCTCTTCGTGGAAACTCAACACCGAATCGGTTGCCTGCGCCTGTTCCATCGCCCTTTCCACCAATTCTTCCTGCAAAAGCGGCACTCCGTCATCCGTAAATCCGATAGCGCCTGCATCCAAAAGTTCCTTAAAGTCCGTTAACTCTCCGCCCTTCATCCCTTTTGTGATGTTAGCGCATGTATACACATGGATTCCCGTCTTTTTTCCTTTCTCCAATATATAGGAGATAGTATCCGCATTATCAACCGCCGGCTTGGTATTCGCCATTAAAATAACGGAAGTAAAACCACCTCTTGCCGCAGCCAGACTACCGCTTTCAATGTCTTCTTTATAAGTAAATCCCGGATCCCTAAAATGGACGTGCACATCCACAAGCCCCGGTCCGATATATTTACCGGTACAATCATAAACCGTATCCTCTTCTAAAACCGGTATATCTTCCGCTATTTTAACAATCCGGTCACCTTCTATTGCGATATCCTTTTTCCCTATATAAGAAGTTTTCGGGTCTATTATGGTACCATTCTTAAAAATAACCATCTTTTTCCTCCGATTTTGTTTTTCTATTTGCCACCGTTATTGCGGTAAGATATAATAATCCACAAGAAGGAAGCCGCTATTCCTTCATTTTCATAAAGGAGTTTTTCTATGATCCGCTTTATATTGGTTATTACATTTGTAATTTTGTTTTTAATACTATCTTCTCCGGTGATGCTTGTCCTCTGGCTTATTGGCCATATTAACCCATCCGTCAAAGACAGGGCTTCCCGTGCCATTATCAAATGGGCATTCGGCATTGTCCGCTTTATGTCCGGAACCAATCTGGTTATCCTCGGAAAAGAGAATATACCTGAAGACACCGCCGTTTTATATGTCGGTAATCACCGCAGTTATTTTGATATTATCTTAGGATACATTGCCGTTCCCGGAATTACCGGTTTCGTAGCCAAAAAAGAAATGAACCGTTACCCATTATTACGTATTTGGATGCGTTATATTCATTGCCTCTTCCTCGACCGCGATGATATCCGCCAGGGATTGCAAACCATCCTTACCGGAGTCGAAAAAGTTAAATCTGGAATTAGTATTTTTATATTTCCGGAGGGCACACGCAATAAAGCTGACGATGAATTTTTGCCTTTCAAAGCCGGAAGCCTTAAAATTGCTGAGAAAAGCGGATGTCCCATTATTCCGGTAGCCATCAATCATTCGGATGACATTTTTGAAAAACACCTTCCAAAAATACATAAAACAACAGTTGTTATTGAATTTGGTGAGCCAATTTATCCTGCTACTCTTGACAAAGAAGCCCGCAGAAATCTATCCGACACTGTCGTTACTACCATTAAAGCCATGTATGAGAAGAACAGATAGTTACAAGTTCTGCAAATCCCATTCCATGGGAGGCTTTTATTAAAACCGTATCCCCGTTTTCTATGAGCTGATGGATATTCTCTGTCAGCTCCTTTTTATCGGCAAACCAGAAACATTCTGCCGCTCCCTCTTTGGCACCGTTATAGATTTCTTTCGCCAGATTACCGACGCAAATCACCTTTTCTATATTTTTGCCTAACAAAAACTCTCCCACACCGCGGTGCAGTTGCTTTTCTTCTTCTCCTAATTCAAACATATCCCCCAAAAGGGCTACTCTATTTGTTGTTGCCGTCTCCAACAGTTCAATGGCCGCCTTCATAGATACCGGATTGGCATTGTAACAGTCATCAATAATGGTCAGTTTTTCATCCCGGATAATATTACTTCTTCCGCCTACAGAGCCTGTTTTGGCTATACCGCGTACCATTTCATCCGCAGACAGCCCCAGCGCACGCCCTACCGCAATCGCCGCAAGCGCATTCAATACCATATGTTCTCCCGGAACATTAAGGCGGATATCGTAGGATTTTGCCGGCATATCTGAAGCATCATTTTCCCTAACCACTGCCTTTGAGCCGTTCAGCCCCAGATTCTCCACGCTGATGGCCTGTATATCGCAGGCATCGTCTTTTCCAAAGAAGACCGGCCGTTTCCCATGCACTTCCTTAACGGTAATCAGTTTATCGTCATCCCCGTTTAAGCATACTACGCCTTCCGGATTCATCGACTCAAAAATCTCTGATTTGGCACGCAATATCCCGTCCCTGTCAATCAAAAACTCCAAATGGCACTGCCCGATATTGGTAATGACGCATACATCCGGCTTAGCAATTTTGCTCAATCTGCTCATTTCCCCAAAATGGTTAATGCCCATCTCAAGCACCGCCACTTCATGCTCTTCACGGATTTTTAAAACCGTAAGCGGAAGACCGATTTCATTGTTAAAATTCCCCTCTGTCTTCAGCACCTTATACTTTTCAGAAAGAACACTTGCTATTACTTCCTTGGTGCTGGTCTTACCCACGCTTCCGGTAATCCCTACCACTTTCACGGCAAGCTGTTCACGATAGTACGTTGCAATGTCCTGCAATGCCTTAAAACTGTCTTCCACTACAATGCATAAGCCTGCCGCGCCCTCCGGCAATCTCTCGCAAATCACTGCATAACAGCCTTTTTCAAAAGCCTGCCCGATAAAAGAATGTCCGTCCACTCGCTCCCCCTTGGTTGCAATAAACAGATATCCTTCCTGCAATTTGCGGGAATCCAGTTCTACGCCGTTTACTTCCTGCAGCAAAATACTTGCTGATTCTTCAACCTTTTTTCCGTTTCCTTCGTATACAGTACCGCCACAGGCATTCGCAATCGCCCGTATGCTCATTCCCTTCATAAACTACTCCTCTAAAGCCATTTCTACAAGTTTCTGGCACAAATCTTCAAACGAAATGCCCACTGCTGCTGCTTCCTGCGGAAGCAATGACGTATTGGTCATTCCCGGCACCGTATTGGCCTCTAAACAGTAAAATTCACCGTTTTCATCCAGCATAAAATCCATACGTGCATATTTTTTTAGGCGCAATGCCTTAAATACTTCTTCTGCACATTTCTGCATTTTAGCAGTAATTTCTTCACTCAAATCAGCCGGACAGGTCTCAACTGCAGAACCGGCCTGATACTTATTCTTATAATCGTAAAATCCTGTTATCGGTGCAATTTCAATAATCGGAAGTGCTTTACCAGCAATCACGCCAACTGAGAATTCACGTCCCTTTATGTACTGCTCTACCACTACCTGTGCGTCATACGAAAATGCATCTTCCAAAGCAGCTGCATACTCTTCTTTTGTAAATACAACGCTTACACCGATACTGGAACCGCCACAGCATGCTTTAACAACACATGGCAGGGTAACCGGCTCAAGCTGTGCATTTTCCTTGGTAAAATGCACCCCAACAGGTGTCGGGATATCATATGCCCGGAAAATATCCTTGGTAATCGCTTTATCCATACAGATTGCAGAACTCACATGGTCCGTACAGGTATATTTAATTCCCATCAAATCAAACGCTGCCTGAATCTTACCGTTCTCACCGTTCTCGCCGTGCAGTGCCACAAATACCACATCGGCTTCCTGGCAAAGTGCAAGTACATTCGGCCCGAAAAAGCTCTTGCCGCCGTCTTTTCTCATCGCTTTGACCGCTTCAATATCCGGGCACTGCTCCGATACTGCCCCAATCTGCGCCGTCCAGTCTATATCGGCTTCAAATACATTCTCCGGCATTCCCTCCATACCAAGATATACATCGGTCAGAACCACCTGATGCCCCTTGCTTTTTAACGCTTCGTAAACATTTTTACCGCTGACAAAAGAAACATCTCTTTCTGTACTGATTCCGCCTGCCAAAACAACAATTTTCATAACTGCTCTCCTTTTATTCCTAATTCAATCCAAAGGGACTAACCCATGTTGCCAAAAACAACCAATAATTTTGCCACATTGGTAATATTTACGCCTTCTTCCACATCCGGTACCAACATACGCTTTGCCAGATAGTCTTCCGCTTGCGGATTAGCTCCCGACAGATAGTGGATATAATTACGTTCAATACCTTCATACTCCTGCCCGGACAATACATGATTTACCACGCCAAGAATAATCATATCATCCAATATGTCACCATCACTCATTGCTGCGATATCGGAGTGTACATAGAAATTCTCCTTCGTCGCACTTAACGAAATCTCCTGCGCCCGATCCATATAATTATCCAACAAACTCTCACACCGGCTGTAATCCGTACCATAACTTGTCGACAGATATGTAAAATCCGCCATGACCGTATAGTTCTGTACGCTACGACTCTTTCCGCTCTCTTCCATCGCATCAAACTCACGGATGGCATTGCGGTATTTGTACTGCCCCGTAGCCCTGAAAAGCTCTGCCGCCGCAAAATACCATGTGTCCGTATCCGTATTGTCCCGATACTGCTCCATATATTTATAAGCCTTTTGCGAAGCACGCAGACATTCCTGTGCAAAAGCCGGTTCTGCCTGCCTATACAGGTAGGAATATTTAGCCAAAAGTCCTGCCATCTGCGCTGTGGTGGTAAGAGAAACCGTTCCCACAGGCTCTTGTGCCATTCCACCCGCCGTATCTGCCGGTTGCACCTCTTTTATGGGGGCTTGCATTATTTCACTGTAAAAAGCACCGCTCTTTGCATCCTGTGAAAATAAAAGTTCTGTCAGTTTCTCCTTAATAAACAAAGAATCGACGCCATCTTCGCCGAATATTTCCTGCAAAAACAACATGTTAACAAGCGTGTATGCCGCATCACTTACATTCGTATATGTATATTCCCGGGCCAGGGTTTCTAATACCACAAATTCCCTTTCATACACCGAATCCGAAATCTCAAATTCATAGGAATCACCAATCTGTGCCTGCCAAATATAATATCTTCCTTCCTTGGAAAGCCCTGAAAAATTACCGGCACACAACACACCCTCATCCATATCCGCCGTTTTTACAAGACTTCCTGAATATACCGTCTCCTCCGTATCCGCATCCCGCACTTCAAAAGTGCCATCCAGTTCTTTTCCTGCAAAAAAGGCAATCTTCTTATCCTCCGGGCAATAACCGGTAGCATCTATAAAAATATTGGGTTTCTGCTCCTCTACCGCATAGGAAAAGTCCGGTACCATTCCCAATGTATCCTGCATCGGCACCGCCTGCATTTCTGCATCCACCGACGCCGTATTTGTACATGCCGTACAAATCAGACTACATATAATCAATAATGATAACCGGACTCTTGTCTTCAACTTCTTACTCCTTTAAAATTCACTATTCCTATTATACCACATCCTAGGTTTCGGTAAAGGAGTAAATCACTATGACATTGTATTAAGAGGGTCTACAGGTTCCCCGTTTAATGTCAGTTTAAAATATACATTTGTTCCTTCCACGGAAAAATACTTGGTAGGCGAAGCAACCGTGCCGATTACATCTCCTACTTCCATATAATCACCTTCTTTTAACTCAATATTACCAAGCTGGCCATATGTCAATTCATATCCGTCACCAAGTTCTACCTGCACACAGTTTCCAAGTTGCGGATCGTTATAAATACGGCTCACCCTTCCGTCCGCCGCTGCCGTAATATTTTCCCCTTCGGTAGCCTGGATCATAACGGCAGGATTGTATTTGTACTGGTCTAAAGTTGGAAAATATACCGTTTTATCCATACTGTAATTAATCAGGACTTTTCCAACAATCGGCCATGTAAGTCCTTCCTGCGGTGAAAAAGAAAGATTGCTTCCCGGTGCACTCACCGATGCGCTGTCCTGCGTATCGTCTGTTTCCGTTTCTGCTTCCGTATTCTTTTCTGCAGCCGCCTCTTCTTCTATTCTTGCCTGATAACTTCCAAAATCGCTTTCAAGCGCATCATCTACCTGCGGATTGATTGCCGTTCCCACATTTACCGGCGAAGAACTGTCTGCTGTAGATTCTTCCGTTGCAACTTCCGATTCCTGCGCGCTTAATTTTGCATAATTTTCATTCTGAATACGGCTGCGCTCCTTTACATATACTCCTGTAAGAGTCAAAGCCGATAATACAAGCACGCTGGATGCCAGCATGACAAATTTTTCTTTTTTCAAATGATTTTTATTTCGCATCGCTATCCCTCCAATCTATAGGAATAGTTTTGCCCGCGTTTTGCCATTTATACACTCTTTGGCAAAACCTCTTTGAAAGAATATGCCAAAATGATGCTTTATTTTTTACAAAAATATCTTGACAAGTTATTTTTTTGAAATATAATTAGTGTCAATAACATAGGAAAAGCAAAGACGGAAAGAGTAGTTTGACGGAAGCATCCAGAGAGAAGGACATTTGGTGGAAGTCCTTTATGAAAGAAGACAGACGAAAACCATTCCCGAGCTGTAACGCCTAAGATTTATATTGTTAAGTGTTACCGTATGCCTGCGTTAAAGGATAGGATTTGATAGAATCTGAAGTGAAAAGTTAAGGTGGAACCGTGCAAGTATTGCACCCTTAGATACGTTAAAAGACTGCGTATTTATGGGTGCTTTTCTTATGTTATCAATCATTTTTTGATGCATAAAAATGCAGAAAGGAGACATAAGAATGAAGGTTATTAACAGAAAAGGTGAAATTTTGGAAGGTAATTTTGAACAGCAATTTGTAAAAGAGGCATTTTGGCATACGTCAGCCCATGTACTTGCACAGACAGTAAAAAGACTGTATCCGGATGTAAAATGTGCCATCGGTCCCGCTATTGACAAAGGATTTTATTATGATTTTGATTTTTCTTTTCCGTTTGGGGAAGAACACCTGGCTTCTGTCGAAGCAGAAATGAAAAAAATCGTAAACGAATCCCTTGCTTTGCAGGTATATGAAATAAACCGCGAAGAAGCGCTTGCGTACATGAAAGAGCAGGGCGAAGACTACAAAGTTGAAATGATTGAAAATCTGCCGGAAGGCGAATCTATTTCTTTTTATAAGCAGGGCGAATACGCCGAATTCTGTGCCGGACCGCATATCGCAAATACGTGCCATATCAAGGCATTTAAGCTATTATCCGTAGCGGGCGCTTACTGGCATGGTGACGAAAACAATAAAATGCTTACGAGAATCTACGGCATTTCTTTTCCAAAGGTGTCGGAACTGGAGGCTTATTTGAAAATGTTAGAAGAAGCCAAGGCGCGCGACCACCGAAAACTCGGCAAAGAACTGGAACTCTTTACGATTTTTGAGCAGGGACCGGGATTACCCGTATTTTTGCCAAAGGGATTAATTCTTAAGAATCTCCTGATTGATTACTGGCGCGAAATCCACCGCCGCGAGGGCTATCAGGAAGTTTCCACGCCGATTATGCTTGACAGAAGTCTCTGGGAGACGTCCGGACACTGGAACTACTACCGCGAAAATATGTATACGCTTGATGTGGATGATGCCGAATTTGCCAT
>JAZMZZ010000188.1:0-5331 GCA_045586245.1 Lachnospiraceae bacterium | reverse complement strand
TTACTGTAGATTCATTATAAATTACGTAAAAATCAGCGTCAAGTGATGTGGTGTTCTTTTTTGTGTACAAAGCGGAATAGTTGCAAAAGTTTATGGAAAGTATTATACTAAAACATGCACGTTGAGAGAATTGTACGCGTGTTAGAAATGGAGGAGTCAAAATGGCAGCAATTACAAAGGAAATGACTATCGGTGAAATTTTAAGAACCTGCCCGAATGTAGCACCTGTTTTATTGGAATCAGGTATGCATTGTCTGGGATGCCCTTCCGCACAGGGAGAAAGCCTTGAAGAAGCAGCAATGGTTCATGGTTTGGATATAGATACATTGATGGCTAAGATTGCAGAAGCTGCAAAATAAGCCGGCAGATTTATAGACAAGTATAAAAGCGGTCCGCACTTGGTGCAGGCCGCTTTTATATTTACATCTTATTTGTAACTCACGGATAACACCATGAGAACAAGAATTACATATTCAGTTTCTGTAAGGCATCCGGTCCGGAAATCAGTTCATAATGCTCGGCAAAGAAAGTTCCGTTGCCGGCAGCACCTTTACGCAAGCTTCCGTATTCGGATAAAATATTGCAGGCGCGGTTGAAACTTTCCTTTTTATCGCCGTTGTGGCTTACCACGAGCAGGTAGTGTCCGGTGTCCGGTTCCTTGTACAGGAAGTTCTCACCGTTATAAAAGGCAGTTACAAACGAAGCCGGACGGAATAAATCGTGTAAAGAAGTAAATGAGAAAATACGCAGAGAGTTCTGTGAAGAATCTTTGTCGTCCTCAGAATGGTTCTCTACAGAGGTTTCTTCTGTGGTATCCGCAGTGCTTCCTGCAATCGAAGCGGCATGCTCCTTAATACGTTTGAACAAATCAAGAACTTCCTCGCCCGTATGTGACAAATCATCCATAAGCGGTTCGTCCCCGTAGTCCGCATCTTCATGGATGGAAGGTGCAAACTTGGAAAAACGCGTGTCCAGCTCCTCGGGGTCTTCCACCTTGGTAATAATCAAAACAATACAATCGGCATTCAACGGAATGGCCTCAATCATAAGCGGAATATCATCCGCCTCAAAACCGAACTTGGCAGATGCCTGCTGCATCATGTCCCGAAAAAGGCTCTTGGCTTTCTCGGTGCCGTAGGCAAGCTCGCTAATCTTTAATTCACGGTCCGCCAAATCGGCTTTGGTAAGCGTACAGCGGATCTGATGATCATTAACTTTTTCTATTTTCATACTATAATCTCACACCTTTTTAATAAGATACTGCAAAAAAAGCGAATGGTTACGATAAAATTACCGCCGGCAGATGGTAAAAATGTACCATGCCGATGTAAGAGTATTTTATATGGGATACATGCGCAAGTCAATACCGCGACCGGTGCTATTGTGCAAAATTAATAAAAAAATTATAAACTACTTGATTTTTTTATTAATTTCAACTATACTCAGAGTCACAGATGCGTCGGACAATCCGTAAAGGAAGGAGGATTGTTCATCCATCGATTCAAATCTTGAATCTTTTTTCAAAGCAAACATACATGCATAATGCATGAAACAGTCTTACAAGCATAGATATGTGCTTAGTCAGAAATTAGTATTTCCAAACGAAAAAATTTAAATCACGTTAAATTCAATGTAGCAAAGATAGTTTTTATTTTAGTATTTCTGTATTTTTTTACACGTTTGGCGCATCTGGAACTTCTGTTATCTCATCGTATTCACGGTTTTCTCTGTTTTGCTCAACCAAAGGATTACAATGAAGAATATATCACAATTCCTTTTGGTATTAATTGTATGATGCGGCGATGTTACTGCCTCATAACGGAAAATTCGTAAAGGAACCCCGTATAACGATTTTTCTGAGTAAAATCATGATGACGATAAGGTAATAGTTTGGTATAATGTAGGGCAGTCAGGAGGTACAAAGGATGAAAAAATTCATTCCGGCGATCATCGCGATTGCCCTCATTTTAATTGTAGTAGCAGGAAGTTTCGGCATGAAACTCAAGGAGAAGTATTCGTATTCCGACGAACAGCAGAATTTGGCGGAATATTATAATCTGTTATCGGCAGCAGACTCACGAAGCGTGGCTGTTGTTTTACAGAATGAGAGGATTCCGAATTGGGCGAAGCTTATTGACGGCCGTTGTTATATGGAATTAAGGGATGTTCAGGATTTGTTGAATGAACGTTTTTACCATGATGAGAACGAAGGCCTTCTTATATATACGACTCCGACACAGAAGATTATCAATGTGGTAGGAAGTAATGCATACAGTGTGGACGGAACGGAACAGACAGTTGATTATACAATTGCCATACAGGAAGGACAGTCCCTGTACCTTGCATTGGATTATATAAAACTATATACTAATTTTTCTTATGAATTATTTACGGGACCGAATCGTATGCAGTTGCGTACCGAATGGGGCAGCAGGGACACCGCAGAGATTTCCAAGGATACGCATGTGCGTGTAAAGGGTGGCGTAAAGAGTCCGATTCTGCGTGCGGTGACGGAGGGAGAAACCGTTACTGTCTTAGAGGAAATGGAGACATGGTCAAAGGTTAAGACCGATGATGCCATGATTGGTTATGTAGAGAATAAATTCTTAGAGAATCATGTAAGGGAAGATGAGATTCCGGTAACGGAATATACAGAACCGGAATATACTTCCATTCAGCGGGACTATAAGATTAATCTCGGATGGCATGCGATTTACAGCGAAGCCGGTAATGATACTTTTGAAAGTGCCGTGGACGGAACCGGTACGATGAATGTAATTTCACCGACATGGTTTTTCTTAGACGGCAGTGAAGGTGATATCCGGGCAATTCCAAGTAAGGCGTATGTGGAAAAAGCACATGCACGTAATATGGAAGTATGGGCGCTTTTGGAAAATATTTCGTTAGAATGTAATACTCACGAGGTGCTTTCTTATACAAGTAAGAGAGAGAAGTTGATTAATACACTGATGAGTTATCTTTTGGAATATGATATTGACGGTATCAATGTGGACTTTGAGAGTCTTTCCGGTGAGACGGGTGAGCATTTCACACAGTTTTTACGGGAATTGTCCATTGCCTGCCGATTGAACGGAATTGTTTTATCGGTGGATAATTATGTGCCGAGAGAATCCAATACTTTCTATAACCGTAAGGAACAGGGCGTGGTTGCAGACTATGTAATTATCATGGGTTACGATGAGCACTGGGGCGGTGGCGGAGTTGCCGGTTCCGTGGCATCCATCGGTTATGTGCAGGAAGGTATTGAGAAGACATTGCAGGATGTACCTGCCGAGAAAATTATCAATGCACTTCCGTTCTATACACGTGTATGGAAGACCAAGGGCGGCGAAGTAACCAGCGAAGCACTCGGAATGGAAGCAGCAGCTGAGTTTATCAGTAAGTACGACGTACCGACTGTTTGGGATGAAGAGACCTGCCAGAATTACGGCGAGATCCAGATGGGAGATACTTTCTATCAGGTATGGCTTGAGGACGAGCGTTCCATTGAGACTAAGCTTACCGTTATGAAGAATCTGAATGTCGGCGGTGTTGCGGCATGGCAGCTCGGATTGGAAGATAAGGACATCTGGGATGTTATTGATTTGTTTGTAAAAGGATAGTGAGAATGTTTCGTTACACGGATTCATAAACTGATACAAAACAGGGTTTGTGAATAGTATGAAACAGAATCATAAAATAATGAATTATCTGATGGTGGCACTGCTTTTTGTATCCATGGTGTTAGTTGCAAAAGAAGCGGCAGAATTTGTTACATCACAAAAAGCTGCCGGGTTGAATCCGAATCTGGTAGTGATTGATGCAGGACACGGAGCAGACGATGGCGGTAAAGTAGGGATTAACGGTGCGGTTGAAAAAGACATTAACCTGATAATTGCACTCCGCGTAAAAGAACTGCTGACTATGCAGGGGGTGGATGTAGTCATGACAAGGGAAAACGATGCGGGATTGTATCCGAAGACCGGGGATAACAGGAAAATCCGTGATATGCAAAAACGGGTGGAACTGATTAACAAGGAAAGACCGGCGTTAACCGTCAGCATCCATCAGAACTCGTATACTGATGAGCGTGTCAGCGGGGCCCAGACTTTTTATATGACAGGTAGTGAAGAAGGGAAAAGGGCAGCTGAAATTTTGCAGGAGCAGATGATTACAACCCTGGCACCGGACAAAGAAAGAGTAGCCAAAGAAAACGGAAGTTACTATTTGTTAAAACATGTGGATGGCCCGATAGTCATTGCGGAATGCGGCTTTTTATCCAATGCAAAAGAAGCAGAGTTCCTATGCAATGAAGAATATCAGGAAAAAGTGGCATGGGCAATTCATTTGGGAATATTGCGATATTTAAACAGTTCTCCTTTGCAGGATTAGGCAGGAGAGAAGAAAGGTAAGAAACATATGAAGTGGACCAGAATACGGATTAAAACCATAACCGACGCGGAGGATATCATTATCAGCGAGTTGTACGACCTTGGTTTGGAAGGTGCGCAGATAGAGGATAAGATTCCGCTTAGTGCATGGGAAAAGGAGCAGATGTTTGTAGATATTCCTCTGCAGGCAGAAGACGATGACGGAATTGCGTATTTGAGTTTCTTTGTGGAAGAAGATTCGGACGTTAATATAGAAGAGATGATTTCACAGGTAAAGGATGCTTTGGAAGAAATGCGTAATTGGTGCGATATCGGGGAAGGCAGTATTACCATTGATGAGACGGAAGATTTAGACTGGATTAATAATTGGAAGCAGTATTTCCATCAGTTCTATATTGATGATTTATTGATAATCCCGTCATGGGAAGAAGTGAAGCCGGAAGACGAAGGCAAGATGGTACTTCATATTGATCCGGGTACAGCGTTTGGTACCGGTATGCACGAGACGACACAACTTTGCATCCGCCAGTTGAAAAAGTACATTACTCCGCAGACGGAACTTTTGGATGTGGGAACCGGCAGCGGTATTTTGGCAATTCTTGCGTTGATGTTCGGGGCTAAGCACTGTGTGGGAACGGATCTTGACCCATGTGCAGTGGAAGCAGTAAAAGACAACTGTGCCAATAACGGCATTTCGCCGGAACAGTTTGAACTGTTAATCGGTAATATCATTACGGAAAAAGAAGTGCAGGATAAGGTCGGATATGAATGCTATGATATCGTAGTTGCAAATATTCTGGCAGATGTACTCGTTCCGCTAACACCGGTTATTGTAAATCAGATGAAAAAAGGAGGTATCTATATTACCTCCGGAATTATTGATGATAAAGAACAAACAGTAGTAGATGCCGTTAAGGCAGCAGGTCTTGAGGTTTTGGAA
>JAZMZZ010000187.1:0-4332 GCA_045586245.1 Lachnospiraceae bacterium | reverse complement strand
TGGATATCTTGCAAGTTCTTTTACGGATGTAGTTACGAAAAGGGTGGGATATAAACCATATCATACGGTTACGGAGCATAATCCGTATTCAGATATCTGGTTTGAAGAAGAGGATAAGTTTTTAAGGAAAGTACCGCAGTCATTAAAGGCATTTCGATACGATGGTAGTACATACTGTTGGTCTGATTTGGCGTACACGCCGGTAAAAGTATTTGTTTTCTCGGACTACAGACTTGAAGTAATGCCGGCGTATGCCGAATTCAAAAAATAGAGAGGGTATAGAGGGTACAAATGAACAGCATAGAATTAATTGCAGCGTTAAGAGAGAATATTAACAGTGTTTTTGTGGGGAAAGAAGAGATTGTAGAGAATCTTTTGATATGTCTGTTAGCAGGCGGACATGTGCTTTTGGAGGACGTGCCGGGAGTCGGTAAGACGACACTTGCCTTAACACTTGCCAAAAGTATGGATGCGGATTTCGGACGTATCCAGTTTACGCCGGATACTTTGCCGGGCGATGTAGTGGGTGTATCGGTTTACAATATGAAAACCGGTGAATTTGAATTCCGTCCGGGAGCAGTGATGAATCAGGTTCTTTTGGCAGATGAGATTAACCGTACCTCGCCAAAGACACAGGCAAGTCTGCTCGAAGCGATGGCAGAGAGTCAGGTGACGGTGGATGGCAAGGTGTATGATTTGCCACGGCCGTTTATCGTAATTGCAACACAGAATCCGGTAGAATTCATGGGAACCTATCCGCTTCCGGAAGCACAGATGGACCGTTTTATGATGCGCCTTTCCATCGGATATCCGGACAGAGAGCAGGAGATGAAGATGGCGGAACTGTTTTTACAGGATAAGACGCCGGATAAGACAAAGGCTGTATGCAAAGCTGGCGATATTCTTGCATTACGTGATGAGATTAAGTCGGTAACGGTAAAAGAAAACATTCTTGGTTATATGGAAGATATCGTTAAGATAACAAGAGAGGATGCGCGGTTATTACTTGGAGCAAGCCCGAGAGCGTTGCTTTCTCTTTTGGCGGCATCCAGAGCAAGAGCCTTCTTACAGGGAAGGGATTTTGTGAAGCCGGATGATGTTAAAGCGGTAGCTATGCAGGTGCTTGCACACAGACTGGTATTGTCTGCAGAAGCAAGACTTCAGAAAGTAAGTGCGGAAGCGGTTTTAAAAGAATTAATACTTAAGGTAAAAGTACCGATGTAGGGAGATTCCTATGAAGGGTATGGGAAAAAAGAAAGATGAATTAACAAAACGCAGATGGGTTTTGTTTGGCATATGGATACTTTCACTGATAGCAATCAGTTTTTGGGGCGGAGCGGTCAGTTACGGCTTCTTTTTTGGTATGACTTTGATTCCGCTTCTTTCGTTTGCGTATCTGGTTGCGGTATACATATTTTTCAGGATATATCAGAAAGTAGAGAGCAGGGATATGGTGTGCGGACAGCCCACGCCATATTTCTTTGTGTTGCAAAATGATGGAATTTTTCCGTTTGCAAGTGTCAGCGTAAGATTATTTTCTTCTTTCTCATCCGTGGAAAGGATGCCGGAGAATATGGAATATGAATTGCTTCGTGGAGACAAATATATTTTTGAGACCAATTTGATTTGTAAATACCGCGGAGAGTATGAAGTCGGTGTTAAGGAAGTGGTCGTGACGGATTTTTTCCGTTTGTTCCGCTTAAAATACCGTATTCCGAGTACCATCCGGGCAATTGTGAAACCAAGGATAGTAAGAGTTTCGGAACTTAAAAGTATCGGCGAAATAATGAGTGTATTACAGACGGAGTCCATGTATGCAGGAAGTGAACAGGATGTAACATTGCGTGATTACATACAGGGAGATGCGATAAAAAATATTTCGTGGAAAGCGAGTGCCCACGAACAAAAATTGAAAGTGCGGAACCGGATTGCGGAAGAAAAACAGGGAATAGTCTTATTTGGGGATACCCGACGCTACAGTAGCCGGATAGAAGAGTATTTACCGCTTGAGAATAAAATATTGGAGATTATGGTGGCACTCGGTTTTTTTCTGGCAGAGAAAAATACGGTGTTTACGGTGTATATCCATCAATTTAAGACAATAAGTAAAAAAGTAAACGGTATTCATGAGTTTAATGATTATTATGAAAACCTGTCAAAGACCGTTTTCCATGAAAATGCGGATACGGTAGGTTTGATGCGGGAATTGACGAAGCAGGGGATTTTTGCGGGATGCAGGGTGGTATTCGGTGTATTGCACGAGTTGAATGATGAGATCATGGATATGACCATTCGGTTATCCGAATCCGGAGTACTTGTTGTATTATATGTGGTTACAGATGAAAAATATGAAGACTACGTAAAACTGAATAACGAGCGAAGAAAAATTATCACGGTTCCTATAGAAGCAGAGCCGGAAGGGAGGTTGTAATGAAGATACAATTTCCTTTTAAGGAGCAGGGACTGTTTCGCTATATGAATACGGCTTTCCTGACCGGTATTCTGACTTTTCTCCTGGGAGACAGGATTGGGATGACGGATATTGGCATGAAGCATGTACTGGTTGCCATGGCAGTTACGGGACTGATTATTGTATTCCATGAGTTGCTTTCCCAACGGTTTATATGGGGATTATTTGCAGGCGTATTGTTGTTTGCCCTGGCAGTGGGATTTGTAGGAGTCAATGTAAGCAGGGAGTTTGTGCTTTCCTACATAAAATGGCTTCTTAATATGCCCGGATGGAACAGTGAGTGGACATTTCATTTCGGAATGGTACAGATATGCTGGTTGGTGCTTGTTTGTTATCTTTTCCAGTTTGTTCAGGAAAAAGAATTCCGGATTAAACCGGTAGTTATAACGGGAATAGCCGGTTTGTTGGCGTACCATATGATCACCGGCAAGGATGTTTCTTATGCAGGTACCGGTTTAGGGATAGCGTATATTTTATTTGTTTTAACGGAATGGACGCAGAGAAAATGGATAAAGGTAAAAACGCAGAGCATAGCGGCTTATATGAACTGGTTTTTGCCGATTATGTTTGTATATTTTGTGATACTGATGAATATGCCTGTGTCAGAAAAACCATATGATTGGGCATTGGTAAAAGAAGCGCAGGAATGGATTAAAGAAGAGGTTCTGCTGCTTTCGCAGGAATTATTCGAAAAAGAAGAAGACATGGAATTTTCATTTAGTAATTTTTCGGATGAAGGAGACATGGGGGACAGTCTTTTTGCAGATGAAAAGAAGGTTATGGTTGTAAGAAGTAAGGTTCCGTTAAAAACAGACATTTATCTTACCGGAAAGATTTTTGATACGTTTGACGGAAGATCATGGACGGCTCAAAAGCAGGAGTATCCCAATGCCATGTTTTTGGATGCGGTAAGTTTATTATCAGCTGTACGCAATTATGATAATACCTATTCGGCAGATTATATCCGTTCGGGCGAGTTGGAAATTTGTTACCGGTATCTCAAATCGGATTATGTATTTGTACCGATTAAATCATTGGATATAGAAAAGGAAGGGGAAAATGCCGTTTTTAAAGAGGAGAACGGAAGTCTGCTTTTTGATAAAAAGCAGGATTACGGAACCACTTATTATACGGATTTTTATCAGATGAATACGGATAGTGATTTTTTTGAGGAAATGCCGCAACAGGAGCATGACCCCGACCGCATAAAGACTTTGCTTCTGGACTTAAAAGCAAGTTCCGGTGTGGATGTGAGTGTACAGGAATTCGAAGAATATGAGAATTATTGCGGTTCCTATTTGGGGGATGAAATTGTTCTGTCCGATACGTTGCAGAGGTATCTGGAAGATATATTAAAGGATGCAGATACGGATGTTGAAAAATTACGTGCGCTGGAAGCAGAGTTGGCTTCGTTTACCTATACAAAAGAACCGGCGCGTATTCCGGATAATATAACCGATGCCGCTTCTTACCTGGAATATTTTTTATTGGAAAGCAGGGAGGGGTATTGCAGCCATTTTGCAACAGCATTCACGTTACTGGCAAGGTCACAGGGGATTCCGGCACGTTATGTGCATGGGTACAGTGTCCCAATGCAGGGGCAGAAAGAAGTAATGGTAACATCAGTCATGGCACATGCATGGCCGGAGGCGTACATTGATAATGTTGGCTGGATTCCGTTCGAACCGACACCCGGATACGGAATAATGCGATATGGTTCATGGAAGACGCAGAAGGGAAATATAATACCGGTAAAAAGTCAGAAAAAGTATTATGAGAGACCGGAAGGAACGGATGTTTATGCAATCGAAGAATATAATGTTTTGGATTCTGAAAGCGCAGATGCATTTGGAAAAGAGGAA
>JAZMZZ010000186.1:0-2865 GCA_045586245.1 Lachnospiraceae bacterium | reverse complement strand
GTCCTATCGGTATTTCTTCTTCCGAACTTCGTACCTTAATTACCTCTCCCACACTCACCACGTTTGCCAAATTCACCAGGAACGACTTATGTACACGGAGCACCGAGTAGTCCTCCATACTCTGCTCCACTTCCCCGATTTTTTTACTGATAACAAAGCATTCCGGCTCAGTTCCCTCTAAGGCATAGCTATATATTTCCGTATAGCTGCCCGAAGCCTTAAAATACGCAATATCGTTTAATCGAAGGTTTTGTTCTTCCCCGCTATAACCTGTGAATACCAGCTCCACATTTTCCCGCTTTTCTTCTCTTACAATCGTAAGCATTTTTTCTACCCGCTCATAAGCCGGCGGCTTCGGAATAAAGCCGATGGTCTTTTGTCCGAAAGCATCAAACACCTTATCCTTGTGACTCGTAACAAACACGATTCGTTCTATCGCTCTTTGCCGCAGAAGCTGTTCCTTCAGCGAAATCCCGTCCAATCCTTCCATTTCCACGTCCAAAAACAGCAAATCAATCGGAAGGCTGTCCCTGTTCGTACTATACATAAGCACTGCTTCTCCCGATTCGAATTCGATGCAATCATGCTCTATTTTATTTTCAGAAAAGTAAAATTCACACAACCGTCGCACTTCCTGCCGTGCGTATTTCTCATCATCACAAATTCCGATTCGCATGTTTCTCCTCTATCTTGTATCAAAAATTATGTCCCTTAAAAGGAACCTCTCCTTTGCATGAATTCCACTCATACTATATCATAAAGGGATACTTTATGCAAGTTAAACAGCCTTTGACACACATAAAAAAACTCTGTCCGGATAATGCTTTTTATCCAAACAGAGCTCTTTCATCTATCCTATTCCGCTTTCTTTTTTCTCTCTTCCTTCTTTCCACACAAGCCCTTAATAGTGAAGATAATTCCCACAACTATACTGATAATTGAAATAAAACTAATAAATCCGAAATCGTGACTACTCCAAGTAATATCATATAGATAAAATACAATAGCTGACAGCAATCCGGAAATAATGTATATCCCTCCAAATATGATTTCTTTCATATCAAAGCTCCAATCTTTCGCATTTTGTCATTAGCGCACCTGTGCGCACCTATAAATTAACATGCGTAAAACAAACGCATTATTCTGCTTTATCCCCCGAACAGTAAAAAAACGTATAACCAGAAGCAGCCACAGAAGGGAATGTATTCCATGCATCAACAGTAAACACTGTATTTCCTACGACATGAAGCTTTTTTGTATTGTCTGCAACTCGGAATGTTCCACCCGGTTCAAAGGACAGTGTGTGATTTGCCGCCTTAGTCCAATCATTAATGTTAACTACCCATTCACACTCCGAAGGCGACTTTACATTTTTTTAATATCCACATCCGGAACTGATCTGCTCCAAGAAAATCCCCCTGTACCTTCAAGTCCATCTTTTGAACCTCCAATACCAATATCAACCGTATACGTATTAGCACCTGACATAGTATTCGGTCCTGTTTTATAAAGTATCGCATTAGGTGACGAAGCGGTAGCTCCTATAGACGTTCTCAATTTATCCGCATCATATTTCGAACCATATAACGCATCTCCCGGTGTTGCATCAATATAAGCATGCACCGCATAATAATCATATCCTCCTATATCCTGTGCTGTTGACACCTCATATACAACACTCACATCACCCTTTTCTCCATTTCCATAATAGTAATCTGCGACAGTGCCAATAAATTCTGTAGAAAGAGTGGACCTGGACATAACACCGCTAACAGCTTCTCGCGTCTCATAATTTAATAGAATCTCTGCAAAAGTATTTATTTCTTCATCAGAACTCACACCGCTTCTAGTGTTTATCCTTGTAATGTGAATGTCTCCAAGTTCATCGGCCTGATAAATGTAACCGATGGATTTGTGCCCTCCTCTTCTCGAATTTCTTACGTTTTCAAATCCCAAAGGTAAGCCAAGCTTTTTTTCGTACTCAACATTCTTATTTGTGTTGTCAAACACAGCAATGATATTACCATTATATATTGCTTCCTTTATTTCTTCCGATTGATTACTTAATACATCAGAAAACACTTGTTGGTCCATTAATAAATGAGTATTAATATTACTCATATCATTCGACCTCAACGAATATGTATTTACACTTGTAATGATTTGAAAACCCTTCTCCTCTAAACGTGTAAATGGATCCTCCTGAATATAATAGTTTGCAGCATCCGGAGTTGCCGGAGTCACAAAAAAATAGTACATATAACAGCACTCAATGCACCTGCAACAAATTTCTTAAATTTAAACATATTTTTTCTCCTACTTTTTAGTTTTGCGCGCACTCTTATTGTACCTCCCTCTCTTAAGCAATTCAACTTTCACCCCATAAACGACACTTTTTTTCCACAAACGACAAAAAACTCTGTCCGGATAACGCTTTTTATCCAAACAGAGCTCTTTCATCTAACATTGTCCGATTTATTTCCTTTACATAAACCGACACAATAAAATCGGCAAAAAGATTGCCGGTACAAAATTCATTACCTTAAATTTTGAGATTCCCAGCATATTCATGGCAAGTCCGATAATAATTACATTCCCCACACAGTTCATTTCCGCAATGACCGGGTCGGTTAAAAACGGCTCGATAAACTGTGCCAAAATGGTAATGCTTCCCTGATACAAAAACAAAAGGCTGGCAGACAACATAACTCCGGCACCAAGCGTCGATGCAAAAATAATCGCAGCCACAAAGTCCAGCATAGACTTGGCAAATAAAGTCTCGTGATTGCCGGTCAGACCGCTTTGCAAAGAACCTACAATCGCCATAGCACCCACGCAAAACAGGAGGCTCGAGGTCACAAAGCC
>JAZMZZ010000185.1:0-10915 GCA_045586245.1 Lachnospiraceae bacterium | reverse complement strand
ATTTAAAAATAAGTGTTGACAAAAGATTTCTTCGGACGTATATTGGGTAACAGTAACATGCAAACAAAAATTAAGGAAGGAGGTAAACATTATGACAAACAGAAAATTATTAACAAACGCATTGCAATCCATGATGACTCTACCTCCATGTAATATATAGAGATAGGGATTTTCACGCATACAAGCGGTCATGGATTGCCATGACCGCTTTTTTATTTTGACGACCGCTATAGCGCGCAAAGCGGCCACACACACTATGAGGAGGTGGAATACATGAAAAAAATATCGACTTACATACTGGAACACAAATTTGCTTATCTGTTTGCCGTGTGTTCCATGTTAATCAGCGTATCCCTGGATATGCTCTCGCCGATTCTTACAAAGAGCATCGTGGATGATGTTATTCTTGGCGGGGAAACTGACAAATTGACAATTTTATTACTGGGTATTCTCGGAGTCGGTGTCGGAAGATGTATCTTCCAGTACACCAAGGAGTATACCTTTGACGTAACCGGTGCCACGATTATCGGTGACATGAGACGGCATTTATTTGACCATATTCAGTCACTGAGCGCAGACTTTTTTGACCGTACCAACACAGGCGAACTCATGAGCCGCATCAAAGATGATTTGGACCGTATATGGGATGGACTCACCTATGTCGGTATGCTGACCATTGAAGTTGTGGTTCATACTTCCATTGTACTGTTTTGTATGTTCAGCTTAGACTGGAAACTGGCATTTTTCCCGACCTGTTGTATGATTCTGGCGGCAACCATCGCCATTTCCATGGAGCGTAAACTGGATTCCGTTTACGGAGCCATCAGTGAAGAAAATGCACAGCTTAATACGGTTGCGGAAGAAAACTTAGCAGGCGTGCGCACAGTAAAGGCTTTTGCCCGTGAGAAATACGAAATCGGCAAATTCCTTTCCCACAACAAACGTTACTATGACTTAAATATGCAGCAGTCCAAAATATTTGTAAAATACCATCCGTACATCAGCTTAATTACCAAATTACTGCCCCTTGTTGTTTTACTACTCGGCGGTGGCATGGTGGTAAAAGGCAGTATGACACTCGGTACACTGACTGCATTTATCGAATATTCCATGAATATTGTATGGCCGATGGAAATGCTCGGCTGGCTGACCAACAGCTTATCCAGCGCCATCGCGTCCAATAAGAAATTAAAGAAAATCTACGCAGAAGTTCCAAGCATCACGGAACCGGAAACACCGGTTATTCTGGATGATGTCAAAGGAAAAATCGAATTTTCCCATGTTTCCTTCCACAAAGCGGACGGACATGACATTCTGCGTGACATCTCCTTTACCGTAGAACCGGGCAAGACCATTGGAATCATGGGAGCCACCGGTGCCGGTAAGAGCACGATTGTCCATTTACTGCAGCGTTTATACGATGCAACAGACGGTGCCATCTATCTGGATGATGTCAATGTAAAAGAACTTTCCTTAAAACAGCTTCGAAGCAGCGTTTCGCAGGTTATGCAGGATGTATTCTTATTTTCGGATACGATTCTGGAAAATGTAAAACTCGGCAAGAAAAAGCGCACATCTTTAGATGTGGTAAAAAAAGCGGCTGCCGATGCACAGGCACGCAATTTTATCGAGCGTATGGAAAAACAATACGACACCGTTATCGGCGAACGCGGTGTCGGTTTATCCGGCGGCCAGAAGCAGCGTATTTCCATTGCGCGTGCACTTGCCAAAAAAACTCCCGTCCTGGTTATGGATGACTCCACTTCCGCTCTTGATATGGAAACGGAACAGTGCATCCAGGAAACCCTTCGGGAACTAAATGACACGACAAAAATTATTATCGGCCACCGTATCAGCGCCGTTTGCAACGCAGATGAAATTATCATTCTGGAAAACGGTGCAATCGCAGAGCGTGGCACACACAAATCCTTACTGGAACAAAAAGGCCTTTATTACAAGACCTACCTTGCGCAGTACGGGGAATAGAAAGGAGGAGTCGTCATGGGCTTTAATTCCTATAAAGACGATGAGCAGACCTATGAAAAAGGAAAACGAGTAACTCTGGTACGACTGTTTTCCTATCTGTTTGCTTATAAAAAAGAAATTACTTTCGTCCTGTTGATTATGGCATTCTGTGTAGTGGTTTCACTCTTAAATCCCCTATTTTTGGAATGGGCAATCGACAGGCATATCGGCAAAGGTGATTTATCCGGTTTATACCGCCTGATTATCCTTGCCGTAGTACTTAACTTAATTATGATTCTGGGTATCAAGCTTCGTATGTACATTATGGCAAAAGTCTGCAACAGCATTCTTGTCACCATCCGTCAGGAGCTTTACACTCATATACAGACACTGGATTTCCACTTTTTTGACAGCCGTCCGACCGGAAAGATTCTCTCCCGAATTATTGGCGATATCAACTCCTTAAAGGATGTGCTCGGTAACTTTGTTACCACTCTCATCCCGGATTTGATTACCGTTATGGCCGTTGTTGTCATTATGTTTGCAAAAGATCCGACACTGGCACTGGCTTCCTTATCAAGCCTGCCGGTTATGGCAATCAGTTTGTTTTTGATACAGACTATCTCCCACAAACGTTGGCAGATTTTCAGAAAGAAATCCTCCAACTTAAATGCCTTCGTTCACGAAGACATGTCGGGAATCCGTATCATCCAGAGTTTTACTGCTGAAAAAGAAACGGCAGAGACCTTTGACACGCTAGTAAAAGAACACCGCCATTCCTTCATCCGAGCCGTACGCATCAACGACAGCCTGGGTTCGGCTATCGACATCTGCTGGGCATTCGGAATTGCAGCACTCTATTTTACCGGAATCGTTGTTCTTGGAGTAGACAAAGTATCCATCGGTACTCTCGTAGCATTCGGAACCTATGTCGGAATGTTCTGGCATCCGATTATGAACCTGAGTAATTTCTATAACCAGATTATAACCAACCTCGCGGCGGCGGAACGTATCTTTGAGATTCTGGACACCGAGCCGGAAATCACTGATGCCGCAGATGTTATAGAGATGCCTGCCATCAAGGGCGAAGTCACTTTCAAAAACGTAACCTTCTCTTATGATGAGCAGACCGATGTTTTAAATGATGTATCATTCACGATTCAACCGGGCGAAACCATCGCCCTTGTCGGACCAACCGGTGCCGGCAAAACGACGATTGTCAACCTGATTAGCCGTTTCTACGATGTCCAAAAAGGTACGGTAGCCATTGACGGCAATGATGTTAAAAAGGTATCCATTGAAAGCCTGCGTAAGCAGATGGGTATTATGACGCAGGATAATTTCCTGTTTACGGGAAGCATCCGCGAAAACATCCGCTACGGACGTTTGGATGCCACTGATGAAGAAGTCATTGCAGCCGCAAAAGCAGTCCATGCACATGAATTTATCAGCAAATTGGAAAAAGGCTACGACACCGAATTATCAGAACGCGGCGGCGGATTATCCATCGGCCAGAAACAACTTCTGGCGTTTGCAAGAACCATGATTTCCAATCCTGCCATCCTGATACTCGATGAAGCGACCTCAAGCATTGATACCAATACCGAACTTCTTGTGCAGGACGGTATCGAAGAATTGTTAAAGGGGCGGACATCCTTTGTTATCGCACACCGTCTGTCCACCATCCAAAAGGCGGACCGCATCTTTGTTATTGATGACGGCGGTATTGTGGAAGAAGGAACGGTTGCGGAATTGCTTGCCCAAAAAGGTGCTTACTATAAGCTCCATATGGCGCAGATGGTACTGCCCGCATAATAAGAAAGACGGTCTTGACTCTTGTCAAAACCGTCTTTTTCTATTCTTTGTTATGTAGTAATCACTTAAATCAAACTATCCAAAAGATTGCCCATGGATGTTGCGGAATTCTCATATCCGCCAAGGCTGTTGTAGGTCTTCATAAGATTTGCCTCGCTGTTAGCGGTTGCACCAACGTAAGACGCTTTGGTTGATAATACATATGCAAAAGATGCATTCCCGTTAAACAACTTCTTCATATCATCCACATCAGCTGCCTTGAAGTCTTTCTCAGAAACAACAAGTTCATCATCCTTACCGATGGTAATACCAACCTTTTCAAGGGAAGCCTTATAATCTTCTACTAATTTTACCAAATCATCCGCTTCACCGGAAACCTTATCAGAATCCGAATCCTTCACAGACTTGAGTAAAGTATTATACTTCTTAGCAAAATCATTCACTGCATTGTAAATTGCATCCACATCATAATCTTCAACCTTGGATGTGGTGCCGTCTTCGTTCTTTACTTCCATCTCTTTCTTACGGAATAAAGAATCTGTACCGCGTTCAATTAACTTCTCGGCTGTACCGGCAAGTGCAGATGCATTGCCGTTTACTTCATTGAGTCTCTCAACTTCGGTAGTCTCCGTAGACTTCTTATCGGTCTTATCCGTCTTAGAAGTTGAAGTACTCTCTGCCTTATCCTGTGCAAAATAGACCTTTAAAGCCTTACCGTAAGCACCGGACTTAATGCTGCTGTACTCGGATAAATTAATGGCATTAAAAATATTATCGCTTGAACCGCTTGCACTACTACTGTTTAAGCTGTTAAACAAATAACTGTAATCACTCTTCTCAGGTATTTTCATATGCGTTCCTCCTTAATAAGGTCATCATCCGTTGATAACGCTGCTACATCCATGTATTTTGTATCTGCATGCCGATTGGCATAGTACTACTTTCCTACTTTTATATTACATCTTATCGGTAGAAACTTCAAGAAAAATAAGGCATTTTCACGGTTTTATCACAATTTTTTCAGATTTTCCTTCATTACATCGGTAAACATCTGCAAAATTGCCACAATTTCATCCCTGGTTGCATCATCCACTTCCTTTGATGCACGTATTATACCGGTCACAGATTTTTTCCAGTCAATTGCCATATCAATCAGATTCTTGGAATCACAACCGTCCAAAATATGGAAAAGTGTTCCCACAAAAATCTCCAACTGCTCATCATTTAACCTAAGAATCCATTCATTGAGTGCAGAATTCATAAACTTAGAACTCTTATCTACATCCTCTTTTCTGATAAAAGAAGCCTCTCCCACTTTCCAGGTATACGGGTCATGCTGCAAAAGCCCGAGTGACGCGCTCTCAATCACCATATAATCTTCATGACTTTCCAAAATCATTCCAACAAGCGATGACTGCGGAATATATTTTTCAATGCGCTCGGCAATTTTCTCATAATCATCACTGTTTAATATCTCCGGGCGAAATCCCGGTCCGTCAAAGCTGTAAATCCGCTTAATCCGCTTCTGGATATCCTCAAATACATTCATACAACTGTAAACTGCAAGATTTCCGCCCTTGCTGTGTCCGCAGACCATAAATTCACCATCTATACGGCTACCGACTTCATTCAGATACAGTGCTGACAAACGTTGGCCCGGAACCGGCTTTTTAAAAGCCATATTAAAGTCCTCTTTCCAGCCGACCAGATTCTCATCCGTCCCGCGAAATACCACCACGGGCACCATATCGGTAAAAAAACAGGTTATCGCACAAAACTGCGTCTCCACAAACTCATTGATAATATCCGCAAAATAATTGCACGACATCCCTGCAAAACGCTTACTCTCTGACAGACGTGCAAATAAAAGACGATTGTTTTTCTCGTATCTCTCGTCTGAAAAAACAACCGTCTCATCCATCTTTTCTTTCATTTCGGCAAGAGATATCGCTTCTATTGTGTAGGAAGGCTTAGGCACAAGCCCTTTCCACTTCAAATAGGAAAACTGGGAAAGCACCAGCGCATCCACTTCGTTAAACGGCAATTCCGCAAACGACAAATGCCCATATTCCTCTAAATACGAAACAATATTTCTCACTTAAACCACTCCAAAAATTAATACTTCGCTTCCAAATGTCCGATATTTTTAATCAGTACCGACACGGTTCCGTCCGGATTGGTAATAAACTCCACTCTGTCAGAGTCACTGTAACAATCCATCGGTATTTTAATCTCAATTCCGCTGTCCGTGTACAGATGCTGTTTCTGGTATTTGCGCACGGTAACCTCATTCTGTGGAATCACTTCCTGCTTAAACATGTCGTATTTTTCCATTCTCTCTTGGAACGCATTGCGCATATCGGGCTGTTCTTCAAATACCTTATCCGCCAAGTCTTCTACCACAAAACCACCGTTACGCTCCAATTCCTCACGGATAATACTCTTAGCACGCATTTTGGCTTCCGTCGCCGTATACTCGTCCAGATTATCATTCTGCACTTTCTCAATCGCCTTGGTCACGATATTTAACTTGCTCTTTGGTGAAAGGGAAGAATTACATTTTAAGAATAAATAGGAAAAATAATAAACTTTTTCCCCATTAATCTCATACTTCTTCTCCACAAGACGCACCTGGAAATCCTTTAGACGGATAATTGCCGCTTCGGATAATCTCTGTGACTCCGTCGGGAAAACTGCCTTAAACTTCACAATTTCATTGGCATTGCCGTCACCCAATGCAGAAGTCCTATGCGTGTAATTGGCACGTAAATCAATCTTTAGTATTGCCAGATATTCTTCATCCCTGTCACGGAACCGAACAATTGCCAAATCCGCCGACGGAATATCCACATTGCTGTTCATTATCTTATAAAGAGACTGGGCCAACTGCTTACTAAACGGAATAAATTCATCATCGTTATATTCCTGCAAAGCCTGATAAACTTCGGATTCATTTTCGTAAAAACGGCATGTCCTCACGTCGTCTCCCGACGAAATCTTATAGATATGCTCCTTTAAAAAGTCCGCAAAATCCGAACCGAAATCTATCTCCGTATCGGAAAGCACCGGCATACCGACCATACTGTCCAAAATATGAATGATGACTTTCTCAATACGTATCTCTTCTTTTACCATTTTATCCTACCAAGTCCCTTTTTAGTCTTTCATCTGCAAGCCATATATTCCAAAGCCGTAGTTATCTTCGTCATACATCAGACGGTATCTCTCATTAGGGTCTTCTACTTCATTATAACGTTTCCAAACCTTGAATTTACCTAAAATATTCGGGTTCTCATCCACATGTAAATAAGTACCTCGCTCTGCCTCGGCTTCCCATTCAAGGAATTTATCATTGCCGACAACCGTCATAATATATAACTCGCCATCGTAATACCCATCTTCGAAATTGCCAATTACATTAGCAATTGAATACTCTCCGCCGATAAGATCATAATCAAATGTGAAATGCTCATGTCCTTCGCCATTCGGATAATCATTGGCCCACATACCGTTATACTGGTGCTCCAAAATCCCCGGTGCACCGTTTATTATGCCTGTTTTATCTGGGAACGTTTTCCAATATCTACCCATACCGCTTCTTTTACCGGCTTTCCATTCCCCAAAGTAATAAGCGTTATCTGCATAAACGGCAAGACCTTGACCATTCGGTCTTCCCTTAGAATCTTTTTCACCATAATAATAAAAATAATTTGTACCGCTCAATTCATTCGTAATGGTACGCACTCTCGGTAAATGAATCAGGTCATCTACTGCATCCAATCTGGATTGGGACCAATAACCGTATATTTCTTCCAGCTGCCACATATCCTCACCGGTGTATTCTTTATAAACCGGTTCGGTATGGAACTGTAACGGATCGTCCTTATCCAAAATATAATTACCGGAAACACTCTGCACCGGCTCAATTCCCAGATTATCAAGCATTACTATTTCTGACGTTACAGCCGGGTTATTTGCTTCATCCTCAAATCCCCCATCCAAATCTTCAGGCATAGCCTCGTCATCCGCTATCGGCAATTCTTCCACCTCTACATATTCGTTTTGCTGTGTATCAGTGCCTTTCTTCTGTGTATCCGCAGAATTCTCCCGTCTGAAAATCAAAACAATTGCCAAAATACAGAGAATGATTAATGCAATTAAACCAATAATAATTTGTTTATTCTTTAATTCCTTCATAACTATTCCTTTGCATGGTATTATTTTAATTCTATCCTATCAGCAAGGTTAAAAGGATTTCTTGCAACAATCTTATGATTTTCTTAATTTACCACATTTTAAAAGATTTTTTAACCCCTTATCGCGCAATTAAGCGGATTGTTGCGATATCATTCTCGTCGTATTCACTGGAGATAATCTCTTTATTGGATTGTCTGCTGTATACGCCCGCAAATTTACCGTTGTATACATAGAGTCCCGTCAAATTGCTGTATTTGCGCAGGGTGTCATTTTCCTTATGAAAATCAATATTATACGTCTGATACGGCATAATAAACTGCTGCATTACATAATTGGCATTTTTGTTCCCATTCACTGCTGCTTCCCACTGCTTCTGCGTACAACTTACACCTGCAAAAATGCCTCTGGCACCATAGGAATTCTTCGGCTTGATAATCCACTTTTCTTTTTCTTCCAAAATACCAAACTCACGGATGCTATCGTCCCTAAGTTCCTCCGTATACGGGATATGCTCTGCCACAAAAGTATTTTCATTCTCTGATAAAATCTGCATTGTCATAGGATGACGCAAAATATAAAACAGGGATTTATCATGCACCACCTGCGTACAGAAACTTCCCATGCAACAAACTTTATGGGAAAGCACCGCCTCCATAAAATCCTTTACCTGCTCTTTTCTGTCGCAGATATCGGAGGTCACCGCACGTCTGTAAATCAAATCAATACGCATACCATCCTTCGTATACAATCCGTCTTCCTTTAACTGCAAATCACGGATATCGCATACCACTGCCACACAGCCCTGTCTTTCAAATGCGGCCGCAAACTGCTTAAACTCTTCCATTGAACAGCCAAGCTCCAGAAAATCCACTACCGCAACATTCGGCTTCTCTACACAGTACGGATAGGTCTTATAATTCTTAAGAAACTCCTTGGCAAGGGAATCAAAAAGTTCAAATCCCTTTACCTCAAACTGCTCACTAAGTTCCTTATAAAGCAGTGTTTTTTCAAATGCGATACAAAGTTCCCTGTCCTCATTCATCGAGCTGGAGCCGTCCGTGTTCAACTCACAAAAATAAAAGCTTCCGTCCGCCTCATTGTAAAAAATATCCACGCGGCATACCGGCAATACATTCTCGTACAAAGGATCATGGATAATCAACTGCTCCACATCCTTATCAAAGCCAAACAATGCCCGATAATCTTCATTCTCACGATATTCCACAATTACCTTACGCATAATACCGGCCATCGTCTCCGCCGTCTGTCTAAACACTTCCACGGTCTTTTCGTTTAGCAGTTTCGGTACATAGAGCGAATAAATCGTCTTGCCATGGTACTTTGCCGTGGAATTATCAAGATATTCCAAAGCCTCTTTACCGGAGACTTCATGCTCTTTTTTATGCGCATTTATATGGTCAAAATAAAACTGTTCTATTGCTGTCAATTCCATCTGTCTATTCCTTCTTTAAATACTCTGCTTCTTCTTTTGTTAGTTTCATTACCACTTTTTGCAGCATATATTCTATGCGCTCCAAAATTCCGAGTTGCGTAAATTCGTTTGCAAAAACCCATTCTTTCGTATATGCAACATCCGCAAACAGGCCTTTTAAAACCAACACGTACTTAAGAACCCTCTCTATCGGCATACTGTCGGCAACGCGTATCTCTAAAAAGCGCTTGGCGCGTATCATCGGAAATACCATGGACAATACATGTGCCAGTTCTTCCTCTGTGAAAACACGCTCCCTTGCAATCTCACCTATCGTTCTCTCATCATAACTCTCCTGAGCGCCTTCTTTGTTTACGATAACCGGTGTGTGCAACACAAAATCCGCGTAATCTTCAAAAGAAAGCGTCCCGTCAATCATAAAAGGAGCCACATCAACACGACGTTTGTCGGTTCCCATCCAGATTTCGTCCCTAAGGGTATATCCCGTGTATCCGCCGCCTTCATAAACCGGCGAATTGGAACAAAAATAGGCAAGCACATCCTTAAGAGCATACGCAATCCTGTATTTATTCCTGAAATCCTCTTCGCTGTAATAATCAATCGACACCTGCGTAGATGCCGTTCCGCGCATCATCTGTCTTCCGTAAGGGCCGATTTGGGCAAAATAAGCATCCATAAAGCGGTACCTTGGCTTGGGTAAAAGTTCCAACTCCTCCACCTTTGATACCGGCTGATAACCGTATGTTACCATCTCATAGGAATATTTTTCTAATATCGGCGTTATCTCACTTACAAATTGCTCATAAATCGCACGGATACCCTCCGTATCCGTCTGCGGGGAAATACTGACTTCCAGCTGTGCCGCAGGCTCCAAAGAAAGGGCAATCCCCTCTCTTCCAAGCGCAATCAAATGTCCTTCGCTGTAGGCACTTTCCTCATACAATGGTTTTAATTCTGTCAAAATAACCTCTACGCCGTTTTCACCATAGTATGAAACCGCTTCTTTGGTATCTTTTTTTACCACAAAATGCTCCAGTTCCACACCAAAATGCAATGCCACATCCGCAGGCTTACAACCATCTTTTAAATATTGAATTAAATTCTCTTTATTCTGTCTGAATTTATCCATTCTTCTATTCAATCCAAATTTCCTGTGGGTTTTCATGATTTGCGTCCGTCACCGTTACTTTAAAATCTTCCACTACATATTCTATCATACTGATGAAATTTGATTCATCCGGCTGATAAATAATAGTTCCCGCCAAATCATATACCACATTATCTTTTAAATACCGAACCGTTTCAAACTTGTCCTGCACCCAGCACATCGTTGTTCCGCGCTCTGCAAACACAAACTCTTCTTCTGTAAAATCATACACCATGAGCAGATTGGAATTCTCATCCACTCTTCCCAGAATATACAACTGCTCACCGGCAATCGGATACAATTCCGAAACGGATGACAATTCCGGCTCTATTTCTTTT
>JAZMZZ010000184.1:0-7647 GCA_045586245.1 Lachnospiraceae bacterium | reverse complement strand
ACAATTTTACCGGTCGTAATTCCACTGATAACAGCACGTGCACCATCCGTTTTATAGGAAGATAATAGGAATGCCCCACTGCCCGTAACTGTCCAAGTTGCCGATAGCGGTCTTTGATTTCCATAGGATAATGGGAACCGGAACTCTTTTTCCGCAGATGCAAAATGACTGGAAGTAACACAGATGACATTTTCCGCAAACCCACCTGCAAGTGCCATACTTCCAAGGCTTAGCGATAATCCGCAGGTAGAACAGGCACCATATAAGCCAATATAAGGCAGTTCAAATGACATAAGTCCAAATGTAGAGGCAATCGATTGACCAAGCAGGTCACCGGCAAATAAATAGCGGATATTTTCCGTACGAACCGCACTCTTTTGAAGCAAGGTAGTAACTGCATCTCTTTGCAGGGCACTCTCTGCTTCCTCCCATGTATTAAAGCCGTCTTTATCATCTTTTATTACTACATCAAAAAGTTCCCCTAAAGGACCTTCGCCCTCCTTTTTACCGACAACCGATGCACTGTTTACCAAATATATTGGAGATGCAAATTTCACACTCTGCCTTCCAAGTGCCTGATTTTGCATACTCTTTTCCTGCGTCGTTGTAGTTGCACATTCATTTCCCATACTATACCTCTTGCTTTTTTCTTATTACTATTTCCAAAAAAGCAAAAGTTATCCATTTGCAAAACCAACTATGCCGGAAAATAAAAAAGACGGCTATTCGCCGTCCTTTGGTAATTCATGATGTTTATAATCGCGGAAAAACTTCTGCAAACCAATTAATACTTTGGTTACCATTGGTAACTCATCCGCTCCCAGTGCGCGCACCGCCGCATCCGTCATATGATTGTGGAAATCCATATGATGATGATATGCACGCTCGCCTAATTCCGTAAGGCTGACCGTTACCACACGTCTGTCCGTCTCGCTGCGTTCCCTCATTACATAACCCTTACGCACCAACGCATTCACCGCTGTTGTCAAAGAACCGACTGTAATGTCAAGCTGCTTGGCAACCATGGACATATTCTTAACTTCATCCATTCCAATGGCGTTGATTACATGGAAGTCATTTACGGAGATATTCTGAAACTCTCCTGTTACAAGCACATCTTCCTCCAGTTTCAATATTTCGTTAAATAAATTAACCAATGTGTCATTAATAACTTCGCGGGAACCCACTTTTTTACTCCTATCCTAATCCTTATCCCTTGTAAATCTAACATATTATCCGGCAAATTACCATATCTAAAATACTCTGAACCTATTATAACGCATTTTTGCAATTTCTTCACTACCCAAACCGCTATATTTTACCAAAAATTCTTTTATCTGTTCCTTCATATATCCGCCTATTGCCTGGGCTGTCCTTTTATCTGCTCCGCCAAATTCCGGAATAATCTGTTCAATAATTCCCAAACGCTTTAAATCCTGTGCCGTAATATTCATTACTTCACTGGCCTGTTGCGCTTTTGCCGAATCTTTCCAAAGAATGGAAGCAAAGCCTTCCGGAGAAAGGATGGAATAGGTTGCATTTTCCATCATCCAAACTTCATTACCGACTGCCGTTGCAAGTGCTCCGCCACTTCCGCCTTCTCCGATTAAAATACAAAGTACAGGAACCTTTAGAGCCGACATTTCCAAAAGATTACGCGCGATTGCCTCTCCCTGACCTCTTTCTTCTGCTTCAATTCCGCAAAAAGCTCCGGAAGTATTCACAAAAGAAATGATTGGCCGGTTAAATTTCTCAGCCTGCTTCATAAGGCGAAGTGCTTTGCGGTATCCTTCCGGCATCGGCATCCCGAAATTACGTTCCTGACATTCTTTTCCGTCTTTTCCCTTTACATCGGCAATAACCGTTACCGGCTGTCCGTCAAGGAAAGCAATTCCTCCGACAATCGCCTTGTCGTCGCGGAAATTACGGTCACCATGCGCCTCCACAAAGAAGTCAAAGATATGTTCCATGTAATCGGTTGCACAGGGACGTCCGACCTGTCGTACGGCTTTTACTTTTTCCCATGCCGTAATCGGAAGTGTTTTCCAAAAACGTTCTTTGATTATTTCATTTAACTCAAAATGAAAATCCTTCTTAAATTCCGCATAGTTTCCTTCCGTGCACTGATGCGTTTTTATCAGGAAATATAAGGTTTTTTTCAGATTCTCACGTTCCACGATTCCGTCAATAAACCCGTGCTCCAATAAAAATTCTGCCGTCTGGAATCCATCCGGAAGTTCCTGCCCGATGGTCTGCTTAATAACACGCGGACCTGCAAACCCGATTAATGCACCCGGTTCTGCCATAATCACATCCCCAAGCATCGCAAAACTTGCTGTCACACCGCCGGTTGTCGGATCCGTCAAAATGGTACTGTACAAAAGACCGGCTTCCCCATGTTTTTGAATCGCCGCAGAAGTCTTAGCCATCTGCATCAGTGATACAATTCCTTCCTGCATTCTGGCTCCGCCCGATGCACAAAAAATAAAAACCGGGAGCTTAAGTTTCGTCGCACGCTCAATGGCTGCAGTAATTTTTTCACCGACCACATGTCCCATGCTTCCCATTAAAAATCGTGTCTCGCAAACACCAATCACAGCAGGTTCCCCGTAAATATTGCACTGACCCACGGTAACCGCCTCATTGGCACCGGTTTTTTCCCTTGCTTCTGCCAGTTTTTCTTCATAGCCTTCAAAATTAAGCGGATTACTTACCGGCACATCCTCAAACCATGGTGTAAAACTTCTTCGGTCCGCCACCATTTTGATACGGTTATTTGTCTTTACACGAAAATAACCGCCGCATTCGTAGCAGACATATTTTGCCTTTACAACCCTGTCGCGCTCTACCATTTTTTTACACTTGGGACATTTTATTTCTACAATTTCTTCCATCCTGATTCTCCTATTATCCGCTTGCAGAATTATGCACCGATTGCAAAAGTCAGTTGCGCCTTAGCCACTACCTTGCCATCTACGGTTGCTACCGCTTCCCCCACACCAATCGGGCCTTTTTTCTTGATAATGGTAGTTTCAAGCATCAAGACATCGCCCGGAAGCACCATCTGCTTAAATTTTGCATTATCTATTCCGGCAAAATAAGCCGTTTTGCCTTTATTCTCCGGCAAATCCAAAATAGCCACGGCACCAACCTGAGCCAATGCTTCCATAATCAGAACCCCCGGCATAACCGGATTGCCCGGAAAATGGCCTGCAAAATAAGGTTCATTAAAACTTACACATTTCTTTCCCAGGGCACGTACCCCCGGCTCAAGTTCCTCGATAGTATCAATAAGCATAAAAGGATGTCTATGTGGGATTATTTCCATAATTTCTTTTGCTGTATAAATTGCCATTTGGGCCTCCTTTTCTATGCTTCGTATTTCTTAAGTAGGATACTTGCGTTATGGCCACCGAAGCCCAGTGAGTTACTAAGGGCGTATGGAACTTCTTCATGGTAAGATTCCATACAGTAGTTCAAATCCAGTTCGTCATCAGGTTGTGTAAGTCCTACTGTCTTATGAATAAAACCCTCTTCGATTTCTTTTACACATGTCACGAATTCCAGTGCACCGGCGGCTCCAAGTAAATGGCCCACCATGGATTTGGTTGAATTGATTTTTAAATTCTTTGCATGCTCTCCAAAAGCAAGTTTAATTGCTCTTGTCTCGAACAAGTCATTATGGTGGGTACTTGTGCCGTGGGCGTTGATATAGGTAATGTCTTCTTTGCTGACACCACCGTCATTTAATGCATTTACCATTGCCCTTGCGGCTCCGCTTCCGTCCTCTGCGGGCGAGGTAATATGGTATGCATCCGAAGAAGAACCGTATCCGATTACCTCCGCATAAATCCTGGCTCCACGCGCTTTTGCATGCTCCAACTCTTCCAAGATTACAATGGCTGAACCTTCTCCCATGACAAAGCCGTTTCTGTCCTTATCAAAAGGAATGGAGCATCTGGTCGGATCAGTGCTGTCTGACAGGGCTGTCAGTGCCGTAAATCCCGCTACACCAAGCGGTGTAATGGAACTTTCCGTACCACCTGCCACCATAACATCCGCATCCCCGTACTGAATGGTACGGAAAGCTTCTCCGATGGAATGTGTTCCTGTCGCACAGGCTGTTACCACATTAATGCTTTTTCCTTTTAAGCCATAGGCAATGCTGACATTACCCGCCGCCATATTAGAAATCATAAGCGGAACCATCAACGGTCCGACTCTGTTTGGTCCTTTTTCTTTGAGGCGGTCGTATTCGCGCTCCATCGCCTGCAGACTTCCGATACCGCTTCCGACATTACACCCTACCATGTAAGGATCCTCTTTTTCCATATCCAGACCGGCATCTTTTAGTGCTTCACCGGTTGCCGCTACCGCATACTGGCAGAACAATTCCATTCTTCGCGCCGCTTTTTTATCCATATACTGTCCGGCATCAAAATCTTTTACCTGGGCAGCTAATTTGCATTTATATTCTTCCGTATCAAAATAAGTAATCGGTCCAAAGCCTATTCTCTCTTCTTTGATACCATTCCAGAATTCTTCCACACTGTTACCGATTGGAGTGATTGCTCCAAGACCGGTTACTACAACTCGTCTTTTCATGTCATCGTCCTTTCCGCAAAACAGTCTCCCTGACCGTTCTACATCGCCATTCCACCATCCACACAAAGTACCTGACCGGTAATATAGCCTGTCTGCTCAGAAGCCAAAAAACTTACTGCCGATGCAATATCCTCCGGCTTTCCTATATATCCCAAAGGAATCTGCTTTGAGGCCGCTTCCAATACCGTTTCCGGCATTGCCGTCGTCATATCGGTAGCAATAAATCCCGGTGCCACTGCATTGGATGTAATCCCACGGGATGCAAGTTCTCTTGCAACCGCCTTGGTAAGTCCGATAACGCCTGCCTTCGATGCGGAATAATTTGCCTGACCGGCATTTCCAATTACCCCGGATACCGAGGAAAGATTTACAATTCTTCCGTATCGCTGCTTCATCATCTGTCTGCTTGCTACTTTTATGGTATGAAACGCACCTTTCAAATTAACATCCATTACCGCCTCAAAATCCGCTTCACTCATTTTCATAAGCAAACCGTCTTTTGTAATTCCGGCATTGTTTATTAAAATATCAAGACGACCGTATCCGGCAATAAGTTCTTTCATTGCCGTTTCCGTCTCTTCATAATCTGCAACATTAAATTTTGATAACACATAACTTCCGCCAACTTCTTCAATTAATCTGCCGGTCTCTTTTGCTGCTTCCTCAGAACCGTTATAATTAACGATTACATGCGCTCCGTCTTTTGCAAGTGCTACGGCAATTGCCCTTCCGATTCCTCTTGATGCGCCTGTTACCAATGCTACTCTTTTCTCAAACATTCCAATGCTCCTATATCTGAAACCTGACTTACGTTAATTACGTTCACGTCCCTGTTTATTTTCTTAATAAATCCTGCAAGTGTTTTTCCCGGTCCGATTTCCACAAAAGTATCAACACCGTCAGCAATCATATTTTCCACGCTCTGCTGCCATCTGACAGAAGATGATATCTGTTTTTGCAAAAGCGGTTTAATGCATGCCACATCCGTCACATATTCAGCTGTCACATTTGTCACATACGGAATCTGTAACTCTTTGAGTTCCGTATCGCTCATAAAATCAGCCAGTTTTCTTCCTGCCTCTTCTAAAAACGGTGAGTGGAAAGGCCCACTGACATTCAGCAGAAGACATCTTTTGGCTCCGGCTTCCAAAAGGCGCGCACTTGCCGCATCCACGGCCTCTTTTGTACCGGTAATCACAATCTGTCCCGGGCAATTATAATTTGCTACATACACATCTTCCATGGAACTGACAACCGTATCAATTGCTTCGGCATCCATGCCAAGAACTGCCGCCATGGCACCTACGCCGTTTGGAACCGCCTCTTCCATATAGATACCGCGTGCCCGTACCGTTTTAATCGCATCCTCTATGGAAAAACCGCCCGCTGTCGCAATTGCCGCATATTCGCCAAGACTAAGTCCTGCTGTTACATCCGGCTTGATTCCCATAGAAAGAATCTTCTGTGTAATTGCCAGACATGTAGTCACAAGTGCCGCCTGTGTAAACTCGGTCCGGTTGATTTCTTCATTTTCCGTAAAACACAGATTGGTCACGCTGATGTCCAAAATCTCATCCGCAAGCCGATACACATTTGCACACTCTTCATATGTATTGTAAAAATCCTGTCCCATGAAGCACTTCTGCGCTCCCTGGCCCGGATAAATAAATGCTGTTTTTCCCATGCTGTTCCTCTCACTTTATCTGTAGCAGTCCATACTCTGCCACAATCTGTTCTTATCGCTAAATAAATCTGTCTGCCGCTTCGCCCAGTAAAACCTTTGCTTCAGATACTACTTTTTCCAGTAATTCTTTACAGGTAAGTTCCTCTGTTACAAGACCTGCGCTCTGGCCGGCCATAAGGCTTCCCATTTTTACATCACCCTCGACAACCGCTTTACGAAGACCTCCGGCGGCAAAAAGTTCCAATTCTTCAACAGAAGCTCCTTCTGCCTCTTTTTTCAAATACTCCTTGGTCATCGCATTGCGAAGGCCTCTTACCGGATGGCCGGTACTTCTTCCGGTGACTTTTGTATCAATATCCTTAGCCTTTAAAATGCAATCCTTGTAATTCTGATGTACAATGGATTCTTTTGCCACCACAAAATGCGTTCCCATCTGCACTCCCTTTGCACCAAGCATAAATGCTGCCGCAAGACCTCTTCCGTCAGCAATACCGCCTGCCGCAATCACCGGAATGGACAGGGCATCCACCACCTGCGGAACCAGCACCATGGTTGTTGTCTCGCCGATATGCCCACCGGCTTCCGTGCCTTCCGCAATCACGGCATCCGCACCGCATCGCTCCATTCTTTTGGCAAGTGCAACAGAAGCTACAACCGGAATTACCTTCATTCCGGCTTCTTTCCACATTGCCATGTATTTTTCCGGATTACCGGCACCCGTAGTAACTACTTTTACACCTTCTTCCACCAAAATACGTGCCACATCATCCGCTTGCGGATTCATCAGCATAATATTAACACCAAAAGGTTTATCGGTTACTTCTTTTACCTTACGGATCTGCTCTCTTACCCACTCTGCCGGTGCGGCACCTGCAGCAATAATACCAAGGCCGCCGGCTTCGGATACCGCCGCTGCCAGATGATGCTCCGCTACCCATGCCATACCACCCTGGATAACCGGATATTCAATATTTAACAATTCCGTGATATTCTTTCCCATTTTGTATACTCTCCTTAGAAGAATTCCTTATAGGAATATGGGTTACGCGTTTGCTGCGATGTAATCCATTACATCCTGTACCGTAACTATTTTTTCTAATTCTTCTGTAGGAATTTCTACACCGAATTCATCTTCAAAAGACATAACAAGTTCAAATAAATCCAATGAGTCTGCACCTAAATCTGCCTTAAAAGAAGCTGTTGGTACAACCTTTTGAGCATCGATATTTAATCCTTCTGCTACTAATTCCTGAATTTTTTCTAACATAATAATCATCCTCTTTTCTTATTTTTATTGATATATGCAATCCGGTTTCCCGGGAATTACCATTTTTTTACGGCACTTAACAAACAGCATA
>JAZMZZ010000183.1:0-1719 GCA_045586245.1 Lachnospiraceae bacterium | reverse complement strand
TTATCACAGGTTACCTGATTAAATGATACTCTTTTTTTACAGTGTGGACAATATATCATTTCCTTTTTCTGTATCATTTCTTTTGAAACAGCCAGCAATTCTTCCGTACACAGGTCACTACACTGCAAATATTTCCATGTTCCGCATGGTGCCGTTATCCTGTCCTGTGAAAAATCACTTTCGTATATTCTATCATCCATACAGGTGGTTACAACAAAATAATCCTTTTCTTTTACCAGATTATACAAACAGTTATATGCCTTAATTACGTCATCTTGCGGATTCTCATTCCAATACTCCAAACGTTTAAAACCTGCAAGCAAAGGATTCTCTTTTTCAAGTAAGCGGAATGCATCCGTATTCAGTTCATCGTCCTTACGCTCAAACAATTCCCCGATTCCGATTAAAACCTTATCTGCTTGTGTTAGCAATGACACTATTTCCTGCTTCATACTAAACTCCATTTCCAAATTGTCCATAAAGAAAAAGCCGGGAGGTTATCCCGGCTTAACTATTCTTATTTTAATAATAAACCATCCATAATCTGAACTAACTTACCAATCTCAGGTTTTGAAATCTGTGCATCCGCACCAAGTGCCGCACCTTTCTTCTTCATTTCTTCATTAACCAATGAGGAGAAAATAACAACCGGAATATCTTTTGTCATATCACCATCTTTAATTAATTTGGTAAGACGATGTCCATCCATAAGCGGCATCTCAATATCTGTGATTACTGCTTTAACATGTGTATCCAAATCACCCCGGCGTACACAATCACTGATAATATCCCATGCTTCCTGTCCATTATTGGTGATAATAAGCTGTGTATAACCTGCAGACTTCAATGAATCAACAATTAAACGGTTCAATAATAAAGAATCTTCCGCAATAAGGATTGGATACTCTGCTCGCTCCGGTAAAACACCTAAAGCTGCAACTTCTTCTACTTTAAGCCCTGTCTCCGGACTGATATCCGTTACAATACGCTCAAAATCAAGAATGATGATTAACTTATCATTAATCTTAATAACGCCTGTTGAAATACCATCTTCAGAATTACTTACCGTTGCATTCGGTTTAATAATATTGCTCCATGATACTCTATGGATTCCAACTACGCTGTCTACATGAAACGCGATATCCAAATTATTAAAATTGGTAACAATAAACAAACCATTCGGTTCGGATGTTCCTCTCTGAAGACAATTACGCAAATCAATAGCCGTAATCATAACATCTCTTGGCATAAAAATACCTTCAATGCTTGGATGCGCATTAGGAACAGGTGTTACCGGCTGATAATGAATGATCTCTTTAATCTTTGCAACATTAATACCATATGAATTACCACAAATCTTAAATTCCAATACTTCTAATTCATTTGTTCCATTTTCCAATAGAATTTTTGTATCCATCCTGCACCTCTCAAATCATATATTTTAGCTAAATAGTATAATTCAATTATTTATTGTCATTATATCACAAGATATCAAAAAAACATACAAAAACTTACGCATTTTTCACAAAAAATAAAAAGTCCTGCGTTATTTGCAAGACTTTTCATATCGATATCTCTATATACCTTCAAAACCGAATACAATTCTTCATCCACCTGAACCTTTCCCTTATAGGATAAGCCCTCGACCTATTAGTGACTGTCAGCTGAACATGTTGCCATGCTTACACCCCAGCCCTATCTACCTTGTCGTCTTCAAGG
>JAZMZZ010000182.1:0-2102 GCA_045586245.1 Lachnospiraceae bacterium | reverse complement strand
CCGATACCGGATGCTTCTATCGTCAGGATTTTATTAATGTTTTTTCCTTCAAAACGCTTCTTCCATTCTTTTCCCATCTCATTGAATAATTCAATATCCATCTGATGATTCAAAAAACCGTCTACTTTAAGTACATTACCCTCTTTTACAATTCCTTCTTTTACAATTTTTTCTTCTAAGAAATTCATCCTTTGCTCCTCCGATGTAACTCATTACTAATCTACTTTTTCAACTTCCATATTCTGTGGCAAAATCAGATTTAGAATAATGGATGCAACAAATACTACCGCTACCACATTTGCAGAAAATACGCTCTGAATCACCTCCGGGAAAATATGCCAAAGACCGATTTCGCTTGCTGTTGTAAACCCGATACCGATGGATAACGAAAGGGCTGCAATCGTAACGTTACGCTGTGTAAATCCTGCCTTTGCCACCATTTGCATACCTGAAGTAAGAATGGTTCCAAACATCATGATTGTACATCCTCCAAGTACCGATTCCGGTAGTGAAGCAAAAAAGTTTCCAATCGGTGGCAAAAGTCCTGCAAAAATCATACAGATTGCTCCTGTCATAATTGTAAAACGGTTTACAACCTTGGTCATGGCAATCAGACCTACATTCTGCGAAAAAGAAGTAACCGGCGGACATCCAAACAAGGAAGAAATGGCGGATGAATAACCGTCACAGGCAAGTGAACCTGCAATCTCTTTATCTGTGATTTCACGATTCAAACCGGTGGCCACCATTGCTGTTGTATCCCCGATTGTCTCTGCTGCAGATACCAGATAAATTATGCACACCGAAAAAATTGCGCCTATATTAAATTCCGGTTTGTATGGTAATAACTTTGGAAATGCTACCAGACCATCTGCAAAAACAACGGACAAATCAACCTTACCCATAAAGATTGCTACAATATAGCCTACAACCAATCCAACTAAAACGGAAAGTTGTTTCAAATAGCCCTTTGCCATACAATTCCATGCAAGGCATACCACTAATGTAATTGTTCCGAGAAGTAAATTCTCTGCAGAACCAAAATCATCGACATAACCACCGCCAAATGATCTTGCACCTACTGTAAATAATGAAAATCCAATTGCAGTTACTACGGAAGCAGCGACGATTGGAGAAATTATTTTTCGCCAGTATTTCGCCAACAATCCCAATGTTCCTTCAAAGATACCTCCCACTAATACTGCACCAATAACAGCAGGATACCCATAATTGACAGCGACCGTACTAAGTACCGTTACAAAAGTAAAGCTCACTCCCATTACAATCGGAAGCCTTGAGCCGACTTTCCATACCGGATATAACTGAATCAAAGTAGCAATTCCGGCTACAAACATAGCATTTTGTAATAAGATTGCAATCTCATCCTGTGTCAAACCACCTGCTGCCGCAATAATGGTAATGGGTGTTAAATTCGCTACAAACATAGCCAAAATATGCTGAATTCCAAACGGAATTGCCTTTATTACCGGCACACGCCCATCCAGTTTATATATATTATTAACATTGCATACTTTATCACTCATCACTTTCTTCCTTTTCTTCTGTTCTAAATTTCATAAGACGACTTATAAACACGGATTCTATTATACTTTAGCCATATCTGTTTTTCAATTAAATCCTATATGTACCTGTAAAAATCCATGTACATAATAATACCCCGCTTATTTTTCTACTATTACTTTAGTAAAAAAACAAGCGGGGTACAACATGTATTTATTCATCTGTTATTCTCCAATCACCTGATAGCGCTTGAAAATCTTATCCTTACCGCATACATGCTTAGTTCCGTCTCCGTCAATAATGATGTAATCACCTTCCCCAATAAAAGTACGGCCTCTGCGGTGCATAATATACGGACATACCACAACACCATCCGGCCTCTTTACCTTAAGCAGGAAATCCGTAACAATCCAGCCCTTTGTCACTACATCCGCAAACGGTTCAAATCCGTCTTCATAACCCTTATTCAGTTCATATGGAAATACATCAGCTGTAATAGAAGTTCTTCTGCATTTCATAAGCTCACCTCCTCTTTCTTACTACATATATCGGTTTCTTTTGGTAATACAATTATACCATTT
>JAZMZZ010000181.1:0-4021 GCA_045586245.1 Lachnospiraceae bacterium | reverse complement strand
CCGTTAATGCCGATACTTGCCACAAGCCTTGCATAATCACGGATACGGTCTGAAATAATAATCTCACCATTCTCAAAAAAGAAAGACTCGCCGGAATATCCGCGTTCAATGCTGTTATCCATATTGTCCCAGTGATTGAACATTCGAAGCGGATTGTCCGGTTCACAAAGCACATCCAAATCCCTTACCGACCGTTCCATGGATACCACACGCAAAATATGGAAGATACCATACAAAACGCCCTTTTCATCAGATGCCCGTAAAACCACTTTTTCTTCCTTAGAAATAAGTGAATAGCCCTCTGCTTTTACGGCGCCGTCTTTTATAATCACGATACCGCTTATCGCATCGTCTACCGTGCACACCTTAGGACAAACGCCAAGCATTCCCATGATGCCTCTTTGCAGTTCTTCCATTGCACTTTTTATAATTCTGTGTCCGCTGTCAAAACCGTTAAGGCTTACCGTTTTGACAATCTCTTTATTGCCCTTATCCGCTTTGGTACCATATGTAAGCCAAAGCTGTGTCCACTCTTGTTTCATATTACTTTCTGCCTATCTCCATTACAAACGGACTCATCGGCAATCCCTCTTTATTATAGACAATGCCGCCATCCGGTGAATTTTTATAACAATATCTGACCGCACACGGCTCTATCAGCTTATCACTGCAAACAACAATGCTACTGCCGTTTAATTCTGCCTTCGCTTCATATACATTACCGGATTCATCCAGCAGTTCAAAGTCAAGAATTTCATCCGTCTTGTCCGGATTGGCTGCATACATGCCGTTATCTGCGTGTTTGCAGATGATATGAACCTCACATCCTTTGCCCGGCTGACTGCACACGGCTTCTACCGGTACCGGTCCGCTGTATTCCACATCCATTCCGTGTACATGCGCTGCCGCCAGATATGCCAGACGTTCGCCGATCCCTTTTTTATTCAAAGGATGAATGTCATTATCTTCTCCCAAATCAATGGTTGTAACCATACCCGTATTAGGAAGTATCTGTGACGATGCCTGTGCTTCGCGGATTGGTCCCCATTCGCGCCCCGTCATATCCGGGTCGTTGTACATATCAATGGTAAAATTCGGAAGCTGGACATAGTATACCGGCAAATCTTCCTTCTGCCACTTGCGGCGGTATCCCTCGACCAGTCTTGGGAACAAATCACTGTATTCTTCCGGTTCTCCCGCATTGGACTCTCCCTGATACCAGAGCACACCGTCCACTGTGTAGTTATGGCAAGGAGCCGTCATTCCGTTATACAATCCGGTTGGCTTCCAACTGGTAAAATCCGTCTGCGGACGCACTTCGCACCGCGCGCCTATGCGGTACTGCCACTCACCTGTCAGTTCAATCCTGCCGGCATCATTCCAGAGTGCATATGTCTTATCCATCGTAACACGGCCAAATCCGTTGTCTACTTTTACACGGATGACAATCGTATTCTCCCCGGCCTTTAACAAACTTCCCGGCACAATATATTTACGTGGCGGATACTGGTACTCGGTCCTGCCGACCTCCACGCCGTTTACATATGTCGTATCACTGTCTACAATCGTTCCGAACCAAAGATTCGCATCTTTTCCCGCCATTTCATCAGGTACGGTAATTGTCTTTTTAAACCATACCGCACCAACAAAATCTTTTAACTCTGTATCTTTAAAGAAAAACGGCAAAGAAACAGCGCAGGCCTTACTCCAGTCTGCGCTTTCCTGCTCCCATGATTCTTTTAAACCAATGTCTTCTCTATCCAGATTTCCAAACCAGGTTTCATCCTGCTTTAAATTCTTCTCCTTTTGGCCTTCCAAAAAGGCATCGTCCGCATACCTGTCTGCCAGTGCAAGATATTCATCATATCCCTCAAGCATATCGCGTCCCATCCATCCTTCCAGTCTGGAACCGCCAAGGCTTGCATCGATAAATCCTACCGGAATACCGGTCATCTGATATAGAGTTTTTGCAAAAAAATACGCAGTCGCCGAAAAAGCACTTATAGTATCTTCACCAGCCTCTTTCCATTCACCCGTCTTAAGTTCTTCAAGCGGTCCGTGGTAATCCACATGCTCCGTTATCTTAAAGGCCCGGATGAAAGGGTTGTTACAGTGAATAAGTTCATCGGGGAACATATCCTTTACACGTTCCATGGGCAGTTCCATATTGGACTGCCCGGAACAAAACCATACATTACCGATTACTACATTCTCTATAACAGACTCATTGCCTGCGTCATCAAAAATTCTCATTACATAGGGGCCGCCCGATGCATGCTCGTGTATCTGCAACTGCCACCTGCCGGTATCATCCGCAATAGTGTGATACTCTTCATCCAGAAAAGATACGCTTACCTTTCTGCCCGGAGCATCCCATCCCCAAAGACGGCATTTTTGCTTTTGCGCAAGAACCATACCGTTACTAATCAGCCTCGGCAGTTTCCACTTATTCATACATCTACTCCCCAATCCCTTATACGGGATTTACACCTATTATTCTGTCTTGAATGCAGAAATTTCTGCTTTCAAATCTTCCATATTAACGTTCAATGTATCAGATACCTTATTCAGATTATCAACGTTCTGAAGAAGTTTCTCTGTAACACCGTTAACGTCACGGACACTTCCCGCACTTTCTTCAATAATATCCGAAATGTTCTTAACGGATTCAAGAGTATCCTTACGTTCGGCATCCGCTTTTCCTGTGCTTTCTACGATAGCATCCAGACCGCCAACCAACTCTTCCATCTGTGCGTTCATATCCTGGAAAATGGAAACGACTTTTTCTACTACTACAGACTGTGCCGCAACTTTTTCTTCTGCCTGTTTTGCATCTGCCATAGTGCTTTCTGTCTGCTTGGTAATATTCTTAACGTTATCCTTAATGTTGCCTGCTGCCTTTGCAGAACTGTCTGCAAGTTTACGGATTTCTTCTGCTACAACCGCAAAACCTCTACCTGCATCACCCGCTCTTGCCGCTTCGATGGAAGCATTAAGGGATAAGAGGTTGGTCTGCTCGGAAATATCGGTAATCATTTCTACGAACTGATTGATAATGCTTGTTTCTTTCTTAAGGGCTGCAACACTCTCGCCTACCTGGGAAGTAATGGAGGTGGTCTCCTGTGCACTCTGACCAAGCTGCTGGATCATTGTCATACCGCTTTCAATCATGCTCTCTGTGTTGGAAACAAGTACTTCTACCTTTTCAACCGTATCACTTACTTCCTTAATATCCTGTGAAAGCGCATCCGTCTTTTCTACGCAGGCAAGTGCGTACTTGGACTGGCGTTCCATACCTTCATTGATACCGCCGATAGCTCTTGTAATATCTTCTGAATATCCGCTGATAATCTCAGAAGCAGACTTCACTTCATTTGCGGATACTTCCAAATCATTCGTGGAATCATTAACCTTGGCAACCAATTTCTTATTGTTGTAAATCATATTGGTTGCAGACTGTGCAAGTCCTACGAATTCGTCCCTGCCCTTTGCAGTAACCGTAACTGTCAAGTCACCGTTAGCAACTTCGCCGAATCTCTTGGCAATGCGCTTCATGTTACCCTGGATACCTGCCGCAATACCAACACCAATTAATCCGGCGATAATAATTGCTGCAATAACAAGTCCGAGTGTTAATGTCTTAATCTCTTCTGCCTGACCGGTTACTACCTTCATCGGAACCAATGCACATACAGTAGAGTTATTATCTTCCAAGTGGTTATAGATAAAGATGTACTCTTTACCGTTATATTTTACTTCTGCAGAGCCAAAAAGAACCACTTCTTCTGCCTCTTCATCCTTATCCTTCTTATCTTCTTCCTCACCCTCAGTTTCTGCAGGGAGAATTGCGGTATAGAAATCTCTTCCGAAGAATACCGGTTCGCCTTCCACGATGGCAGACTTATCACCTTCTTCAATGGATTCATGAAGAAGTTCTCTTCCGTTCGGAGTAACAAGGCCTAAGATACTGCCTTCACCAAGGTCAATTCCTTCAAAGAAAGTCTCGTAGTAATCAGCACTG
>JAZMZZ010000180.1:0-29596 GCA_045586245.1 Lachnospiraceae bacterium | reverse complement strand
CGAGACACCGGCAAGCGAATATGAGTATGCCGCAAAGCTTGGTGCGACCATCAATCTGGATGATATTACGCATATCGAATTTTTGGAGAATATTTTAGGCGAACTGCCAAAGACATTGTCCATGCGTTACAATCCGGGTGGAGTATTTACCATCAGCAATGGTATTATGGACAATCCGGGCGATGCCAAGTATGGTTTTACAACAGAGCAGCTTTTTGAAGGTTTTCGCATTTTAAAAGAAAAAGGCGTAGAGAAATTCGGTATCCATGCATTTCTTGCAAGTAATACGGTAACCAATGAATATTATCCGACACTGGCTAAGCAATTATTTGAACTGGCGGTTAAGGTAAAAGAGGATACAGGCGTAGCTGTTTCCTTCATCAATCTTTCCGGTGGTATCGGTATTCCTTACCGTCCTGACCAGGAGAAGAATGATATTTATGCGATTGGTGAAGGCGTGCGTAAGGTATATGAGGAAGTTCTGGTTCCGGCAGGTCTTGGTGATGTGGCAATTTATACGGAACTTGGCCGCTTTATGATGGGCCCTTACGGACATTTGGTAACGACTGCGATTCATGAGAAACATACGCATAAGGAGTACATCGGATGTGATGCCTGTGCGGTTAACTTAATGCGCCCTGCCATGTACGGTGCATACCATCATATTACGGTAATGGGTAAGGAAAACGAGCCATGCGACCATATGTATGATGTGGTTGGTTCTTTATGTGAAAACAATGATAAATTTGCCATCGACAGAATGTTACCGAAGATTGATAAAGGGGATTTACTGGTAATCCACGATACGGGAGCACATGGTTTTGCAATGGGTTACAGTTATAACGGCAAGTTAAAATCCGCAGAACTTTTGTTAAAAGAGGATGGAAGCGTGCAGTTAATCCGTCGTGCAGAAGAACCGAAAGACTATTTTGCAACCTTTGACGGATTGGATATTTGGGAAAAGTTTCAGTTTTAGATTGGAATGATTTATGGAAATAAAAAAGCAGTTACCTTATGGTAACTGCTTTTTGGATGTATAATATTATTTTCTCTTGCGGTATTTTTTCATTTCTTCTTCGTAATCGAATTCATCATCGTTGCGATATTTGGGATTGCAGATGACTTTAAGAACCATGGCACCGCCACCAAAGATAAATACCAGCATAAGCAAATATTCGTACAATGTGGTAGTACGCATATGTAAATGTGTACTCATAATAATCGCTGCAATAATTAATATAAAACTTAGTCCGAGGCAAATCTTAGCCCAGATGGAATCCGGGTTTACAAAGAGCCAAACAATGCAGGCGATAAACGGTACTACAATCAGTCCGGAGTTAATATTCACGCTGCCAAATGTAAATGCCCCGCCAAAGAAACTGCTTGATACGGTTACTCTGGTGGTAAGCCAGTACAAACCGGCAACCAGCATGGCAAGACCGCCTAAAAATACGAGTAAATCATTTTGTTCTCTTTTTCTTCTTTTCATAATGTCCCCTTTTGTAGTTATTCGCGTATGATTATTTTGGCACCCAGATCCATAGTAGGAACGGATGTGTCTTCTTTTTTGTGTAAGGATTCAATGGTAAAAGGCTCTTTGCGGCGCATTTGGGAAAGCGCTTCTTTCTTGGCAGAAGTATCTATGCCGTATATTTCATCCGATTGAATCTCAGAAGCAAGAACGTCCTCTTTACGATTCTGCTCATGGGAAACCTTTTCTTCTACAGCCGATAAACGCATGGAAGAGTCGGCAGACAGGACATTCTTAAAGGTTACAACCGGCATGTCGTCATAGGCAGTCTTATCTTCCTTTTGCTCTTTTGCCTTTGGGTCAGAGGATACATCAGAGTCTTCCTTCTTAGAGGGATTTATTTTCTCTAACAGTTCTTCCTTAATAACTTTCTTCTTTTCCTGTTGTTTTTTCAGTTCTTTATTATCTTCCTGTTCCTGTAAACGTTCCTGTCTGAGCTTACGGTTTAATTCGGCAATTTCCTGCTTTATCTTACGACGTTCCTTTTCCTTGTCGGAAGCTGTCATTTCAGCGTCGGAAGAGAGTTTGTTCAAATTCTGCTGTTTGCCTGTAAGCTGCATCTGTAACGTCTTGGATTCCGTGGATACATTATTAATCGTCATCATATCATTTCTCCTCGAAAAAAGCATGCGATTAATGAACAGTTACCTATATATAGTTAATTGTAGCCGATGATAAATAAAAAAACAAGATATCGTTGTTTTTTTCGTGTGTATCATGTAAAATTTAAGTGTAGATTTTTACATAAAAGGAGGAAATCCCTATGGGTAAGTTTGTAATTAGCAAGGCAAAGACAGGTTATAAGTTCAATTTAAAGGCAGGCAATGGCCAGATTATCGCAACTTCTGAAATCTATGATTCTGAATCAGGATGCAAGAATGGTGTAGACAGCGTTAAGAAAAATGCTCCTATCGCTCCTGTAGAAGATCAGACAGTAGACGGATTTGCAGCAGAGAAATGCCCGAAATTTGAAGTTTACAATGACAAAGCAGGCGAATTCCGTTTCCGCTTAAAAGCAGGTAATGGCCAGATTATTGCAACAGGTGAAGGATATACAACACGCGCTAACTGCATGAACGGTATCGAATCTGTTAAGAAAAATGCTCCGGATGCAGAAGTAGTAGAGGAATAATTATGGATATCAAAGAAAAGATTGAAAGCGTAATTGAGAAAATTAAGAAAGATCCAAGCATTAAGGCACAGTTTGAGAAAGACCCAGTAAAGGCTATCGAGAAGGTTCTTGGTGTGGATTTACCGGATGATATGGTTGAGAAGATTGTTGACGGCGTTAAGGCTAAGTTGACAGTGGATTCCATTTCAGATGTGGCAGATAAATTGAAGAAATTATTCTAGTATAAGAAAAAGCACAGTTCCTATGAACTGTGCTTTTTTACTGCCGGCGATGGGACTTGAACCCATACGTGGTTGCCCACAACAGATTTTGAGTCTGCCTCGTCTGCCATTCCGACACGCCGGCTTAGTCTTAACGACCGAGTTATATATTAACATATCCATGCCAATCTGACAAGAGATAGTTTTCATTTTTTCTTTCCTGTTATATAATTTAGGAAGATGATACAAAAGGAGAAAAAAGATGCTGTCATTTGAAAATGATTACTCACAGGGCGCGCATGAGAAGATATTACAGCGTCTGATGGAGACAAATATGGATGCGCAGGTAGGATACGGCTTTGATGAGTATACCGAAAGCGCAAAAAATAAAATCAGACAGGCTTGCGGTTGCCCGGATGCAGAAGTGTATTTTCTGGTAGGCGGAACGCAGACCAATCAGGTTGTGATTGATACTTTGCTGGAAGACTATGAAGGCGTGATATCTGCAACAAGCGGACATGTTAACGGACACGAAGCCGGGGCGATTGAGTTTTCCGGTCATAAGGTTCTTGCACTTCCTGCTCATGAAGGCAAATTGGATGCCGGTGAGATAAAAGCCTATATCAGTGCTTTTTATAATGACAGAAGTTATGAGCATATGGTTTTTCCGGGAATGGTTTATGTATCGTATCCGACGGAATACGGTACACTATATTCCAAGCAGGAACTTTTGGATATTAAGGCAGTTTGCAAAGAATATGATATTCCGCTTTATTTGGACGGTGCCAGACTCGGTTATGGCCTTATGAGTGATGAAGCGGATTTGACACTTGAGGATATTGCGTCCATTTGTGATGCATTTTATATCGGCGGTACCAAGGTTGGAGCCCTTTTCGGGGAAGCGGTTGTTTTTACAAAGAATAATATCCCGAAGCATTTTATGACAAGGATTAAGCAACATGGGGCACTTCTTGCAAAAGGTAAAGTTCTTGGCGTACAGTTTGATACCTTGTTTACGGATAATTTGTATTACACTATCAGCAGGCATGCGATTGATTGTGCAGGTGAACTCAAAAAGATATTTGCCCAAAAGGGATATTCCTTATATCTGGATTCGCCGACCAACCAGCAGTTTGTGATTCTTGATAATGCAAAGTTGGAAGAGTTAAAAGATAAGGTGCGTTACTGTATTTGGGAACCTTATGATGATGAGCATACGGTAGTGCGGTTTGCGACCTGTTGGGCGACAACCAAAGAAGATTTGGAAGCGTTGAAAGATATTTTATAAGACCATGGAATAGTGGAGGATACAATGACTTTTGAACTGAAAAAAGACGGCAAGAGAATATTGGTTATCTGTCTGGCATCGTTGTTACTTGCGGTAAATACCAAGACATTTGTACGGACAGGGGATTTGTTCCCGGGCGGAGTCATGGGAATTACTCTTTTGTTGCAACATATCGCAGAGACATTTTTTAATGTGGAGATTCCGTATACGGTGGTAAACTTATTGCTCAATGCGATTCCGGTTTATATCGGTTTTAAGTTTATCGGTAAGAAGTTTACGTTATATTCTTGTTTGATGATTGTTCTTTCCAGTGTTTTAACGGATATGATTCCGGCGTACGTTGTAACTTATGACATATTGCTGATCAGCATTTTCGGTGGAATTATCAGCGGTACGGCAGTCAGTATGTGTCTTCTTATGAATGCAACCAGTGGCGGTACGGATTTTATTGCCATTTATTTATCCGATAAAAAAGGTGTGGATTCCTTTAATGTCATTTTGGGTGTAAATATGGTAATTTTAGCGGTTGCCGGTGTTTTGTTCGGTTGGGACAGGGCGTTGTACTCGATTATTTTCCAGTATGCATCTACACAGACTTTGCATATTCTTTACAGAAAATACCAGCAGGCGACTCTTTTTATTGTTACCAATAAGGCAAAAGAGGTCTGTAATGCTATATATAAGCTTAGCAGACACGGGGCTACGGTCATGGAAAGCCAGGGCTCTTATGAAGGACAGGAGAGAAGTATGGTTTACTCCGTTGTATCCAGCGCAGAGAGCAAAAAGGTTGTGGAGTTTGTAAAACGGGTGGACCCGGATGCGTTTATTAATGTAGTAAGAACCGAGCAGTTACAGGGAAGATTCTATCATAAACCGGCGGAATAATACGATGAAGATACTAGTAAAGAATATCAATTCCATAGAGAGCCTTCCTTTGGAAAGACCGGATTGGATGGATTGCGTAAGATGGGCACAGATGCAGAAATTGAAAGCGCAGGCAGATAAGCAGCGTTGCTATGTATCCGGTTATCTTTTGGATGTAATGTGCCGTGATTTGGGTATTGTAAATCCCGTTTATGCGTATACAGCAAATGGCAAGCCATATTTTAACGGGGAGGATTGTACATTCAATATTTCGCACTCCGGAGATTATGCGGCACTTGCATATCATACCGGTCCAAAGCCTGTAGGTGTGGATATCCAGAAGTTGCGGCCTATGCGTGACGGAATGGAAAGGCGCCTTTTGCATGAAAGGGAGAAGGCTTTGTTGCCGGAAGAAGAAAGGGCACGCTTAAAGGACCTCAACCGGATATGGGCGGTAAAAGAAAGTTTTGTAAAGATGACAGGGGAAGGGCTGTCCCGTGATTTCCGTACGGTTTGTGTTGATTTTTCGAATCAAACGGTTACAGGAGATGACGGAGTAAAGGGCTCTTTTTTAGTATGGGAGTGGAAAGAAGAGTATTATCTTGCGGTGTGTACTGCCGATAAGGAAGAAACGGAAATAATAGAAACATAGGGGATGTGTGAAGCATAGAAATAAAAGACCTCCGGTTGGCGATTGCCAAGATGGAGGTCTTTTTGATTGCATCTTAGGGTTATGTTATGAATTCGGATAATTTTGCGGAAACAGTGTCATAGCGACTCCGTCAGCAATGGCATAAGCTGTTTCGTTAAAGAAATTATCAAACAGTTCATTGTCACGGTCAGAATTGATGAAACCGGCTTCTACAAGAACGGCCGGCATGGAGGTGCTGTTTAGAACGATTAAATTCGGCCGTTCGGTTACACCGACATTGCGGTAGCCGATACGCTGCATCTGACTGTTAATATTTTGAGCCAGCAAAGCCGGTAGTCCCTGATTGGAATAAACCAAAGATTCTACACCATTGTATTGATTTGGTATGGGGGAAGAGTTGCGGTGTATGGATAGGAAAATATCGGCACCGGCCCGGTTACCGTCCATGGCTTTTTGGTATGGCGTTTCATAATAATCCTCAGTCCGGGTATATCGGACATCAAATCCGTATTCAGTTAAAATGCTGCCGACAGCGAGTGTGAGAGCCAGATTATCGTCTTTTTCCAGACGTCCCATGTACTGGGCTCCGTTATCCCATCCGCCATGACCGGCATCCATCATAATTGTATATGCCATAGAGAAATCCTTTTTTGTTTATTCTATGCAAGCATTCCTCCAAGCGTTCCGGCACCGGCACAAATCATAAAGGAAGTAAGGACATTGGTTCCAAGAATTACATTTGACTGGTTTGTGATAAGTGATATCGCTAATAATACCAGAAAATAAGAGGTCCCAAGAATAAATCCCCAGAGAAATTTCTTCTTTTGCATTTTCCTGCCACAGATAAAAGTGGTAAGAAATGTAGACAGAATATAGATTATGATAATTCCGATATTGACTGCGGATTCGGATAATTGGAGTTTGTAGAGGAGCAGTGCCAGAATCAAGAGTCCTCCGATTGTAATCAGATACGCTAATAGAAGAAATAATGCCAATGTTATAAGGTAAACCGCATTGCCCTGTGATGTAAGACGGTTTTTGGTTGTTCTATGGTTCATAATAATCCCCTTTTTATCAGATATTTAAATACATGTTTATATATATGAAACAAATCTTAAAAATATATTTATCTCCTTGACATTTCCATAATGATTTTGTAGGATTTTCCTAAAAATAGTATATTCATCCGTCTAAAACAGACGGACAAAAGTAAGGAGAGTGATTTTTAAATTGGATACGGCCACGATAATACAAGGCATTATTTTAGTAGTTTTACTTTTGCTTTCTGCATTTTTTTCATCGGCAGAAACATCATTGACAACCATCAACCCGATTAAGGTAAGAACGTTGATTGAAAACGGAAATAAGCGGGCATTGAAGCTTCAAAAGATTACGGAGCAGCACGGGAAGATGTTAAGTACCATCTTAATCGGTAATAATATTGTAAATATATCTGCGTCATCGCTGGCAACAACGATGGCAATTACGCTTTGGGGAAGTTATGCAGTAGGTATTGCTACCGGTGTATTGACATTGTTGGTTCTTTTGTTTGGTGAGATATTGCCAAAGAATATGGCAATCATTAAGGCGGAGTCGCTGGCACTTTTTTATGCGCCAATCATATATGGGCTTATGTGGATATTAACACCGGTTATTTTTCTGGTGGACCATATTGCCGGTTTCTTCATGAAATTATTGCATATTGATCCGGGCAAGAAGAATCTGATGACGGAAACAGAACTGCGTACTTATGTGGATGTAAGCCATGAAGACGGTGTTATTGAGTCGGAAGAAAAAGAAATTATCAACAATCTGTTTGATTTTTCGGATTCGGTGGCCAAGGATATCATGATTCCCAGAATTGATATGGTTACCATTGAAGAAAATGCGGGATACGATGAATTGATGGCATTGTTCAGGGAATGCATGTATACCCGAATTCCGGTTTACAAAGAGGACCGTGATAATGTTATCGGTCTTGTAAATATTAAAGATTTTATTTTGGTAAATGATATAGAGACATTCCGTGTGGCGGATATTATCCGTGATGCGTATTATACATACGAATTTAAGAAAACGGCCGATTTATTGATGGAAATGAAAGAAACCACCAATAATGTGGCATTTGTATTAAGTGAGTACGGCGCATGTGCCGGTATGATTACATTAGAAGACCTTTTGGAAGAAATCGTTGGCGAAATCCGTGATGAGTATGACGAGGACGAGGATGAATTCATCAAGAAGGTCGGTAAGGATGCGTATCTGATTGACGGTAACCGTAAACTGGATGATATTAATGATGAATTGGATACGAATCTGGAAAGTGAAGACTACGATTCGATTGCAGGTCTGGTACTTCAGATTCTTGACAGAATGCCTACAATCGGAGAAGAAGTAACTACCGAAGACGGAATCCGTATTAAAGTGGAGACGGTGCATCAGAACCGCATCACGAAGGTATTGTTGCGTTTGCCGGAAGAATCCGCAGATGTTCTTGAACAAAATTAGGAAGTGTGATATACTATCTCGGAGAATGTAGCAAATGCGGGAGTAATTTCGGTTTGTTGGATAAATAAAGGAGGACATCCCATGAAGCATATTAAGACAATCAGCACAAGAGACTTAAAAGAATCCATGAAAAAAGGCGGATGCGGTGAATGCCAGACATCTTGCCAGTCAGCTTGTAAGACATCTTGTACAGTAGGAAACCAGAGCTGCGAAAAAATGAAATAAGTTCTGCGAATAAGAAATGACTGACAGACTCGAAGTTGGGAATACCGATTTCGAGTCTATGTTATGTTAGGGAATCAGGAACCGGTAAATGACCGGTATAATTGGGAATTGAGGAGTAAGTTTGTGATACATCAGTATAAAAATAACGGATATAATATCGTTCTGGACGTGAACAGCGGTTCCGTTCATGTAGTGGACGAGTGTGTATATGATGCCATTCCTTTGGTGGAGGAAGTGTTAAAGAGCGGCGTGTCAGAGTCTGAGACATTGGCAGCTGCAATAGAAGCGTGTAAGGTACTTCCGTATCCTAAGGAAGAGATGGCAGAGGTGTGTGAAGAGTTATTGGCACTAAAGGATGCCGGACAACTTTACACAGAGGATATTTATAAGGATTATATTATCGATTTTAAAAAGCGTCAGACCGTGGTAAAAGCACTTTGTTTACATATTGCGCATGACTGTAATCTGGCTTGTCAGTACTGTTTTGCGGAAGAAGGAGAATATCATGGAAGACGTGCTCTCATGAGCCTTGAAGTGGGTAAGAAGGCGCTTGACTTTTTGGTGGCCAATTCCGGTAACCGCATTAATCTGGAGGTGGATTTCTTTGGCGGAGAACCGCTTATGAATTGGGATGTGGTTAAGGAACTTGTGGCTTACGGAAGAAGTCTGGAGGAGCCAAATAATAAGAAATTCCGTTTTACATTGACGACAAACGGTATTTTATTGAATGATGATATTTTGGAATTTGCCAATAGAGAGATGAGCAATATCGTCTGCAGTATTGACGGACGCAAAGAGATTAATGATAAGATGCGTCCATTCCGCGGCGGACAGGGAAGCTATGACGTAATTGTTCCGAAATTCCGGAAAGTTGCCGAAAGCCGTGACCAGATGGATTATTATGTAAGAGGTACATTTACACATAACAATCTTGATTTTTCAAAAGATGTGGCGCATTTGGCAGACTTGGGATTCAAGCAGATTTCAGTGGAACCGGTTGTTGCCAAGCCGGAAGATTCCTATGCAATCAGGGAAGAGGATATTCCAAAGATTTTAGAAGAGTATGATGAACTGGCAAAGGATTTAATCCGTAGACGCAAGGAAGGAAAAGGAGTTAATTTCTTCCACTTTATGATTGATTTAACAGGCGGTCCATGTGTGGCGAAGCGTTTGTCAGGCTGTGGTTCGGGAACGGAATATCTGGCAGTGACCCCGTGGGGAGATTTCTATCCCTGCCATCAGTTTGTCGGACAGGAAGAGTTTTTGATGGGCAATGTATTTGAGGGAATTACCAGAACCGATATTCAGGATGAGTTTAAGACCTGTAATGTATATGCCAAGGAGAAATGCCGTGACTGTTTTGCAAAATTTTATTGCAGCGGCGGTTGTGCGGCCAATTCGTATAATTTCCACGGAAAGATTAACGATGCATACGATATCGGATGTGAATTACAGCGCAAGCGTATTGAATGTGCGATTATGATGAAGGTTGCGCTTGCAGAAGAAGAGGAGAAGGACAATGACTAAGAAAAAAGGGATTTTGAGCCTGATAGTAATTGCTGCATTTCTGGCAGTAGGTATCTATACGGCCTTATTCGGTCTGGATGCCAATAAGACAGGATCCGCTTACAATATTAAGCAGGGATTGGATCTGGCAGGTGGTGTCAGCATTACATACCAGGTGGCAGGAGAAGAAGAACCGAGTGCCGAAGATATGGCAGATACCATTTACAAATTACAGAAGAGAGTAACTTCATACAGTACGGAATCTCTTGTATATCAGGAAGGTACAGACCGTATTAATATTGAGATTCCGGGTGTTTCCGATGCAAATGCCATCTTAGAGGAACTTGGTAAGCCGGGTTCATTGGAATTTGTGGATGTAGACGGTAATGTGGTTTTAAACGGTACCGATATTAAGAATGCCCAGCCGATGACCGGTAAGGACAGTATGGGTAACAGCCAGTACGTTGTTGAACTGGTTATGACCGAAGAGGGTACTAAGAAGTTCGCAGAAGCGACACAGGCAGCAGTTGTAAATCATGATATTATTTACATTGTATACGATGATGAAGTAGTCAGTAGTCCGAGAGTAGAGGCGGCTATTACTGACGGCTATGCAATTGTGGAAGGTATGGCATCTTATGATGAGGCAGAATTGCTTGCTTCTACCATCCGTATCGGTGGTTTGAAACTGGAATTGGAAGAACTCCGTTCCAATGTAGTCGGTGCACAGCTTGGTGAAAGAGCTATTAATACCAGTATCATAGCGGCAATTATCGGTTTTGCAATCATTGCACTTTTTATGGTCGCAGTATATTTCATTCCGGGACTTGCTTCCGTAATTGCTTTGTTGGTATATGTGGTAATGATTGTATTATTACTGAATGGTTTTGATATTACTTTAACCCTTCCGGGTATTGCGGGTATTATCTTATCCATTGGTATGGCGGTCGATGCCAATGTTATTATTTTTGCCAGAATACGTGAAGAAATTGCAACCGGTAAGACGGTAAGCAGTTCGGTTAAAATTGGTTTTAAAAAGGCTACGTCTGCAATTGTAGACGGTAATGTGACGACCCTTATTGCGGCATTGGTGCTTGGAATTATCGGAACCGGTGCGATTAAAGGGTTTGCACAGACTCTGGGACTGGGTATTGCAGTGTCCATGTTTACGGCATTGTTTGTTACAAGAATCGTATTGAATGCATTCTATGCAATCGGAATCCGTGACGAGAAGTTCTACGGTGTTGCAAAAGAAAGAAAGAACTTGGATTTCCTGTCTAAAAAAGGCGCGTTTTTTGCAATTTCCCTCGCATGTATTATTGCCGGATTTGTATTTATGGGCGTGAATAAGGCAAATATCGGGGATGTGCTTAATTATTCGTTGGAATTTAAGGGTGGTACATCAACGAATGTAACCTTTAATGAGAATTTATCTTTGGAAGAGATTGATTCGGAAGTAATCCCGGTTGTATCCGATGTGATTGGCGGCGGAGCGATTCAGACCCAGAAAGTACAGGGAACCAATGAAGTTATTATTAAGACCAAAACCCTTGATGTTTCACAAAGAGAAGCGATTAACCGGGCACTGGAAGATAAATATGCAATTGATACCGAAAAGATTACAACAGAGACCATTTCTTCTACGGTTTCCAATGAGATGAGAAGTGATGCGATTCTGGCGGTAGTGGTTGCAACGGTTTGTATGTTGATTTATATCTGGTTCCGTTTTAAGGATGTACGTTTTGCAGCCAGTAGTGTGCTTGCGCTTGTACACGATGTATTGGTGGTATTGGCATTCTATGCGATTGCAAAAGTGTCCGTTGGTTCGACTTTCATTGCATGTATGCTGACAATTGTTGGTTATTCGATTAATGCGACCATCGTTATTTTTGACCGTGTGCGTGAGAATTTATCACTTGCAGGATTTAAGGAAGATTTACAGACTACGGTAAATAAGAGTATTAACCAGACTTTGTCCAGAAGTATCTTTACTTCTTTGACAACATTTATTATGGTAGCGGCACTCTATGTATTCGGTGTAACTTCCATCCGTGAGTTTGCCCTTCCGATTATGGTGGGTATTATTTGCGGTACGTATTCTTCCGTATGCTTAACCGGTGCAATGTGGTATGTTTTCCGTACTAAATTTGCGAAGAAAAAGGCAACAAAGTAAGTATAGGTAATTGTTTATAAGGGGCTGCCTGACAGCCCCTTTTATTGAAGGTGTGCGGTTATGTCCAAATGGTTTTTGTCGGCAAAAAAAGCCGATTTTAACAGAATTGCAGAAGAATTTCATATTGACCCGGTCATTGCCAGGATTATCCGTAACCGTGATGTGGTAAGTGATGAGCAGATACGCCTTTTTTTGCAGGGAGACCTTAGCAATCTGCATGATGCGCGTAAGTTAAAGGATGCGGTAAAAGCGGCCGGGATACTGAAAGAGAAAATTACCGGAAGTAAAAAAATCCGCATTATCGGTGATTATGATGTGGACGGTGTCTGTTCGACGTATATTCTATACCGCGGACTTTCTGTATGCGGTGCTGATGTGGATTGCGTGATTCCGCATCGTATGAAGGATGGATACGGCATTAACGAAGACCTTGTAAAGCAGGCACTTGCAGACGGTGTGGATACGATTATTACCTGTGATAACGGGATTGCCGCCAAGGAAGTACTTGAGGATGGTAAAAAGGCAGGTCTGATCTGTATTGTGACCGACCATCACGAGATTCCGTTTGAGGAGATTGATGGAAAGAAAATCTATCGGATTCCGGATGTAGATGCGGTCGTGGACCCGAAGCAGGAGGACTGTGAATATCCGTTTGAAAGCATCTGTGGTGCTGTTGTGGCATATAAGGTGATACAGGTGCTGTTGGAGGAGATGCTAACGGATAACGAAAAGATGACAGAGACGCTTAAGGAACTGTTAGAGCCTGCGGGAGTGGCAACTGTCTGTGATATTATGCCGCTTTTAGATGAGAACCGTATCATAGTAAAAGAAGCAATGAAGAGTCTGCAGAGTCCAAAGAATCCGGGCCTGCATGCATTGATAAAAGTAAATGAGCTGGAACCATCCAAACTGACTTCCTTTAGCATTGGGTTTGTCCTTGGACCATGTCTGAATGCAACGGGAAGACTGGACAGCGCGGGATTGTCTTTGCAGCTATTGATGGCAGAGAGTTTTGAGGAAGCAATACCGCTTGCAACCACGCTAAAAGAATACAACGCAAACCGTAAGGAAATGACGGAAAAAGGTGTGGAAAAAGCACTTGCGTTACTGGAAAGCGGCACTTATGATGCAGACCGGGTACTGGTAGTGTATCTGCCCGATGTCCATGAGAGTCTGGCGGGAATCATTGCAGGAAGAATCCGTGAGAAGACCGGTAAGCCTACTTTTGTCCTGACAAAGGGAGAAGAGGGCGTTAAGGGAAGTGCCCGTTCGATTGAGAATTACCATATTTATGATGAGATGACAAAATGCAAACAGTTTTTCACCAAATACGGCGGACATAAAATGGCAGCAGGTCTTTCCATGGAGGAGAAAAACGTGGAGGCATTCCGTCAGGCCATTAATGCTAACTGTGTTCTGACGGATGATGATTTTGAGGAAAAAATCACGATTGATGTCCCGATGCCGATGTCCTATGTGACAGAGCCGTTTGTAGAGGAATTGTCGGTATTGGAACCGTTTGGCTGTGCCAATGAAAAGCCGGTGTTTGCGCAGAAAAATATCCGTTTTGTCCGCGGCTATATTATGGGGAAAAATAAGAATATGGCACGTTTTGAAGTTGAGGATGAAACAGGAATGCGTTTTAGTATGGTGTGTTTCCGCAATTTGGATAAACTGACAGGATATCTTTGGGAAAAAGCCGGAAAAGAACAGACAGAACGGTTATTTGCCGGTGGCCTGTATCCGGAGGAAGGTATTTTGCTGGATGTTATTTATTATCCGAATATCAATGAATTCAGGGGAAAAACCTCTGTGCAATACATTTTACAAGATTATAGGTAAAACTTAAAAGATAATTAATAAGTTTTAGATTTGTTTAAGGGTTTGTACACATTTTGAACACATTTTTGGGGTATAGTAATTACAAGATAGTTGATTACTCACTATCTCCCCCCTCATAAGAACAAAGGCCTCGCGAAAGCGGGGTCTTTGTTTTTGTATTTTTATCGAAAAGAAGATGGCAGAATTTGTCGGAATATATTATAATTTCCCTATGGGGATATCATATTTTTAAGGAGGTATTTTTGTATATGGACCAAAGATTAGAACCCTTATTTACACCTTGGAAAATCGGTAATTGTGAGATTAAGAACCGTGTTGTTATGACTTCCATGGGCGGAACCAATTTACTTGGTTGGATGGAGATTAATCATTTTGACAAAGCAGGCGCAGAATTTATTTTGGAAGTGGCGAAAAATAACTGTGGTCTGGTATTGCCGGGATGTCAGCCGGTTTACAATCCGATGCTTGGGCAGTGGTTGCATAAAAAGAAAAGCATGTACCGCAACCTGAAGAAGTGGATGCCGCAGTTTCATGCAACGGGAGCTAAATTATTTGTACAGTTAACGGCAGGATTTGGCCGTTCTTTTACCATCGACCATCTGATGGAGACTTTGTATACCAATAAGGTGTTAAATGTGGTATCCAAGCCGATTATGAATCTGGATAAGATTACGGCGGCACCAAGCCCTTCACCTAACCGCTGGTCAGATAAGGTTCCGTCCAGGGAGATGACGGTAGAAGAGATTCAGGAGTTTATCGACGCATTTGGCAAGACAGCCAAATTGTTAAAGGATGCCGGTGTGGACGGTGTGGAAATCCATGCGGTACACGAAGGATATTTATTAGACCAGTTTACGTTAAAATATGTGAATAAGAGAGAAGACGAATATGGCGGAAGTCTGGAGAACCGTTATCGTTTTGCGGCAGAGATTGTTAAGGCAATCAAGAAGTCCTGCGGTGATGATTTCCCGGTTTCTTTGCGTTATAGTGTAGAGTCTAAGACAAAGGGATTCCGTCAGGGAGCACTTCCGGGAGAAGAATATGTGGAAGTGGGCCGTGATATGGCAGAATCCGAAATCGCAGCGAAGTTCTTGCAGGATGCAGGTTACGATATGCTGAACTGTGATAATGGTACCTACGATGCGTGGTACTGGGCACACCCACCGATTTATATGCCTGAGAACTGTAATTTAGAAGACGTGGCACATATCCGTAAGTTTGTGGATATTCCGGTTGTTTGTGCAGGACGTATGGACCCGAGAGTGGCAGCAGATGCTATCCGTGACGGAAGAATTGACGGTGCGGGATTTGCAAGACCATTCCTGGCAGACCAGGAATGGGTAACCAAGTTGATGGAAGGCAGGGAAGAAGATATCAGACCTTGTATCCTTTGCCATAACGGATGTTTTAATATGTGCCATTATAAGGGCGTTCCGAATGACCAGGATTTAAGCGATTCCCTGCATCTGGCACGTTGTGCGGTAAATGCAGAGACCATGCAGACAGGTAAACACAAGATTGTACCGGCAACGACTCCGAGAAAGGTACATATTATCGGCGGTGGTATCGGTGGTATGGAAGCGGCAAGAGTATTAAAACTTCGCGGACATGAGCCGGTTATCCATGAAAAATCAGGAGAACTCGGCGGTGCCTTTATTGCAGCGGGCGCTGAGAGTTATAAGGGTAAATTGCGTGAATTACTTGCCTGGTATAAGAAGCAGATGGCAGACCTTGATATTGAGATCCATTTGAATGACGAAGTAAAGGATGTTGCTGAATATGCAGGAAGACCGGTTATTGTGGCAACAGGTTCTGTGGCAAGAGTATTAAAGAATGTACCGGGACATGAGAAGATGGTGGAAGCCTGTGAATATCTGACAGGAACTGAAGTTGGTGAGAGAGTGGCCGTAATCGGCGGGGGTCTGACCGGATGTGAAATCGCTTATGAACTTGCACTTCAGGGCAAGAAACCAATTATCGTAGAGATGAAGGATGACTTGGTATCCCAGAAGGGCGTATGTCTGGCAAACAGTTCTTATCTGCGTGAATGGTTTGCATTGCATGAGATTCCGGTATATCTTGAGACTACGTTAAAAGAAGTACAGGACGGTAAGATTCTTTGCGTGAATAAAGACAAAGAGACAATTGAGATTGCCTGTGACAGCGTGATTTCCTCTGCCGGATATATTTCTAATCCGCTTGCCAAGAAGGCAAAGAATGTTTACCTTGTCGGCGATTGTGACGGCGTGGGTAATTTAAGAACCGTAGTATGGGGCGCTTATGAAGCTGCCATGAAGATATAATGGGAGGTTTGCATTTATGAATTTGACAAAAGAACAGCAGGCCATTTTGGATGGTGAAAAAGGGGATGTCCTTGCCAGGATTATGAAGACCCTGATCCGTTACGGTGAATTGTTCGGAGCGGATGCCATGGTGCCTGTTACCAGTAAATATAACCATTTGGTAACATCCTTTGGCTTAAAAGCATTAAAGCCGGTATACGAGTTGATGGATAAATTAATCGAATCCGGTAATCTTTCCACACAGCAGTTTTCGGCAGATCCAAGACCGTTGGATGCGAATGTACCGAGCAATTTTTTACAGGATTTCATTTTTAAGAATTTCATGTATTCCAGACAGGAAGAGTATGAGAAGCAGTTAAATCAGCTTGGTCTTATGGAAAAGGACGCATTTACCTGCACCTGTTATATGGACGAAGTGGGCAACACTCCGGCAATGGGAGAGGTACTTTCCTGGTCTGAATCATCAGCCGTAGTATTTGCCAATTCGGTTCTTGGTGCCAGATGTAACCGTAACTCCGGTATCATTGATTTGATGGGTTCCGTGCTTGGTTATGTACCGTATTTCGGATTGCTGACCGATGAGGGCAGAAAGGCAAAATGGATTGTAAAGATTGAAACAACCAAGAAGCCGGAAGCGCAGCTTTTAGGTTCCGCCATCGGTATGAAGGTAATGGAAGACGTGCCGTATATCGTTGGCCTGGACAAATGGCTGGACGGTAAACTGGACGATGCGGCGAAGACCTATCTGAAGGATTTTGGTGCGGCAACGGCATCAAACGGCGCGGTTGGCCTGTACCATGTGGAAAATATTACACCGGAAGCCGTGCAGTACGGACAGGATTTGGTTCTTGAAGATGCACAGGTTTATGTGGTGGATGATGCGGAACTGGAAAGAGTATATAAGAGTTATCCGGTTATCTGGAAAAATAAGGATGCGAAACCAAAGCTCTGCTTTATGGGCTGCCCGCATATGAGTCTGGAGCAGTTGATTGACTGGACCAAGAAAGTATCCGGAGCATTACAGGCAGAAGGCAGGACGAAAGTTTGTATTCCGACAGTCTTTACGGCAGCACCTGCGGTACTTAAGAAGTTTGAAGAAACCGAATATGCCGCAATTTTAAAAGCAACGGGCGTTATTACGTCTTATATCTGTCCGCTTATGTACATGAACAATCCGTTAAGTGAAAAAATGCCGGTTATTACCTCAAGCAATAAGCTTAGGACATATACCAGCGCAAGATATTATACCGATGCGGAAATCTTAGAGCAGATTACAAAGGGAGGTGCTAAGTAATGAAAGAATTTAAAGGAAGAATTGTAGCTCCCGGAACGGTAACGGCTCCTGCAGTGGTTTCCCACGGAGGACTCAATACATTGGCATCGTTCCAGAAGGCATTGCAGTTTGGCGATAAAAAGGCAACCTGCGGTGACCAGAACAATCCGGATTTATACGGCAAGCAGATGGCAGGAAAGGCACTTTGCCTTCCGAGAACCATCGGCTCTACCACGGGCGGACTTGTGCTTTACTGTGCCTGCTCCATGAAAAGACAGCCTGCATGCATGCTCTTTTCAGAGCCTATCGACTCTTTGGCGGCAGCCGGTGCGGTACTTGCGGATGTATGGCTTGACGATGTAAGCATGCCCGTTATCGACAGCCTCGGTGAAGAATTCCTTGATTACGTGAAGGACGACATGAGCATCACGATTAAAGAGGATGGCACGGTAATAGTCGGATAAGTAATATCAGGCATTTGACAATTATTTAACAAGGGTGTACAATATACTTGCATTGTATCCGTGACAAGGCGGAACGACAGCAAGGAGGAATTGAATATGAGTGAAAAAACAAAAACAATTGTAGGTGTTGGACTTATTACAGCAATCGTAGTGGTATTGCAGTCACTGGCAGTTATTATTCCGGTGGGAATCTTTAATCTCAACCTGGTATTAGTACCGATTGTTGTAGGTGCTGCATTGTATGGTCCTAAAGTGGGCGCGTGGCTTGGTTTTGTAGCAGGTGTACTGATCCTGTTTACGAATTCCGGCGCATTTTTGGCAGTTAGCATTGGCGGAACTGTTCTTACGGTATTGGCAAAGGGTATTTTATCCGGTCTGTTGGCAGGAATCGTATACAATCTGCTTAAGAAGGTGAACGATACGGTAGCAGTTGCATCCGCAGCGATTGTATGCCCGATTGTGAACACCGGCGTATTTGTAATCGGCTGTCTGTTATTCTTTATGGATACCATTAGCACATGGGTGCCGGAAGGTCAGTTTGGTTCTACTATTGAATACATATTCTTAGGAATGATTGGTACGAATTTCCTGATTGAATTGGCTATCAGCATTGTACTGAGTGCGACGATTGTACGAATTGTTAAGATTGGTAAGAGCGAGAATTAATAAGTAATTAAAATGTGATTCCGGAGGTTATGCCTCCGGAATTTTTTATCCCCTTTTTATTGTCTTCTGCTAAGCAGAAGTGGTATAGTATACATTGGAAGAGAATGATTTTTACAACCGGAAGAAAGGTGAAGATATGAAACGTAGTGAAATCAATGCAGCGTTAAAAGAAATGGAACAGATGATTATAGATTATAGGGTGGCGTTACCGCCATTTTGCCATTTTACACCACAGGAGTGGCAGCAAAAAGGACACGAATATGATGAAATCCGTGACAATATGCTCGGATGGGATATTACCGATTATGGCCTTGGCAAGTTTGAAGAAGTCGGTTTTTCGTTGATTACGCTTCGTAACGGCAATCTGAAGATGCAGGATAAATATAAAAAGACTTACGCAGAGAAGTTATTGTATATCAAGGAAAGCCAGTATTCGCCGATGCATTTCCATTGGAGTAAGATGGAGGATATTATTAACAGGGGCGGCGGCAATCTGTTAATCCGTGTGTATAATTCCAAAGAGAATGAGGACATGGATAAGGTAAGCGATGTGCATGTGTATCTGGACGGAAGGGAAGTAGTGGTTCCTGCCGGTACGCAGGTCAGACTCACTCCGGGTGAGAGCATCAGTATCCAGCCGTATTTATACCATGATTTTGAGGTGGAAAAAGGAAGTGGCCCAGTACTGATTGGTGAAGTCAGCCAGTGTAATGATGACAATACGGACAACCGTTTCTATGAGCCGATCGGACGGTTCCCGACAATAGAAGAGGACGAGGCACCGTACCGCTTGCTTTGCAACGAGTATCCGGCGGCAGAATAAGTAAAAGGATTGAGAGTATGTACAAGATTACAGCTTTGGGAGAAGCATTAATAGATTTTACGCCAAGCGGTATGTCGCAGGCGGGGATGAAGTTATTTGAACAAAATCCCGGAGGGGCACCTGCCAATGCCTTGGCAGTGTTTGCAAAGTTTGGAGAAAAAGCGGCATTTATCGGCAAAGTCGGTAACGATATGCACGGCCTGTTTTTAAAAGATACCATGGAAAATGCAGGTATCGATACCAAGGGGCTTGTAGTTTCGGATGATGTGTTTACCACACTTGCGTTTGTAAGTCTAAAGGAAAATGGTGAGCGTGAGTTTTCGTTTGCAAGAAAACCCGGCGCAGACACTTGCCTGACAGAAGAGGAAGTAGATGTATCCATTATTGGGAATACGGATATTTTTCATGTGGGTTCTTTATCGCTTACGGATGAACCAAGCAGGAGTGCTACTTTTTTTGCCTTGGAAAAAGCAAAAGAATTTGGCAAAATCATATCTTACGACCCCAATTACAGGGCTTTGTTATGGGATTCCAAACAAAAAGCCATTGAGGGCATGAGGTCCGTGCTTGATTATGTGGATGTAATGAAGTTATCCGATGAGGAAACTGTTTTGTTAACAGATATAGAAGCACCACAGGCGGCAGCAAAGGCTTTACTTGATAGAGGAATGAGTATACTAGCTGTGACTTTAGGTGCTGACGGTGCGTATATTTGCACAAAAGAAGGCGGTGCATTTGTACCGGGCTTTGCAAGCGATGTTGCGGATACAACGGGAGCAGGAGACTCTTTCTGGGGAGGCTTTTTGTATCAGTTGTCTAAAAGCGGTAAGCACCCGGAGGAAGTGTCTTTAGAGGAAGCAAAAGAGTTTGCCCGCTTTGGTAATGCGGTGGCAAGTCTATGTGTGGAAAAAAGAGGCGGTATTCCGGCAATTCCAACCATGGAACAGGTTTTAAAACGTCTTAACGGATAGTTTTTGCATATATTGTAACAGAAATGTATCAGAGGTAGTGAATGAAGACAATAAAAGAATTAGTAAGCAAATTAGAATATAACTGTATCTGTGGGGAACCGGACAGAGAAATTACACAGGTCGTATATGATTCCCGCAAAATTGTAGAAGGATGCCTGTTTATCTGCATCAAAGGCGCGAACTTTAACGGACATGATTATGCAGCGGAAGCCTGTGAAAAGAAAGCTTCCTGCATCGTGGTATGTGAGGGTGTCAATGTGCCGGAGGATACAATGACAACAATTATCCGCGTTGCCGATACGCGCTATGCGATGGCATTTATTTCGGCAGAGTGGTTTGGTAATCCGGCAGAGAAATTAAATGTTATCGGTATTACCGGCACCAAGGGTAAGACGACAACGACGTATCTGGTAAAGTCCATTCTGGAACAGGCAGGTAGAAAGGTCGGACTTATCGGTACGATTGAGACGATTATCGGGGATGAACACATTCCGGCTAACAATACGACACCGGAATCCTATATTTTGCAGGAAACCTTTGCAAAGATGGCAGATGCCGGTCTTAATACCGTTGTTATGGAAGTGTCATCACAGGGACTGATGCTTCACCGTACACAGGGCTTTGTATTTGATATCGGTATTTTTACCAATTTGGAGCCCGACCATATCGGACCGAATGAACACGAAAGTTTTGAAGATTATATGCATTGCAAGGGACTTTTGTTTAAGCAGTGCAAAGCCGGTATTGTAAATTGTGATGATAAGCATTACAAGGATGTGATAAAAGACCACACCTGTAAGATTATGACTTATGGATTGGACAATGAGGCGGATTACAAGGCAGAGAATATGCGTCTTGTGCGCGAAAAAGGGCATATCGGTGTAGCATTTGATGTGACAGGAAAGACTACGATGCAGGTAGAAATTCCGACACCGGGCCGTTTTTCGGTATACAATGCGCTGACTGCCATTGCTATTTGCGACCAGTTTAAGGTAGAGGAAGACGCAGTAAAGGCGGCTTTGTTGCAGGCAAGCGTAAAGGGGCGTATCGAGCTTGTGAAAGTATCGGATGATTTCACATTAATGATTGATTATGCGCACAATGCGATGGCACTGGAAAGTCTGCTTAGTACGCTTAAGGAGTATGAACCAAACCGCCTGGTATCCGTATTCGGATGCGGCGGCAACCGTTCCAAATTACGCCGGTATGAGATGGGTGAGGTTAGTGGTAAACTGGCTGATTTTACCATTATTACATCGGATAATCCACGCTTTGAGGAACCGGATGAGATTATGAATGATATTGAGACCGGTATGAAAAAGACCGACGGCGCATATATCAAGATTGCGGACCGCAAGGAAGCCATCCGCTATGCAATTTTAAACGGCCAGCCGGGAGATATCATTGTTCTTGCCGGAAAAGGGCATGAGGATTATCAGGAGATAAAAGGTGTGAAATACCCGATGGACGAACGCGTCCTGATTCGGGAAATCATGGAAGAGGAACATTTGAGTGTATAAAAAGTATGCCGCAGTCATTGTGGATATTTCCCATGAGAGTGTGGACCGTCCGTTTACTTACCGTATAAAGGAAAGCCAAAGAGATGTGATTTCCATCGGTGCCTGTGTAACGGTACCTTTCGGAAGAGGCAATAAACTTACAAAAGGGTATGTGGTGGCGTTTTCGGACTCGGCGGATTTCCCCGATGAGAAGATAAAAGAAATTGAAGAAATTATCATAAGGCAGGATGATTTGCAGGGCAGGATGATACGGCTTGCATCGTGGATAAGAAAGCACTATGGTTCTACGATGATTCAGGCACTCAAGGTAGTTTTGCCGGTCAAAAAGACGATAAAACCGATGGAGAAGAAGACCATTACGCTTGCGATGGAACCAAAGGATGCACAGCAGTTTTTGGAGACCTGCATGGCAAAATCGCAGAAGGCCAGAGTCAGACTGCTTCAGGAACTGATTAAGGAAAACGTGCTGGATTATCAGCTGGTACGTTCCAAATTAAACATTTCCGTGCAGACACTGAATAAACTGCAGGAAATGGGTGCGATTACGATAGAGGCACAGGATTATTTCCGTAATCCGGTTGTTGTGGAGAAAAGCAGGGAAAAGGACAAAGAACTGCTCCCGATGCAGCAGCAGATTGTAGATGATTTTACAAAGGATTACAGGGAAGGCATCCGAAAAACCTACCTTTTGCACGGCGTTACAGGAAGCGGTAAGACAGAAGTTTACATCCGTATGATTAAGGAAGTGGTTGCAAGCGGTAAGCAGGTGATTTTCCTGATTCCGGAGATTGCACTGACTTATCAGACCGTGCTTCGTTTTTACCATCATTTCGGTGACAGGGTTTCCGTTGTGAATTCCACGCTGTCGTATGGTGAGAGATATGACCAGTTTGAACGTGCCAAGAGAGGCGAACTGGATGTGATGATTGGTCCGCGTTCGGCACTATTTACACCATTTGCCGATTTGGGGCTGATAGTAATTGACGAGGAGCACGAAAACAGTTATAAAAGTGAGAGTATGCCAAAGTACCATGCAAGAGAAGTGGCACAGGAATTGGCAGATATCTGTGGCGCAAGTCTTTTGCTTGGTTCTGCCACACCGTCGGTAGACTCGTTTTACAGGGCAAGAAACGGGGAATATAAATTGTATTCGATGCTACAGCGTATCGAAGGCAGCAGTCTGCCCGTTGTGCATACCGTGGATTTGAGGCAGGAATTAAAAGAAGGTAACCGTTCCATTTTCTCAAGAAAATTACAGGAACTGATACAGGATAGATTAAATAAAAAAGAACAGATTATGCTCTTTTTAAACAGAAGGGGGTATGCGGGATTTGTTTCCTGCAGAAGCTGCGGACATGTTATGAAATGCCCGCATTGCGACATCTCTTTATCCGAGCATAAAAACGGCAAATTGGTATGCCATTATTGCGGACATGAGGAGGTAAAACCGCCGGTATGTCCCACATGCGGTTCCAAATATTTACTTGGTTTCCGTGCCGGAACACAACAGATTGAGGAGCAGTTGTACCAATTGTTTCCGGGAATTAAAGTGTTGCGCATGGATGGCGATACCACGAAAAAAAAGGACAGTTACGAGCAGATTTTATCTGCATTTAATGACGGAGGTGCCGATGTTTTGGTCGGTACGCAGATGATTGTCAAAGGACATGATTTTCCGAATGTAACGTTGATGGGAATCATGGCGGCGGATTTGTCGCTTGCAGCAAACGATTACCGTGCCGGTGAGAGAACCTTTGCGCTTTTGACACAGGCAGCAGGCAGGGCAGGACGCGCAGGCGTGCCCGGAGAGGTTGTTATCCAGACTTACCAGCCGGAGCATTACAGTGTATCCCATGCAGCCAATCAGGATTACGCCGGATTTTACGAAGAAGAGATTTTATACCGTAGTTTTTCTTCCTATCCGCCGGTGTGTAAGATGCTCATGGTAATGGTTACGGGAAAAGAGGAAAAGCGCGTGGAAGAAGTGGCAAATAACATGGCCGCTTGTGCAAAAGATTATTCGGAGGATGGTATTTTAGTAGGACCGTCCCCTGCCGGCATTCATAAAATCAATGATATTTACAGGCAGATTTTTATGATAAAAGCCAAAGAAGAAGAGATACTGATTGGTATAAAGGATTTGCTGGAAGGAAATGCCGAGCATAAAAATGAAAAAGATATTTCGGTGGTGTTTGATTTTAACCCCGTAAATCCATATTAAACATAAGAGAAAAACAAATCGCCCGGTGGGCAGAATGTGAGGACAAAATGGCAGTAAGAGAAGTTCGTGAAATGGGAGATCCTATTTTAAACAAGGTTTGTAAAGAAGTAAAAGAACTGAATGAAAGAACATTGGAATTGATTGATGATATGTTTGACACTATGTATGAGACAAACGGTGTCGGCCTTGCGGCTCCACAGGTAGGCGTTTTAAAGCGTATCGTAGTGATTGACACAACAGGTGAGGACCCGGTTTTAATGATTAATCCGCGCATCATCGAAACAAGCGGTGAGCAGAGCGGATGGGAAGGTTGTTTAAGCGTGCCGGGCAAATACGGTATGGTAACACGCCCGAACTATGTGAAGGCAGTGGCTTACAATGAGAATATGGAAGAATTTATTATTGAAGGAACCGAACTGATGGCGCGTGCCATTTGTCATGAATTGGAGCATTTGGACGGACATCTTTACACGGAACGTGTGGAAGGTGAACTGGTAAATGCAGAAGATTTGATGGAAGAAGAGGAAGAATAATGAAGGTTGTTTATATGGGAACCCCCGATTTTTCGGTGGGAGCATTGGAAGCAATAATTAACTCGGGCCATGAAGTGACAGCGGTTGTAACACAGCCGGATAAGCCAAAGGGCAGAAGCAAGGAATTGCAGATTTCCCCGGTAAAGGCCTGCGCACTCAAATACAATCTTCCGGTTTTTCAGCCGGTTAAGATTAAAGAGGCAGATGCGGTTGCGAAATTGCGCGGGTTTGAAACGGATATTTTTGTTGTAGCGGCATTCGGACAGATTTTATCCAAAGAAATTTTAACGATGCCAAAATACGGCTGTGTGAATATTCATGCTTCCCTGCTTCCGAAATACCGTGGCGCATCACCAATCCAATGGGCGGTGTTAAACGGGGAAGAAGTAAGCGGCGTTACGATTATGCAGATGGACGAAGGAATTGATACCGGTGATATTTTGATGCAGGAAACAGTACCTCTTGATGCCAAAGAGACCGGCGAAAGTTTATTTGATAAATTGGCGGTATGCGGTGCAGACTTAATAGTAAAGGCACTGGATGCGATTGAAGCAGGTAAAGTTACGCCTGTTCCACAGGATGAAGCCAAAAGCACCCATGTCGGAATGCTTAAAAAAGAATTCGGACGCATGGATTTTTCGCAGGAAGCCATCGTACTGGAGCGCAAAATCCGTGGCTTAAATTCCTGGCCGAGTGCGTATACTTATTTGAAAGGCAAGACCTTAAAAATCTGGGATGCCGATGTGGTAAACGCAGATGATAATTTGATAGCGCAGTGCGGAGAAGTTTTGGAAGTGACAAAAGACAGCTTCCTTGTCATGACGGGGAACGGTCTGCTTGCAATTAAAGAAGTACAACTGGAAGGCAAAAAGCGGATGGATGTCAAATCCTTCCTGCTTGGAAATACAATTGAAAAGGGAATGCTTTTCCCAAATTAATGAAGTGAGGTAAGAGATTATGTACGGATACGGAGCATATGGTTTTTACGGATTGGACTGGACTTATATTCTGGTGTTAATCGGCGCGGTATTATCACTGATTGCGTCCGCAAAGGTAAATTCTACATTCAATAAGTTTAATAAGGTGCGCAGTGCAAGCGGTATGACCGGTGCTGAGGCGGCACAGAGAATTTTACAGCAAAACGGTATTTACGATGTGGCAATAGAGCATATCAGTGGCAACTTAACCGACCATTACGACCCTAAAAATAAGGTGTTGCGTTTATCCGATGCCACCTATGCATCCAATTCGGTTGCGGCTGTAGGAGTAGCGGCACATGAATGTGGACATGCCCTGCAGCATAATGTTGGTTATTTGCCGTTGCGCATCCGGAGTGCCATTGTACCGGCTGCCAATATCGGTTCCAAATTAGGTATCCCGATTATCCTGCTGGGTGTATTGCTTGGCAGTAATTATTTTTTGATTGAACTGGGTATCTGGGTGTTTTCGCTTGCGGTATTATTCCAGATTGTTACTTTGCCGGTTGAGTTTAATGCGTCAAACCGTGCAATGGCAATGATGGAACGTTACGGTATTCTTGGCGGGGATGAACTCCGCTCCACAAGAAAAGTATTGTCGGCTGCGGCAATGACGTATGTGGCGGCAGCAGCGTCCTCAATTTTACAGTTGTTACGATTAATACTTTTATTTGGCGGCGGAAGAAGACGCGATTAGGAGCATCCGGTGGAAAAGAAAGAGAACATAAGAGAACTGGTTACCGATATGGTGACCGAGATTGTGGCCGGAAGGGAAAAGAGTCATATTTTAATCCGCAATGTATTGGATAAATATGCGTATCTTCCGGGATATGACAGAAATTTCATAAAAAAAGTGACCGAAGGAACATTGGAGAGGATGATTACGATTGATTATGTAATCAATTCATTTTCAAAGGTTCCGGTAGCTAAAATGAAGCCCTTTATCCGCAGTCTGATGCGTATGAGTGTGTATCAGATTCTGTATCTTGATAAGGTGCCGGATTCGGCGGCCTGTAATGAGGCGGTAATACTGGCTCAGAAAAGAGGCTTTGGTCCTTTAAAAGGATTTGTAAACGGCGTTTTGCGCAATGTTGCCAGAAATAAGGATGCGATTGTTTTTCCTGACAGGGAAAAGGATTTGGTAAAAGCATTATCGGTTACGTATTCCATGCCACAGAATCTGGTGGGATTATTCTTGTCCCAGTATGGAAAAGACGATGCAGAAGCCATTTTTGCCGGCTATCATCTGGAACGGCCGGTTTGTGTGCGCGTTTCGCAGAATCTGCAACAAAAGGAAAAAGAACAGATTTTGCATGGCTGGGAAGCCCTTGGAATGGAAGCCGTACCACATCCGTGGCTTGCCTATGCGTACGAATTGCATCAGGCAGGCAATCTGAAAGAAGATGTAAATTTTACAAACGGCCTGTATACGGTACAGGATGTCAGCAGTATGCTGGTGTCAGAGATTGCCGGAATACAGGAGGGTGACTATATTATTGATGTCTGTAGTGCGCCGGGCGGAAAGGCATTGCATGCCTGTGACAAATTACATGGCACGGGATGTTTGGATGCAAGGGATGTTTCGGATTACAAGACAGATTTGATTTTTCAAAACAAAGAGAGACTGCATGCGGACAACCTTCGTGTGAAAGTCTGGGACGCAAGGGTAAAAGATACAGAAGCAGAAGGAAAAGCAGACATTGTATTACTGGATATTCCATGCTCAGGACTTGGTGTCATCGGCAGGAAGCCGGAGATAAAATACCGTCTGGATGAGGCTTCTTTTGCAGAACTTGATGCATTACAAAAAGAAATTGCGGATGCAGTTGCAGGGTATGTAAAGAATGGAGGAACATTGATTTACAGTACCTGTACTCTTAGAAAAGAAGAGAATGAGCAGATGGTTGCTTATATAGCCAAAAAGTACGGATTTATTCCGGATAGTCTGGATGCGTATCTGCCAAAAGAGTTGCAAAGCGAAGATACAAAAAAAGGATATCTGACATTATTGCCAACCGATAAATCGGATGGATTTTTCATGGCAAGACTGATAAAGCAATAATGGGAACGAAAGAGGTGAGGAACGAAGTGGCTGTTAGTGCTGATACTACTAATAATACGGATATTAAGTCCATGACTTTGGACGAATTAAAAGAAGAGTTAAAGGTACAGGGCTTGCAGGTGTTCCGTGCCGGACAGATATACCAGTGGATACATCAGAAACTGGCCTCCTCTTTTGAAGATATGACGAATCTTTCCAAGGATTTACGAAAAGATTTGACTGAAAAGTACCCTTATACCTGTTTGGAGGAAGTGCGCATGCAGGAGTCCAAACTGGACGGTACCAGAAAATATCTGTTCCGTCTTGCGGACGGCAATCTGGTGGAAAGTGTTTTCATGCGTTATCAGCATGGGAACTCCGTATGTATTTCTTCCCAGGTCGGTTGTAAGATGGGATGTAAATTTTGTGCATCGACTTTGGACGGATGGGAGAGAAATCTTTTACCGAGCGAGATGCTGGAGCAGATTTATGCGATAAGCAGAAGCACCGGCGAGCGCATTTCCAATGTTGTAGTAATGGGAACCGGGGAACCGTTGGATAATTTGGACAATCTGATACGGTTTATCCGCCTTTTGACAAACGAAGACGGATTGCATATCAGCCAGCGTAACATTACGGTTTCAACCTGCGGACTTGTTCCTCAGATAAGACAGCTTGCGAAGGAGAATTTGCAGATTACACTGGCACTTTCCCTGCATGCGACTACGAATGAAAAAAGAAAAGAACTGATGCCGATAGCAAATACATACTCACTTGATGAGGTGTTAAAGGCTTGCGGCGATTACTATAAAGAGACCGGAAGACGGATTACGTTTGAATACAGTCTTGTGGGTGGTGTAAACGATACACCGCAGGATGCACAGGAATTAATCGGTATTGCCAAACGCTATGCGGGGCATATTAATTTAATTCCGGTCAATCCGATAAAGGAGCGCGATTATAAGCGCGGTTCCAAGCAGGATATTCTTGCATTTAAAAATAAACTTGAAAAAAACGGAATTAACTGTACAATAAGAAGGGAAATGGGCAGGGACATTGATGGTGCCTGCGGACAACTCCGCAGAAGAGTAATGGAGAACGGCGGAGAATAGGAGACAGAATGTTAAAGACATTTTCGATTACGGATATCGGACAGAGACGAAAACAGAATCAGGATTATGTATTTACTTCAGAGATTCCGGTTGGACCGCTTTCCAATCTGTTTATAGTAGCAGACGGAATGGGCGGACACAATGCGGGCGATTATGCTTCCAAGCATGCAATTGAGCGTATTGTGGAGGAAGTAGAATCATCAAAGGACTCTGTTGTGGATACGTTGGAAAGAGCAATCCAGAGTGCCAACCGCTATATCCGTATTAAGAGCAGGGAAAACGAAGACATGAATGGCATGGGAACCACTGTAGTAGCGGCAACCATTACGGATGATGTGATGTATGTTGCCAATGTGGGAGACAGCCGTTTATATATAATTAACTCCGGAATCAGACAGATTACGGTGGATCATTCTCTTGTGGAAGAGATGGTGCGGATGGGCGGCATCAACAGACAACAGGCAAGAGAACATCAGGATAAGAATATTATCACAAGAGCAATCGGAGCCGAAGACGAATTAAAGATTGACTTTTTCCAGGTAAAACTGCAAAAAGGCGATTTTATTTTGTTATGTTCGGACGGATTGACGAATATGATTGAAGATGAAGAAATACGTATGCTTTTGCTTGGACAAAAGGATATTGTGAGTAAGGCAGAGACGTTGGTGGCAGCAGCCAACCGCAATGGCGGAAAGGATAATATTTCCGTTGTGTTGATTGAGCCGTTTGCAGACGAGGTGAATAAATGATTAAAGTAGGAATGGTATTAGG
>JAZMZZ010000179.1:0-2948 GCA_045586245.1 Lachnospiraceae bacterium | reverse complement strand
TCCATCGTCCTATAATAATTCAACAAATAGAATCTTTCTGTAGTATGACGTATTCTGTAGAATTCCTGCACGCGGTATATATTTGTAACATTGTCTTCTTTTACTTCCACTATCGACTGCAATCTGACCGATGCGGTTGTTCTTCCGATTTCGGATATGGTAAGAGTCGGTTCTGCTATCTCTCGTACCGGCAAATCTCCCCAACTTACCTGGTCCAAATTACTATGGATATCTACATTCCCAAAATTAGAATTATCACCATCTGAATTGGGTTCCAAATAAAGAGCTAGCTCCTTTGCCAGTTCTTTGTCAAATGTCTTGGCATGGAAATCCAAAACATAATTCATCTTTTCATTTACAAGCGAAGCATTTCCCTGCATAACCCGGGTATAATAAAATATTTCCCGGTTATCCTCCAATGTAATTATTAATATAAAATTGTATTCTGTATTTTCTTCAATCAAATCTTTTAAATGAACGGTCGCCCGGATTGAATCATCTTCCCGAAAATAATCAGTAACCCTTGTATCTTCAATCAAACGGCTGCCATCCACATTTCTGACTTCAAATCGGACTTCTTCAGGCTCCTGACCATATAAATCCACTTTAAAGGACAATTCCCTATCCTCTCCGATAGGCGTCAGCGACTCTCGCATCGTTGCCACGTCCATTCTCTGAACGTAACCGTGCATCTCATTAATCCTAAAGTCATCTATCATAATATAAGCCACCGGCATAGAGGCCTTCGGCATTTCAATTGTCATATCGGTATTTCCTTTGTTCATGCCAAAAGAGAAACCAATCAAAGACGCAATAAATACAATCAGTATTACCAAACGTCTGATCCAATTCCTGTTCATATATCCGTTCCTTTTAAACTTATTTATCTCCTTTAGTGTACTGGTTTTTCCCTTAAATCACAAGCCATATTTTTGACTTCTGCGCTTAAATACTTCCTGGTAAAGTACTAACTTGATCATATCCTGTAACCACATCTCATGTTCGAGAGACCATGTTTCTTCTTTGTCTGTTGCTTCTTTTTTCATCTCCGCAAAAATGGATGCTACAACTCTGTAAAGTTGCAATTGATCCGGGTATTCATCATATATAAAGCTTCCCTTGTAATCTATCGGGTCCACATGATAAATTACTTTTCTTAAAATGTTTTTCGCTTGTTGTGGATACAACTGTTGCATGTATTCCAAATCCTGCATTCTTCTTGTCTGTTCTTCAAATCCGTAAGGGTATGGATACGCCATGTAAAAAGGCAATATTAAATCTCTTCGCAAATCTCTACTCCTTGATCTGTTAATTACTATAGTATATTCGCTCGTAGGTAACAGGTGCTTGCAGAACGAAATAAAGGGACGGAATAACATATTTGTGAGCCTTAGGTCACGTCAGCCACAAATATGTTATTCCGTCCCATATATTTCATTCTACCGGCACCGTCATTTCACCGCGTTGATACGTGCCATGGCACGAAGCAGTGCCGTTTCTGCCCTTGCAATGTCTGTCTTAGGATCTTTTGCACGGAGTCTCTCCTGTGCACGGTCCAAAGCTTTTTCTGCACGATTCTCATCGATTTCGTCCGCCCATTCAATGACTTCTGCCAAAATCGTAACACTCTCCTGCAGAATCTCAACAAAGCCGGCATGCAAAGCCGCTTTTGTCTGTGTCTCGCCATCGGTAATCGTTAATACGCCCGGCTTGATGATAACGGTCATCGGAATATGATTCTTATAAATACCGATTTCACCTTCCGTTGTATTAAACTCTACCATATCGGCTTCTCCCTCAAAAAACATGCGGTCGGGAGTAATAATTTTTAAGGTAATTTTTTTATTCTCGTCTGCCATATCATAACCATACCTTTCCGCCGTTATTTCACACGGGCAAGTACGTCATCAATGGTTCCTGCATTAAGGAAGAAACCTTCCGGAATATCATCATGCTTACCTTCAATAATTTCTTTGAAGCCGCGGATTGTTTCCTGAATCGGAACGTATTTACCTTCTGTACCGGTAAACTGTTCTGCTACGAAGAACGGCTGGGATAAGAATCTCTGCACTCTTCTTGCTCTGGCAACAACCAATTTATCTTCTTCGGATAATTCATCCATACCAAGGATGGCGATGATATCCTGTAATTCTTTGTACTTCTGTAAAATCTCCTGTACTCCGCGGGCTACCTGATAATGCTCTTCGCCAACTACACGAGGATCAAGAATACGGGATGTAGAACCGAGCGGATCTACCGCCGGATAGATACCCATTTCTACAATACCACGGTCAAGAACAGTAGTCGCATCCAAGTGTGCGAATGTTGTAGCTGGAGCCGGGTCCGTTAAGTCATCCGCAGGTACGTATACAGCCTGTACGGATGTAATGGAACCGTTTCTTGTGGAAGTAATACGCTCCTGAAGTGCACCCATTTCTGTCTGCAATGTAGGCTGATAACCTACGGCTGAAGGCACACGTCCAAGTAATGCGGATACTTCGGAACCTGCCTGTGTGAAACGGAAAATATTATCAATAAATAATAATACATCCTTTCCGCCTTTATCACGGAAGTATTCTGCCATGGTAAGTCCTGTAAGACCAACACGCATTCTCGCTCCAGGCGGCTCGTTCATCTGTCCGAATACCATGGTAGTCTTATCGATAACGCCGGATTCTTTCATTTCGTAGTAAAGGTCATTACCTTCACGTGTACGCTCACCTACACCTGTGAATACGGAATATCCACCATGCTCAGTAGCGATGTTACGGATTAACTCCTGAATAAGTACGGTTTTACCTACACCAGCACCACCGAATAATCCGATTTTACCACCCTTCTGATACGGGCAAAGAAGGTCTACGACCTTAATACCGGTCTCAAGAAGTTCTGCTTCTGTAGCCTGTTCTACAAACTCAGGAGCCGGTCTGTGAATCGGCTCATAAAAT
>JAZMZZ010000178.1:0-1915 GCA_045586245.1 Lachnospiraceae bacterium | reverse complement strand
GGATATTTCGTTTCGGATGACTAAGGAAAAAGCAGGACAGCTTATGGGAAAAACAATGGAAGACATCGGTCTGATTCTTTTTCCGGAATATTCTGCTGAAGAAAGAAATGCTATTGTAGATGAATTCGGTGATGAAGAAGTGGCGTACCTCACCGAGAACGGAGCAGTATTATACGAAGGTCTTGAAGAAGTATTAAAGATATTGGACAAAAACTATAAGTTGTACATTGTAAGCAATTGTCAGAATGGATATGTTCCCGCTTTTTTACATGCGCACAAATTAGGAAAATATTTTGTAGATATAGAGATGTCCGGGCGAACAGGCCTGGATAAAGGTAGTAATATTAAACTGATTATGGAAAGAAATCATATCGAATCTGCGGTTTATATCGGAGATACCGAAGGAGATGAAAAGGCGGCACGGTTTGCAGGAATTCCGTTCATCTACGCAGAATACGGTTTTGGAAAAGCAGTATCGCCGGATGTGGTGATAAGTGATATTCGTGAGTTGCCGGAGGTGGTAGCAAATTGGTAGAAGTAAAATTTTACGACAGCGTAGACGATAATCTCTTAAAATTTGCAGTGATTATCACAAAGACCGGTGGTCAATGGGTGTTTTGTAAGCATCGTGAACGTGATACATATGAGGTTCCGGGCGGACATCGGGAAAACGGAGAAACTATTTTTGAGACTGCAAAGAGGGAACTGCGGGAAGAGACCGGTGCAGCCAGTTTTGATATAAAACCAATATGCGTATATTCAGTAAAGGGAAAGACTCGTGTAAACGAAAACATTGACGAGGAAACATTTGGAATGCTTTATTGTGCGGATGTTTTTTCGTTTGAAGAGTTACATAGTGAGATTGAGAAAACTGTAATTACGGATAAGTGGGTGGAGAATTGGACGTATCCGCTGATTCAGCCGAAGTTGCTGGAAGAGGCTGTAAGAAGAGGGTTTATATAAATTATTGCTGTGTGAGTAGGAGAAACACAAAATGGACAATAGAGCATTTGACTCTAAGAGAATTGCAGAAGGGTATGCGAAGAGACCTTGGCTTCATAAAGAAGTGATGGAACAGATAAAGAAAGACTGCAATATTGAGTGCTTGGAAAACGGTCTGGATGTCGGATGCGGAGCAGGATTATCAACAAAAGCTTTACGTCTGCTTTGTAATCATGTTACGGGAACGGATATTTCTCCTCAGATGATTGCTGTGTGTGAGAGTATTTATAAAGATTCTTCCTATACATTTTATGTTTCCAAGGCAGAAGAAAACAAAATGCCAGCACAACCATATGACATAATTACGGCGGCAGGTGTTATGAATTGGGTTGATAGAGATTTGTTTTTGGATAATGCTGAGAAGATACTTAATGATAATGGGTTGATTGTTATCTATGATTTTTGGATTACAGACAGAATGAAGAATGTGCCCGCATATACAGAATGGTATCAGGGAAAGTATTTGAAAATGTTTCCGAAACCATATAGAAAAGAGTATGTCTGGAAACAAGATGATTTACCTTCCGCTTTTGTAATGGAAAACAAGGTATCGTATGAATTAACATACGAATTTACAGTGGATGAATTTATTGATTTCATGATGATTCAATCTAATGTAAACGAAAAGATTAAAAGAGGCGAAAATTCTGTTGATGAAGTCAGAGATTGGATGGAAAGTAGTCTTCAACCTATTTTCAATGGTAAAAAACAGACATTGATTTTTGAGGGATATAATTGGTATATAAGAAAGAAATAGATTTTATTTTATAATGTTGAGGGGAAAATTGAAAAAAAGAACGATAGAAGATTTAATTATTTCATTAATGAAAACATGCGGATTTGGAGATGTAATTTCCCCAATCAAGCAGGTGTCCGGCGGTTTTTTGCATAGAATGTACAAGGTTGTGACAGA
>JAZMZZ010000177.1:0-20240 GCA_045586245.1 Lachnospiraceae bacterium | reverse complement strand
CTCTCGATAGCAAGCTAAGTCAATCATTCATTAAAACTCCGTTCGACTTGCATGTGTTAAGCACGCCGCCAGCGTTCATCCTGAGCCAGGATCAAACTCTCATGTTAAAAGTTTTGATCGCTAAGTCATTCAAACGTTAGCATCCTTTGAATCCGAAGATTCTTTACTGTTGTGATTTTTAAGTGTTGTCTTCACTCTGAAATTTCTCAAAGAATTTTCAGGGTTGCATTACTGTTTATTTGTCAAGGTACTGTTGCTGCTGGCACTTATTGTGTTCACACGCAACTCGTTAATATTAGCACGCGTGATTTCCATTGTCAACAGATTTTTCAAACTTTGCCGCTTTTTTCGACTAATTTTTCACAAAAAATAATCGCGTTCACAGCGAGACTTATAATAGCATTCTGATATCTCTTTTGCAAGCCTTTTTTTGTTATTTTTTGATTTTTCTGTTTTTTCAGACATTTTGTAATTTATGCACTATTCCGTGCATTTCTTTTTGTACACTTTTAACAACGCTATGATATGAAAAAGACTTCCAAACAAGTATCCACTCACTTGAAAGCCTTATCGCTCATCCTATATCATTCTGTCAATCCGGTATTTATAAGGATATTATATTTTCTCCTGATTCGTTTTTGATAACTAATTCCACAGCATCCATCTGTGTCACGGAATCATCCACTTCAAACACAAGAACCATCTGCTCCGTTGCATTTGCAACAATACTTCCTTTAAAAGAAGATATATCATCTAATAGCATGGTTGTCTGTGCAGAAATTGTCTCGCCATCCGGCATATTCAACATATAATTGCCCTTCTTACCCAACATATTAAGTTCTCTGTCTTCAGGGGTTATATTACGGACTGCAAATTTAACAATACATAACTGTCTTCCGGGCGTCGCATCCATTGCCATATAGAACTCATCTTCGCTCTCTGCCGGATAGGATTCACACAATTCATATGATTCATAATCAATTACAAAACTGTCTTCTCCCAAAAACTCAGCCACAGTCTGGGATGGTAACACGACAGACTCCTGTTCCGAGTCCGTATCATCCGATTCCTCTTGCGTGACACCATCTACCATCTCTACTTCAGGATGCAAATAGGTCTGCGCAATCTCATCCGCTTTCATTTTGCGTTCCTTTTCCTGCGCCTCTTTAAGAATTCCTTCTTCCAGTTCCTGCTCGTCCAACAAACTTCGTTCCGACAGTTCACTATGTTTAACCAAAAGATACGTGGCGTATTCACTTATTAATGCAGTCTGCTCAGGCGTCAAATCCGGCACTTTACTGTTACATCCGCATAACAGCACGGATAAGACTACCAGCATGAGCATACTCATACTTTTTTTCATATAGGAGCCAAACCTCCTTTTCGTATTATTATCCTCTATATTTTAACACCAAAAAAAGCATTCAGCAATATTTATTGTATCTCCATCTCAAACCAGAATGCCACTCCATTTGTATAGTTATCTATTCCGTATTCCTGGTTCATGGATTCCATAACTGCCTTAACAATGGATAGCCCTATTCCGCTTCCGCCGTATTCTCTGGTTCTTGCTTTATCAACCTTATAAAACTTTTCCCAAATATGCGGAATACTTTCTTCCGGAATCGGATCTCCGGTATTAAAACAGGTGGTTCTTACTTTTCCATCCTTTATGGCAAAACGGATATCTATAATTTTATCCCCTTTACAATGATGAATTGCATTGGACAAATAATTGGTAACCACTTCTGCGATTTTGAACTCGTCACCCCATACATAAATAGGCGGATGCTCCATTAATTGCATTTTGATTCCGTTTTGTTTCAGTAAAATATCTGCCGCCTGCACTCTGTTCTTTACAAGCGTTACCAAATCAAAACGCTCCATATTCACCGGTTCATTACCAAACTCCAATTGATTTAATGTAAGGAGTTTCTGCACCAGAACATTCATCTTGGAAGCCTCATCGCGTATTACATTGCAATACAATTCACGGCTTTCTTCATCATCGCTGATGCCTTCCGCCAGACCTTCCGCATATCCCTGGATAATAGCTATCGGTGTCTTCAGCTCATGTGATACGTTCGACAAAAATTCTGTCCGCATATTTTCGATTTCAATCTTTTTCTGAATATCTTTTTGCAGCTCGTTATTAGCAGTCTTAAGTTCTGAAATGGTTTTTTCCAGCACCTTTGACATCCGGTTAATATTCTCACCAAGCAATGCTATCTCGTTTTTATCCCTGCCTTCGTATTTTGCATCAAAATCAAGATGTGCCATCTTCTCCGATATATTAGCAAGTTGCAAAATCGGTCTTGTGATTCTGCGGGACACTATCCAGATAATAATACCGCTGGCTATTGCCGCAACCAGTCCTACATATCCAAGAAACCTGTTTGCCAGACGTACACTGTCCCGGATACTCTCAAGTGCTGTACGGATAATGAAAAAATTACCGTTATCAAGAGTTCCCCACATCTCAACATTTTCATTCTTCATTATTCTGTCACTGACAATCTCAATTCTGTAGTTATTCTCTTCAATCAATGTCTCTACACGCCTGTCCACCGCTTGATTCGCATTCGGAGGCCCCTGTAAAAACAAATTGTCCCATAACTGCAGTTTGGCAGTCTCCGGATCCCCACCGGAATATTTAAGCGTCCGGGAATCGGCATCCAAAATCAGAATATCCATATTATATCGCGCACTCAGTCCCTGCAATTCCAGACCGAACTCTTCCGTATCAAAAATTTCATCCTCTATTGCCGAATTAATAGACTGATATGCATTTAATAAAGCGTTCTGCTTGTCGCGGATATAATATTTTTCCAAAAATGCAATATTTAAAAACCAGCATAGTAAAATGGTTCCCATCATCAGGAAAACAAAAACAAGTGTATACTTGCTGCTGATAGAATGTCTTATATGCTTTGCCTGTCCGTTTTTTCGCAACATGGTAAAACTCCCATACTTCTTTCTTTTCCATAATATTAACAAAGCTTTTCCATGCATACAAGAAAGTACACAGAAAAATCACAAAATAAAAGGGATATGGTTTCCCATATCCCTTTTTGATATCATTATTCGTTCTCTGCTTCAACTTCCTCAGTTTCTTCTTTTTCTTCCAGACGGAACTTACCGATGATAGCATCTAACGATTCCGCATTACGAAGTGTAGCCTGTGCCATTTCATAAGTCTCACGTGTCAGCTGTACAATGTCGGAGTTGTTCATTGCAACATCTGTAACACCCTGTGTAGAATCTGCTACAGCATCATTTATTCCTGTAATTGCATCGGAAATCTTAAGCATACTGTCATTCAATTCATCAATTGAACGGTCAACTTCCTGCATGGTCTGGTTAATATCCGTAGCATCGGAAGCATATTTCTCACAACTTAAAATAAATCCGTCGTAATCACCAAGAACTTTATTCTCAAGGAAACTAAGTGTCTTCTCCAAACTCTTGGTCATATCCTCAACCGCAAAAGTAACTTCCTGTACGATGGATGCGATACTTCCTACCGTCTGGGATGACTGGTCAGCCAATTTACCGATTTCACTGGCAACAACTGAGAAACCTCTTCCTGCTTCACCGGCTCTTGCTGCTTCAATAGAAGCATTCAATGAAAGCAATCCGGTCTGGTCTGCAATCTCTTTGATAGCATTGGCAAGTTCATCAATCTTTTCAACTGCCTTACTTCTCTCAATCGCATTCTGAGTTTCCTTACGAACCGTCTCATACATCTGACGTGTGGACTCACTTGCTTCCATAGTATTGGCTTTCATTTCAACCGTACGTTTCATAATTTCTTCTGACAAACGTACACCTTCGGTTGCTCTTTCATTAATCTGTGAAGTATAAGATTCAATCTTAGCCACGTCGGCACTGATTACATCCGTGCTTGCAGAAGTCTCCTGCATACTTGCTGATAATTGTTCCGTGGTCGCGAAGTTATTATCCGCATGATCCGATACTACATTCGCAATCTCATTCAAATGATCCGCATCCTTATTAACAGATGTAGAAATGTCGGACAACTCACCCATCATTTCGCTGAATGCAACACGCATTTTCTCAACCGCACGGCTAATCTCTCCGGTCTCATCGCGTTTCTTGGACAATCTGGCATATTTCTTATTTTCAACCAAATCAAGTTCTGCAATCTGTCTAACCACTTTTGTAATTTTCTTAAGCGGTGCCGTGATAGATAAAGCAAATATAAACGCAACAACAGAAAGTAAAATAACCAAAAATGCACTAATGGATAATGCACTGGTACTCATCTGGGATACCGGAGCCAATACGTCGCTTCTCGGAATATAAATCGGTAAAATCCAATTGTTCATGGAAGATACGCTATATGCAACATAGTTATCATTTTCATCCAATGTAACGCTTGGTGCAATTTCTTCCCCATTCTGTACTCTTGCTACCAAATCCAAAAGAACCGGCTCGGTTGTCTTAGTTCCAATCTTGGATGCATCCGGATGATAAATATAATTACCTGACGGATCAAGCAAACATGCGTAACTTGCTTCCTGTCCGTTAACCTTAATACCTGCTACCGCATCGGATAATAAGTTGGCATTAATATTTACAAACATTACACCTGATAATCTGGTATCTTTATACTTAACCTGCGGAACACCGATGGAAATATACGGTTCACCCGTAGCCTCATCAATAAACACATCACTCTGTGCCGGTGCATTATTATCAAAAATGTAGTTGATAAATTCCGTCTCAGCACAATCTGTTCCAACCAACGAATCATCTGTAGAAGCAAGAATCGTTCTTAACTCAATACCAACAAAGCTGATAGATGCCAAATCGGCATTTTTCTCTAAAAACTTATCCAAAGTCGCGTTTACTTCGTTTTCAAACTTTTCACCCTTATTTACTTCAAAGATAGTAATATTCTCTGAATTATCCAGATAAGTCATGGTGGAGTTGTACTTTAAAATAGCCTGGTCAATTGTACCAATCTGAGAACTGGCAACATTAACCAATGAAGACTCCGTATTCTCAATCAACGCTTCTTCCGCCATAGAGGTCAGATATACATAATTAACCCCTACCGCCACAATTACGGCAATTACCATAATCAAAGCAACTTTCAGACGGATTGAAAATAAGACTTTCTTTTCCTTCTTCTCTTTTTTCTTTCCTTTTCCCTCTTCAGAAACTGTTTCCCATTCAGTTTCCTCTTCATTTTGAAGAATGTCCTCAGACATCAGAAGTTCCCCTTCCAGTGCATTTTCAATTTTCTCATCAAAACCCTTTTTCTTCTTTCCAAACATCTTGATCATCCTTTCGCACCGAAATTATACTCAATAGTACTTAGATAAAACTAATGTACCATATTTCGACATGTTTTTCAATTGCTAACAAGTTTTTTCATTTCGGCAAAAGCACCATGTTTTCAGATAGTTTAACGTTAAAAATGCCGAGATATAGTACCATGTCAACGCCTTAGTTTATTGACATGAGATAAATCCCGGCATTTACTTACTTCCACTCTATGAAATGATAACTGTCCAATATCTGAAAGTATTTGGCAAGACGTTCGTATAAAGGATTGGCTTTATCACCAAATTGTTCTTTAATAAGTTCTCCCAATTCAATGATATTTTTATCACCGTCCAAAAGCGGCCATACAAAACTTCCCATTTCATCCAAGTGAATATGGCTTACTTTGGGCTTTCGGAATAGTTTCTGTGCCACCCTGTTCATAAAGCCTGTATTTTCGATGTCCAGCGTCACCATCCCCGCTTCGTCCGTGCTCCATTTTATATGCGCCGGACGGGACGGTATTTTTTCCAGATAGTTTTTAGAAATTACTTCTTTCTTTTTCCCCATACTCTATCCTACTGTTCGTTCTTCTTTGCTTTTTTCCAAACCGAAAACTTTAACAGCGAAAGAACTACCAACGCAAATACAATAAGGCTGGCAATCTCTGCCCAAGGTGTCGCAAGATTCAAGATTCCGGAAATATCAATCACTTTATCCACTCCTGCCACTGCAAGAAGGGCAAGTGCAATACCTACAAGACCTTCGCCCGCAATCATACCGGAACAGAATAAGATACCGTCACTGATAATCTTTTCTTTCTCTTTTTCTTCCTTCTTCATCTTGTCAAATACAAGACGTACAATACCACCTACCATAATGCAGGCATTTAACTGTACAGGAAGGTATACACCGATTGCAAAAGGAAGAACCGGAATTCCTAAAATTTCAACAATAATGGCTGTAAATACACCAATAAATACCAATGTCCAAGGAAGGTTTGCATCCATAACACCTTCAATAATCATCTTCATAAGTGTTGCCTGAGGAGCTGCCAGTTCTTCGGAACCGAATCCCCATGCCATATCAAGAAGATATAATGTACCACCGATTGCAAATGCGGATGCTACAACACCGATAACCTCACCGTACTGCTGCTTCTTAGGAGTTGCGCCAAGCAAATAACCTGTTTTTAAGTCCTGTGAAGTGTCACCGGAAATAGCTGCCACGATACAAATAATCGAACCAATTGCAATCGCACCCTGCATACCGTGTACACCGCTATCACCCGTTAATTTTAAAATGACGGTCGCAATTAACAATGTCGCAATTGCCATACCGGATACCGGATTGTTACTGCTTCCCACAAGTCCTACCATACGGGAAGATACGGTTGCAAAAAAGAAACCGAAAATAACTACAATAATTGCACCAAGCAATGTAACCGGAATTACCGGCACAAGCCAAACAGCAATCGTACAGATTGCAATCATAAACAACACCAATTTCATGTTAAGGTCCTGTGCCGTACGCTCTGTACTAACGGCACCACCAACCTTCATGCTCTTTAATGCATCCCTGAAAGTACGCACTATAAGCGGTAAAGACTTAATCAAACTAATAATACCACCGGCTGCCAAGGCACCTGCACCAATGTATCGGATATAGGAACCCCAGATAGCACTCGCTCCGCCTTCCGCAAACATCTGTCCAATCGGCTCTGTTCCCGGATATAAAAGAAGTTCGCCGCCAAACATAACGATAAGCGGAATCAATACCATCCAGCTGAATACACCACCTGCAAACATGTAGGAAGAAATTCGCGGTCCGCAGATATAACCAACAGAAAATACCGCCGGATAAATCTGGGTTCCAATTTCACCTGCATATCCTTTTACCCTAAGATTTACTTCACTCGGAACAGCTTTTAATCCGTCAATAATAAATTTAAATACTGCCGCAAATCCCATACCAGCAAATACGGTAGACGCATTTGCCCCGCCTTCCTCGCCGGCAAGAAGAACTTCTGCACATGCTGTTCCTTCCGGATACGGTAATACACCATGTTCTTTTACGATTAATGCATTACGGAGCGGAACCATAAAAAATACACCAAGCAAACCGCCAAGTAACGCAATCATTGTAATTTCAAAAATTCCCGGCTTGTCCATCTTACCTTCTGCCGCCCATAAAAACAGTGCCGGCAATGTAAAAATCGCACCTGCCGCAAGGGACTCACCTGCAGAACCAACCGTCTGCACAAAATTACTTTCCAGGATGGAGTTTTTACGCATAATAATGCGGATTACACCCATCGCAATAACAGCCGCCGGAATGGATGCGGAAACCGTCATACCTACCCTAAGTCCCAAATAGGCATTCGCCGCACCGAATACCACTGCCAGAAAAATACCCATAATTACAGAAGCCACTGTAATTTCAGGAGTAATTTTCTCCGCAGGAATATACGGCTTAAATTCTTTGTTGTCACTCATATTCTTTCTCCTTTTAATACTAAAGTCACACTGCATCCTACTATACTGGAAAATTCCTATTTATGCAAGGAAAAAAGCACTGCCACTGCCTTCCAATTCGTTTCCGGGCAATAATTCAGAGTATTATTTTCTATACGGATATCCGGCTCTGTATCGGAGTACACTCTTTCAATCACAGTTGCACAACCGTCCGGAAGCGTAATCTCTATCCTCTTTGGCAATTCTCCGCCAAATGTATGAATCAACGCATAAGCCCGTCCGTTTTCCTGCATACGCACAACTGCCTGCCAGCCTCTCGGATGACGGTCACTCTTATTCCTCTGTCCGTACAAATAACTCTGTCCGTTCTTAATGATTGGTGCAATGAGCCTGTAAAATTCCATGCCGGAATCTATCAGTTTCCATTGCTCACAACCAAGGTTGGTCACATCTCCCGAAATGCACATTCTCCCAAGGAATGTATTGGCCATGGAATACGCTATTCTTTGCAGGGAATCCGCCTCTCTTATTGCCGCCCATATCTGGCTCTGCGCCGGATGAATTACCCGATGCAGATTTGCCGCAATGACCGGAATTTCCACACACTCATGCGCATCGGAAAACGATGCCATGCTTGTCTTTGACATCAAAAACGGTTCCAGCCGGTGTCCACCCGATGCACAGTTTTCAATTACTATGCCCGGCACTTCTCTTTTTATTTTTTCTATAAAAGCAACCGAAGCTTCAATATTCTGACGCAATCCTTCTCCCAGAGATTCTGCGCCGTCGCATCCGATTCCGATATTCTCATTATAGTCAATTTTCATGTATCCGAAACCGTAATCTTTTAGTGTTCCGATTACTTTATCCGTAAGGTATTCTTCCACCCACGGATCTTTCATATCCCAGAACCGGCGCACATAAGTGGTCAGTGTATGTCCGTTCCGCTTTAACATATGGTCGGTAAAATGATATGCTTTTGCCGCACTTCCCACATTCTCGATTTCAAACCATATACCGGGAACCATTCCGTTTTCTTTGATATAGGATACCGTTTTGTCCAGACCATCAGGGAATAAAGCAGTCGAAATCTCATAATCACCCATGCTCTTATACCACGGCACATCCCCTTCTTTAAACCAGCCGCAGTCAATCACAAAATAGCCGAACCCTTTTTCCTTTATGGCATCTACTATCCGGACAATATTTTCATGGGACGGATTGCCCCAGGTCGTACAGTATTCATTAAAAATAATCGGCAGGCTCTGCTCTGAAGCCGGCGCCTGTTCAAATCCTTCCAAAGCCGCCCGTGTCAAACGGCCGCAGAATATATCTAACGATTCTGTCTGAGCTACGCTTAATATTGCTTCCGGGCTAGTAAAATTCTCACCGGGTGCAATGGTTTTCATCCAATGCCCGAACTCATAATCCGCAAGACCACCGCTTAAACTCAGGCCTTCATCCTTACGGTACACCTCCATCTGCCAGGAAGCCGGATGCGCAATCTGCGCTCCCCAGAAAATATGATTCTTTGTATCTTCCACCGCACCAAACGGGAAAAACTGATGCACCGGATATGAGCCGGTCTGCCCGTATTTTTCACACCGGACTGTGGTAAATCCCCACGAAGGCTCTATCTGCATGTCTTCAAGAGGCGTACTGCAAAGACGACCTTCTTCGCTCCACACACTACGGATTCTGTGAAGTACCATCTGTTCATGTCCGTCCCCGTCTAAATACGCAGTCAGTCCGCTTAATGAAAAACTCTCAAACATCTCTAAATCAAAAGCCGCATCCGCAATATTGGTCAATGTACAATAAATGCGTACATAAGGCGTTCCCTTTTTATAAGACAAAGTATGCACCACTTCATATCTGCCCTCTGCCAGCATATATGTATGGATTTGGATATGGCTATCCGTCTCTGTCTTTTCCTGCTTCTGATAAACCAGTGCCCTTACACTCTCCCCGTCACGCATGGAACGGCCCATTCCGTAACCGTCGTTATATATATCCCCCACAATTTTTAGCTGTACAAGAGAATCCAGCTTCTCATGCTCCTTTATCCCTTGTGGTGACGGCATAGTGAAAGGAAGCAGCCATAACGCTGCTCCCTTATTCTCATCTGTTATGTAACGGGCAATCATATCGCCTAATATGTATTCACCGATAATCTGTCTCATCTTACATCTCCAAAAATTCTAGTATCCAATCGCTTTTAAAACATCATCTATCACTTTTGCATTCTTAATTGAAAATTCCGGTGTAACAAGAATCGGTTCCACACCTGCAATCGCACGGTTCATTCTTTCAAGTTCCAAAGCATAATTCTGTCTGGCAATAACCGTCTTTGTAATTTCTTTTCCGTCTGCAACTACAGTGTAGGAAAGCTCACCTTCCTGATTGTACTCAACCGCAGATTTAATACATCCCTTGGAACCGCGAATGTATAATCTGTCCATACGGTCGTTGGTGTTCTTTCCAAGAATCATTCCAACATTAAATGCTGCCCTCACACCATTTTCAAACTTCATCATTGCCGCTGTATATAAATCCGCACCATGCTCATTCATCTCAGCAACCGCTTTCACATCACAAACCTCAGAATCAATCAATGATAAAATCATGGTCGTACAATAACATCCAAGGTCATACATAGCACCGCCGCCAAGATTCTTATACAAACGGATATCATCCTTATATCCCTGTGTTACAAAGGCACTCTCGATATAATCCACTTCTCCGATAAGTCCGCCCTGCACATCTTCCTTTAAAGCAGCCACATACGGACTGTTAAGGTATGCATACGCTTCTGCTAAAATCACACCTTTTTCTTTTGCCGCCGCAAACATCTCTTCTGCTTCCTTAGCATTGAGTGCAAGCGGTTTTTCACAAAGGACATGCTTACCTGCCGCAATTGCCTTCATTACCCATTCGTAATGCAGACTGTTGGGAAGCGGAATATACACTGCCTCTACATCAGCATCTGCCAATAATGCATCGTATCCCACATAGCCTTTTTCAAAGCCATACTCATTCTTAAACTGTTCTACTTTCTTCCCATCTCTTCCTGCAATCGCATACAATTCACATCCTTCTGCCTGCTTCATACCCGGAATCGTACATCCTGCCGCAATAGACGCTGTTCCCAAAACACCCCATTTAATACTCATATTTTTTCTCCGTTTCAGTAATAATTTTTAATTCATATTTCCCAAATCTTTAAGCCCCTGCAGCAAATCCAAATCCGACTGCAAAACTTTGATATTGGATGTCAATTTTTCCTGTCCCGGTTTCTGGACAGAAATCTCAATGATTGTCCCTTCTTCAATCTTATTTTTGAACACTGTATTCAAAAATGCCACAAATTTAGGATGGTTATTTGTAAAAGTGTTCTTGGCACTCATTAATTTCATTAACATTGCGGGATTCATATTGGTTATTCCTCCTTTTTGTTCCGCTAACAGTTACACTTCAAGTTTATATCCGAGACCCCAAATGGTTTTTATCAGTTCCCCTTTCGGTCCCATCTTGCTTCTTAACTTTTTCACATGTGTATCAATCGTTCTGGCATCGCCGTAGTAATCATAATTCCAGACACTGTTAAGAATTTTCTCCCTGGACAATGCCATGCCGATATTCTCCATAAAGAATACCAGAAGTTCAAATTCCTTATAACTTAAATCAACCGGTTCTCCGTCAATGGTTACACTGTGCGCCGCGCGGTCTATCACAATGCCTCCGGCCTCCAGCATATCCTCCGAAACACCCGCTCCGACGCGGCGCAGAATCGCTTCCACTCTTGCCACCAAAATCTTCGGGCTGAACGGCTTGGTAATATACTCATCCACACCCAGTTCAAATCCCAGAAGTTCATCACGCTCTTCTGACTTAGCCGTAAGCATAATAATCGGCACCTTCGAATAGTTTCGTAATTCCTTGCACACCTGCCAGCCATCCATCTTAGGCATCATAACATCCAAAATAATTAACGCAATATCCTGTTGTTCAAAAAAGATATCAAGTGCTTCGCTGCCATCGGCAGCCTCCATCACCTGATATCCGCTTTTTTTAAGAAAGTCACCGACAAGCTTACGCATACGCGTCTCGTCGTCAACTACAAGAATTTTTAATTGTTCCATATCAAGCCTCCTGCATTACCAAGATTACCGCTACAGTATTATATCTGCGGTTATTCAGCCGATATCCCCAGTTCTCTCTCTTTTTCCCTCACAATCAGCTCACGGGCTGTCAATTCATCTTCCCACTGTGAATATTCATTCTCAATGGCATTACGGTAATTAATTATATTGGCATTCTCTCCCGTAAGAGTAATGGCAAATAATAAAATCACCAAAATAACCAAAACCACATTCCCCCAAATAGAGTAACGCAGTTTTCTGACATCCGGATGCACCGTCTTTTTGGGCGTAAGCCTCGGTGCACGCTCCTCTGTCTTATAATTATTATTAAATACCTGATAAAGCGGAATTGCCGGAATCCGTTCCCGTTCAACTCCCATTCCTACCAGTTTCTTTTGCAATTGATGAAGATACCCATATCCTACGGGTGTGCGAAATAGCTTCTTCTCAAGAGCCGCCTGATAGACTGCAAGAATAGTCTCGCCACTGTGCCGTTCTATCTTCTTGTCAATATATTTTATCTTAGCAAGTTCCTGATTCGCAATTTCCACATCCGCCGGGTCCCCAAAAAGGTATCCGTTTACGGTATATTGCTTCTTTGTATCCTGTTCCATATCGATTACTTTTTCTCAAGCGGAATTGTCGTACCGACCGTTCTTGAGGCCTTTAATTTTTCTCTCTGCTTATCCGTAACATACTTGGCGATTGCCGGGCTCTCCTGATTAAGCCTGCATCCATACAACACACGCCCATCCTCCATCTCAGCCGTTCTTACGATAATGGCACTGAGACTGAACTTGGTTCGGGCATCTGTATCATTAAATGTGATATGCGCCATCTCTCCCGGATCTATTCCCATATCTTTATGCAAAATAAAAGAAATACCGGACACACTGATATCCTTCACAATCACATTGTACGCTGTACGGTTAACACCAACTCTGGCTACACCGTCAATTCCAAGCCACACACGCACCGCTGTACGGCGGTTAATCTGCTTACCCGGATTCCTCGCAATCATTTTGTGATGAATCTCGCCGTCTTTGGTTTTTACATTAAGAATCTCTACATTGTTAAACTCGTATACTTTTTCATCGGATATATTACAAATTTGGACAGTAATAATCAGCCCCTTGGTCTTAAAACCAATGAGCTTGTCATTACGATATATGGGTTCTGTTAAAACACCGTCCTCTGCCGGTTCCTGTACAATCGTATCGAATGCCAATGTCTGACTTCCTATTCTAACTAAAATTGTAGCTTTGGAACCAACATCAATCTCTTGTAAAAGCATACTCTCTCCCAATGTAACCCAATTCCAATACTTTATCACAGTATACCATTAAATTGTATACTATGCAAAACAAAAACTTGCAAATTTACATAATTTTTGTTAATTTTTCTTCTCTTTCCAATACAATTTGCGTTGTTTTTCATCTAATGCATTAACAAAACGCTTTTTATGCACTAAGAATGCTTCCAACTCCTGTAAAATATGGTACAAAACAGCTCTTGTCTCAAACTCATCGCTCGTTTTTGGCAACGGTTGATTACGCATATCTTCCACAAATGCTTCCAAATACATAATCTGTTCTTCCGGTGAATTCATCTCCTGTACGTATTCCACAAGGTAGAGCATATATTCAGCAACCTGTTCAGCCTGATAAGTGTGACTCTGTATCTTAATCAGTTCATAATGCAAATCATGAAGCACGTTACACTGCTCTAAACGCATCTCAAAATAACTCATATAATAACCGGTGTGTGTCCGAAATGTGTTACCTTCATATTCGTACGCATCCACCACCAGATTCTTAAGTCGTGCTTCCAGATTACGGATATCATCCCATACATCCGCCTTCATCTCACGTTTGAGCAAATAGGAAGCCAACTCGCGCAAAATCATCTTCAACTGTGCTTCTACATACGTAATATTAGCAACCAGTTTCTTCTGCCGGTTCTTATTATGGGAAAACAGATTTACCACAAAAGCCACAACCGTTCCGATAAGCACCAGCAAAAATTCATTCGCAATAAACTGAGGACTGAAGTCCTGCGCAATCAAAAAATGCGCCCCGATTACGGAATTAACGGAAATTGTACTTTTCCAACCCAGCATTTCACATGCCAATACCACGAAGAACATATATAAACCAAAGGCAACCCAATTCACATGAATATTGACGAAGATAAACAGTACTAATAATACCGAAATTGCAAAGGTTACAATTCTGGCAACACTAAGCCTTATCGTCTCCCACTTCGTTGTCAAGATAGTCAAAAGAGCAATCGTGCCGGCACTTCCGGCATTCTGCAAATGCAGAGCCTGTGCAATGAACATCGCCGCACTGGTTCCGATTGCGATTTTGAGTGCTATGATTAACATTTTTTTGTCTATTTTTTTGATTTCCACCGTTATACTCCTATTTATAAACTTCCGTTTATATTATATCATTGCCACCATCCCATTTACAATATTCAGGCCTGAAAATAACGAAAAATCCGGTCTCATATGAAACCGGATTCACCTAGTGGACCAGATGGGAGTCGAACCCATGTCCGAAGCCCCGTCCGCCGTACTTCTACAAGCTTAGTCTGTCGATTGGAATTCCCGCCTGCATGCAATGGCAGACACCCGCATACATTTGGTAGCTTCATGATACGCCCATATACGCAAAGCTTAGTATATGTCGTTTCCTACAAAGTCGATGCCCCGGTCCTTAAGTGTAGGTGCAAAAGGCGGAACAGCTGCAACTAGGCAGCGTAAGCTAATTTGTTGTTAGCGTTTAATTTTAAATTTGCAATTAACGTGTTGCAACGGCTTGCTTCTCCGGTTTCAAAAACCCCGTCGAAACCTTGACTGGCCCTTATTCTATTGTAATTATATTGTATCGGATAGTGAAATTAAGGTCAATAATCTGCCTGTAAGTTTAATGGATTCTTAATAATTTCACACCGATACATTACTATCCGAGATTGCGGATTTTGAAGTCCTTCTCCGCTTCTCTTCTCTGGTCTTTTTTCGCGATGTCCTGTCGCTTATCATAGAGTTTCTTACCACGGCAAAGACCCATTTCAATCTTTGCTTTTCCGTCCTTAAAATAGACTTGGAGCGGAACTAAAGTAAAACCTTTTTCCTTTATCTTGCCAAGCAATTTATTAATCTCGTATTTATGCAACAAAAGTTTTTTGGGACGGAGCGGGTCTTTGTTAAAAATATTTCCCATCTCATACGGGCTGATGTGCATGCCATATACCCATACTTCCCCATTCTCAATACGGATAAAAGACTCCTTGATACTGCACTTACCAAGACGCAAGGACTTTACCTCCGTCCCATGCAGTACAAGGCCTGCTTCAAACTTTTCATCCACAAAATAATCATGGTAGGCTTTTTTATTGTTAGCAACTAATTTCATGCTTTCTTTTGCCATAATTTACTCCTCTGCAAACAGAAAATCTATCGTTCGTAAGAATTTATCGACCTGATGTACTCTTACCTTAACAGTCTGTCCCAATTCATATTTGATTCCGGTCCTGGTACCGACCATCTCGTAATGCGCTTCATCGTAGGTAAAAAAATCCCCCGGAATCTTGGATACATGAACCATACCTTCTACAGTATTAGGAAGTTCCACATAAATACCCCATTCGGTAATACTGCTGATAACGCCTTCAAACACTTCTCCGATATAATCTTCCATATATTCGGCTTTCTTCAGTTTTACGGTCTCGCGCTCCGCTTCCTCTGCAAGGCGCTCCCTCTTAGAAGACTGTTGCGCAACTGCCGGTAAAATCTCATCATAATGTTCTATCTTACTGCGTTTCATCCGGCCCCGGATATTATCCTTGATAATGCGGTGAATCTGCAAATCCGGATAACGTCTGATTGGGGATGTGAAATGACAGTAATACTTGCACGCAAGTCCGAAATGGCCACTGCAATCCACCGTATACTTCGCCTGCTTCATACTGCGCAAAGCCAGACGGCTGATAAGCGCCTCTTCCTGCGTTCCCATAATATTGCCAAGCAGTTTCTGGATTTCCTTTGGATGAATCTCTTCCTTACGTACTTTTAACTTGTAACCGAAATTATAAATAAATGTCGCCAACTTACTGATTTTCTCCGGATCCGGATTATCGTGGGTACGATATACAAACGGAAGTTCCAACCAGTAAAAATGCTGTGCCACCGTCTCATTTGCAAGGAGCATAAAGGACTCAATCAGCCTTGTGGCACTGTTTCGCTCATAAGGCTTAATCTCGGTCGGATGCCCGTTTTTATCCAGTAAAATCTTAGTCTCAGGGAAATCAAAATCAATCGAACCGCGCTCCTTACGGAGGCCCTGTAAAATATCGGAAAGTTCCGCCATCTTATCAAGCATCGGCACATAATCCGCAAAAGCGGCACGTTCTGTCTCATCTTTTAACTCAATAATTTTATTTACCGAAGTATAATTCATGCGTTGATTCACACGGATAACACTTTCTACGATACGGTAATCCACGACTTCCCCTTTGGGGCTTACCGTCATAATACAGCTCAATGCCAGCCTGTCCACGCCCGCATTCAATGAGCAGATACCATTGGACAATTTATGCGGGAGCATCGGAATAACACGGTCTACCAAATATACACTGGTACCGCGCGCAAGTGCTTCCCTGTCAAGCGCAGAGTTCTCCTGCACATAATTACTGACATCCGCAATATGGACGCCGAGAACATAATTCTCTCCATCCATCGTAAGGGAAACCGCATCGTCCAAATCCTTGGCATCTTCACCGTCAATCGTAACCATCACTTCGTCACGCAAATCCTCTCTGCCGACGCAGTCCGCTTCTATAATCTCATCCCCGATGCGCTCTGCCTGATTCATTACGCGCTCCGGAAACTCCGTCTTTAAATCATATGCTTTTACCAGGGAAAGTATGTCCACTCCCGGGTCATTGATATGTCCGAGAATTTCAATTACTTTTCCTTCCGGATTACGGCCCGGCTTACCAAAATCGGTAATTTCCACCACTACTTTGTGTCCGTCTACCGCGCCTTTTTTATTTTCTTTGGCAACGTAGATATCTGTAGCAATCTTCTGGTTGTCCGGAATGACAAAACCGTAACTCTTACAGGTCTCAAACAGACCTACCACATGCGTCATGCCACGACTTACGACATTGACAATCTCGGCCTCCGTTCTTTTGCCGCTTCCCTTTGGCAAAACACGGATTTGGACGGTATCCAGATGAAACGCATCCTTAACCTTGGATTCCGGAATAAAAAAGTCTTCTTCCATTCCTTCTACTTCCACAAAGCCAAAACCCTTGGAATGGCTGATAAAGGTACCTTCCAAAAGCCCTTTTTCCCTGCTTCTGCCATCAAAAAGAGAATATTTGCCACGTTTATTAATTTGTATCTTTCTTTTCTCCAAGAGACTCTTTAATACCGCTGATAATTCTTCCCTGTCCTCCGGCTGCACGCGCATAAGAATTGCCAGTTCCTTTTCCTTCATGGGAACATAATGCTTGTCAGAAAACAGCCTCAATATCAGTTCTTCTCTTTCCTCAAATGTCTTCTTCATGCTGCTTACTCCATCTGCCATTGACAGGGTACCCTGTCAATAAAAAAACACCCTTGGATACCAAGGGTGCTTCAAACTACTTTTCTACTAGAAATTAATATTCAGTACAGCTGCAATAACAATAAAAGCAATTACTAAATACTTAGTAATCTTAACCATGGCACCTTCCATGGAACGGCCTTTATTCTTGCCCCAATAACTTTCTGCTGCGCCTGCAATAGCACCCAGACCTGCTGACTTACCTTCCTGTAATAATACGATTCCGATAAGTGCAAGACATACTATGATAAAAACAATTGTTAAAATAATTCTTAATGCTTCCATGAACGACTCCTCCTAATTTCATGCGAAGTTCATTCTAACACAAAAGAATTTATATTGCAACAATATTTCTGATAGTTTTTCCCAAAAAGATTGTTTATATAACATATGTATAAGAATAGTACCACTTCGCAAACTATTTTATCTTACATAAACTGACAAAGCAGAATCGGAATAAAAATTGCCGGCACGTAATTCATAACCTTTAACTTGGTAATTCCAAGAAGATTCAACGCGATACCAATGATAATAACGGAACCGACACAATTCATCTCTGCAATTACCACATCGGATAATATCGGTGCCACCCACTGCGCAAGCAAAGTAATCGCGCCCTGATATACCAGCACAAATGCTGCCGAAAGCATAACTCCCAGACCTAATGAAGATGCAAAAATAATCGACGACACAAAATCCAGCATGGACTTGTTAAAAAGCATCTCATGGTTGCCCTGCAAACCACTCTGCAAAGCTCCGACAATCGTCATGGCACCTACACAGAATAATAGGGATGCCGAAACAAAACCTTCCGCAATCGACACTTTCTCACCTTTCTTACTGCTGAACTTATTTTCAAGCCATTTACCGAGACGGTTAATCTTCCCATCCAGGTCGGCTCCTTCACCGATTAATGCACCGATTACAATGGAAATAATCATAATCAGTGAATTCTGTCCGTCCAAAGAACCTTTTATACCTAAAAAAAGCGTACATAATCCGATTCCCTTCATCATGGTATCGGACAATCTCTCCGGGATACCTTTTTTTAACAAAAGACCAATACTTGCTCCGATAATTACTGCAATTGTATTTACGATTGTGCCTAACATATCTACCACCTATTTATTGCTTCAAATAAGAAAGAGCCGCCTCCGACTCTTTCTTCCAATCACTTATTTCTTAATCAATAAAGACTTTCCTGTCATTTCCTTAGGCTGTTCCATTCCCATGGTATCAATTAATGTAGGAACGATATCTGCCAAACATCCGCCCTCTGCAAGTGTGTAAGCAGGGTCATAATTTACAAGGATGAAAGGAACTTCGTTTGTTGTATGGGCTGTGAACGGTTCACCTGTCTCATAATCAACAAGCTGTTCTGCGTTACCGTGGTCAGCACAGATAAACATGGTTCCGTCTACGGAAAGTAATGCATCCACTGCCTTGCCAACGCATTCATCCACTGCTTCTACCGCTTTGATAGCCGCTTCCTGAACACCTGTATGACCAACCATATCAGGGTTCGCGAAGTTGATGATGATGACATCGTATTCGCAGGATTTAATCGCTTCTACTAATTTGTCACATACTTCGTATGCACTCATTTCAGGCTTAAGGTCGTATGTTGCAACTTCCTTCGGAGAGTTAACAAGGATTCTTGTCTCGCCTGCGTTTGGTTCTTCCACACCACCGTTAAAGAAGAATGTAACATGTGCATATTTTTCTGTTTCGGCAATTCTTGCCTGAGTCATATTGTTAGCCGCTAACCATTCACCGAATGTATTGGTAATGGAAATCTTATGGAAAGCAACTTCTTTATTCGGAATAGTTGGGTCATAATCAGAGAAACATACAAATGTGGTATCAAGTCTCTCTCTGTCAAATCCCTTGAAATCATCATCACAGAATGCTCTTGTGATTTCTCTTGCTCTGTCAGGACGGAAGTTAAAGAAGATTACGGAATCTTTGTCCTTGATTGTAGCAACAGGAGCACCGTTTTCTTCGATTACTGTAGGGATAACAAATTCATCAGTCTTATCGTTGTCATAAGAAGCCTGGATTGCTGCAGGACCGCTTGTTCCCTTATTGCCTTCGCCCTTTGTAAGTGCATCGTAAGCAATCTTAACACGGTCATAGTTGTTATCTCGATCCATTGCATAGTATCTACCTGCAACAGAAGCAATCTTACCAACGCCTATTTTTGCCATTTCTGCTTCTAACTGCTCTGCGTATTCTTTACCGCTTGCAGGAGGAGTATCACGTCCGTCAAGGAATGCATGAACATATACTTTCTCAAGGCCGTTTCTCTTAGCAAGCTCCAATAATCCGTATAAATGTGTATTGTGGCTGTGTACACCGCCATCTGATAATAAACCAAACATGTGAAGTGCAGAATCATTAGCCTTACAATTGTTAACTGCTGCCATAAGTGCAGGATTCTCAAAGAAAGTTCCGTCCTGGATTTCTTTGGTAATTCTTGTAAGTTCCTGATATACGATTCTTCCGGCACCCATATTTAAGTGACCTACTTCGGAGTTACCCATCTGCCCGTCAGGAAGACCTACTGCCATACCGCTGGCATTACCTTCCACAAAAGGATATTCCTTCATTAACTTATCCATAACCGGTGTCTTTGCAATTGCTACCGCGTTACCTTCTGCTTTTTTGTTAAGTCCGTATCCGTCAAGGATCATTAAAACTGTTGGTTTTTTACTCAT
>JAZMZZ010000176.1:0-34012 GCA_045586245.1 Lachnospiraceae bacterium | reverse complement strand
TTCACAAGTCCGGCGCCGCATCCCATAATAATACCGGCAAGAATTACGCCGGCCACAACAGCAAGCACGCTCTTCTTAAAGTCCATGTCCAAAATACTGGCTGCCAAAGTTCCCGTCCATGCACCTGTTCCCGGAAGCGGAATACCTACAAAAAGCAATAATGCGATGTACAATCCGCCGCCTGCTTTTTCCTGCAATTTCTTACCGCCGGCTTCGCCTTTTTTCAAACAAAAAGTAAAGAACTTTCCGATAACCGGCTTGTCTGCGCCCCATACCAGCACTTTTCTTGCAAAGAAGAAAATAAACGGTACCGGAAGCATATTACCGATGATACAAATAATGTAGGATGGGATTACCGGTAAGCCCCAAAGAATCGCATACGGAATGGCTCCTCGAAGTTCAATCAACGGAACCATGGATATAATAAACGCCAATAAGTACTCTTTAAACATCTTTTGTTTCCTTTCAATTATCAACAATATTCTGCAAATACTTTCGGTATTGTATCATGTCCCATTTACTTTTGGCAATGACTTCATGCATTTCTTAGCCGATTCTTTACAAAATCAGGTGGCAATATTATACTTAGGGAAATCGGAGGTATTTATGTTAGAAATCAAACGATACAGTACAGACAAAAAAGGTAACAAAACAGATAACTTCTTCCGCTCCTGGGTTATGGCTAACATACAGGCCAACAATGACTCTGCGATTATTCTCAAAAAAAGAGCGGCAAAGGATTATACCAAATATGCACAGGGATTTTATCTTACGGATTATCAGACCGCTTCTGCCGAGGAAAAGCAGATGCTTGAGAATGAATGGCAAAAATTTGCCGAGGAATTTATTCATGTCTACAAAACAGACCGCAACTATTCCTCTTCCATTTTCGGGTTTGGTTCCTTATCTGATGAGGATGTGAATGCCAAAATAAAAATGGAGATTGAGAACGTTACACTCCGTTATCCGCGATTCATTGGCTTGGAGGAACTTTACAGACCGCTATACCTGATTATGAAAGAAAGTTCCGACAAGTTATTAATTTCCGATGAAACCAACTAATCCATACTACTACAAAAGGCCCTCTGCCACATGGCAGAAGGCCTTATTTAATACTTATCATTTCCAAATAAATCGCTATATCTTAATCCCCTTATACGAAACCGATTTGAAAAATAAAAATTTCTTAAGTCCAAATACAACGTCCTCATCAAATGTCAGTTTAAAGCGGGGCAGTAATACTTCTCCCATCTTCGTCTGCACACTGTAGTACTGTTTCTTATTCTTAAAGATATCCGTCTGCCTCTCATCCACAAAATGAACATGCAGTTCCGCTATCTCGATTTCAGAATTATTAATCTGGACCAGTTCCACCACGATGTTTTTGTGGCCTTTTTCTTTCATGTACTCTTCCAATTCCGGTTCGTAAATAAAGTTCATACTTCCTCCGCATACCATTTGTACGTATCAGGAACTACTCCGGCTTCTTAATCTGGTTCAATGCCGCATTCAGACCAAGCAGCATTTTCTTTGTCGGTTTCAGTCCTGCCGCTCCCATCATACCAGTCATACGAAGAATTGTAAAGCCACCAAGCATCTTCATCATTTCCGTACTGATTTCGGCACCGCCCATCATGCTTTCAGGTCCGGCATTTGCGGTAAGCTGCTTAAACATCTGCATGAAAACAGCCTTTCCTTCTTCGCTTTCCATAATATCCGAGATTTTATCATTCAAAGAAAAATATCCTTCCGGTGCCGTAATGTCAAACCAGTTTAAAATGGCTCCTTTTTCCCTCAAACGATACTCTTCGTTGAATTTTTCCACCTTACGGATTATACTGCTGTCCTTACAATCTCCTGCCAGTGCAAGAAGTGCCGTCTTTCCTGTGTTTGGCACATCAAAATAAAAGAAATGAACATCGCTTGTCTGCTTTCCGACACTTTTTCCGTTTGCAAACAATTCCACTTCCGGCTGATTGGAATATACCGTCACCTTCGTCACATCCTCCACACGGTCCACATAACGTTTTCCGCAGATATGGACGAAAGGTTCATCGGATAACCATGCTTTATACGCATAAAAAGCATCTTTTTTATATTTCCTGTCAAACGTCACCAAACCTTTATGGTTCTGTCCGGTTTCACCGCCTTCGTTTCTGGCATCCGCACCAAAATCGAACATATTCCAGACATGGGTTGCCCACAAATATTTTCTGGTAAAAAGCTGTTTAATCAATTCTTCGTGATAATACGCCTGATATTCTTCCGTATAATCTCCCTGTGTGGGCTCAGAAGTATGCCAGTTAAGCGCTTCACAACCGTATTCACTGCATCCGATTGGAATCTGCGGGAATTTTTCATGGAATTTATCAAACCAGGGACCGTTCATAGAAGTATCGCCACCATACCATCCGAAATAGTGATTGTAGGAAACCACATCCGGAATCTGAACATAAGGATCATTCATATCACACATGGATACACAGGCAATCGTAGTCAACCTTGTTTTGTCCATTTCGTGGCACAAATCGTTGAGTACATAGTGATTGTCAATCAAATCCTCCGAAGAACCTTTAATTGAAATCTCATTGGAAAGTCCCCACACTACAATGGACGGATGATTGTAGTTCTGTACAATCAGTTCTTTCATCTGGGAAATCGTATTTTCCCTGCCATGGGGCATATGTGCCGAAATATAAGGAATCTCAGCCCATACCACCATACCTCTTTCATCACATAAATCATAGAAATACTGGTCGTGCTGATAATGTGCCAGACGTATGGTGTTGGCTCCCACTTCATAAATCAAATCCATATCCTCTTTATGATGTTCCGGTAACAGGGCATTGCCCAGTCCCCATCTGTCCTGATGGCGTGACACACCGCGCAAAGGATATTCCTCTCCGTTTAAAATAAAGCCTCTATCCGAATCAATTTTAAAACTACGGCAGCCAAAACGTGTACAGACATTATCAAGTACCGTATCGCCTTCCATCAGCTTTACTTCTGCCGTATACAGATACGGGTCCTTTCTTCCATGCCACAGATGCACATTCTTGATGTCTAATATTACTTTTTCTTCTTCGCTAACCGTATTTACAACCTCGTTGCCTTCTTTGTCCTTTATGGTATAAACAATTTTCTGTCCCGCTTTTTTACCACTGACAAATACTTCCAGCCATACTTTTGCATCTTTTCCGATGACATGCGGCGTAACTTCAAGCCCTTTGCTTCCGTAATAATCCAGGTCAAAATGGGAGCCACTGACCGCAATCACATTCACATCCCTGTAGAGTCCGCCGTAAAAAGTAAAATCGGCTGTCTGCGGATACACCCTGTCATTTATCGAATTATCGACTGCAATCACAAACAAAGTTTTTTCATCAAATTCATCCGTAATATCCACACGCCATGTGGAATAACCGCCGTCATGCCTTGCCAGTTCTTTTCCGTTTGCATATACAATCGCTGAGGAATTGGCCCCGCATATTTCCAGATAATATTTGTCCGCTTCCGGAAACTGTGACTTATCCAGTTCTTTGGCGTAATAACAGATTCCGCGGTAATAATCATTGTCCCCGTCCTGTCCGTCGATACTATTCCAGGAATGCGGAAGATTTACCCAGTACCACTTATCGGGCATCACAGACGGTACCTCATGTGCCTCCTTGGAAAATGCCCACTTTGTATTTACATTTATAATTTGTCTCATCCGCTCTACTCCTTATTTACTGTTATTCTCACGTCTTCTTTTCAGTTCGGCAATATTGGCGTCCACCGTTTTTTTATGAAGCGGATACCACAATCCAAGTACCGCTGCCAGCGCACCAAATCCTAACGCAGGTACAAGCACGGAAATATTAAAGATTCCCAGTGTCACCTTAGGGTCAAACGCTGTTTTTTCGGTATACCCGATAAAGGTAAGCAATGCACCCGTAAGCCCTGAGCTGGCCGCCTGTCCAAGCTTACGTGCCCAGGAATACAGTGCGTATACGGAACCGTCTTCACGGATATGGTTTTTCACTTCCATATCATCAATCACGTCTGTAATCAATGCCCATGATACCATTGAAAAAACACCTAGCCCGAGCCATGCCACAAACTGGAATGCCGCATATACCCACACGCTTGCCGGACGCACAAAAAACAATACGATATTTACGGCAACCGCCATCAAATTCGATACTACCGCAATTTCTGCCTTTCCGTATTTCGCAGATAGGGGTTTTGCAAGTGCACCGGCTAAAAGAGCCCCGCCAAGCATTAAAAAAGTCGATGCTGACTGCGCTTCTGCACTTCTGTAATAATTCGGGTACACATATCCCGACATCTGCTGCATGGTCAACTGTGCCAAAAGCATAATAATGGATGCCACAATTATGGAAAGCAAAGAGCGGTTGGTAAATGCACGGCGAAACAAATCCATAACGGTATCTTTTTTACCGTTGTTACTTTCTGTCGGATCCGTTTTCACACGCTCCGTTGTCAGATAATAGCAAAGCAGGTAGCAGACTACCGCCAGAATGGAAAATACGCCTGCAATTACCGTAAATTTACCGCCATCCATAACCGGATTACCCACTGCATCCTTCGTATATGCCAGCATCGGAACTCCGGCTCCGATTACAACACCTGCCAGCAAACCGCCTATCGTACGGAACGACGATAACGACTGCCTGTCTCCGGCTTCCGGCGAAACGGCGGATGCCATGGAACCGTACGGAATATTAATCGATGTATAAAAAATGGATCCCCACAATATATAAGTCACGGCAAGCCAGACAATTTTTGCCGGCGTCGGCCAGGAAGCAAATGCACTCTGATAAATGAGAAACGACGAAATGGCAACCGGTCCGCACATACGCCGTATCCAGGGTTTGAATTTCCCGACCGGCGTTGTTCTTGACTTATCACAGATACGCCCCATAGCCACATCTGTAAACGCATCCACAATGCGGGCCGCCATCATAACGATACCTACAATATATGCCTCTATTCCCATTACATCGGTATAAAACTTTAACAAAAAACTGGAGGACAAAATAAAAGTGAAATCATTTCCGAAATCACCAAACATATACCCTATTTTATCCCGCATACCAAAAGGTCTTATCCTTTTTTCACTGTTCATAAATAACCTCCGTCATACAACCATCCGATAATTGTCCTGTGTACTTGCCATTGTTTCTCAAAAGTTGTACTATTTTCTGTGATAAGTATTTCCGAAACAAGATAAACTATTCACAACAGATAATTACATTACACTGTTGTTACTTAAAAGGACTATTTATGAAAAAATACCAATCTGCCTTTAATCCAAGACAATACATGGTCTCTAAGGATTTTGAAATTTTTTATTATAATGACACTCATTTTTCCAATGTAAAGAGCCATACCCATGACTATTATGAGTTCTACTTTTTTTTGCAGGGAGAAGTGGATTTGATGGTTTCCGGACATGCCTTTCCTATGCAGGCCGGTAATGTGGCACTGATTCCTCCGGGAATTGCACATTACATGGTAAACCGCAATGAGAATACGCCTTACAGACGTTTTATTTTCTGGGTGAGCAGGGAGTATTACGAACAGTTAAAAGAAGTATCTGCCGATTATTCTTATATTATTACGCAGGCTGTGGAAAACGGGCAGTATGTATATCACAATGGGTTAAGCACCTTTAATGCCCTCCACGAGAAATGCTACTGCTTATTGGAAGAAATCCATACGGCTCATTTCGGAAAAGAAACAAAAATCAATTTATGCGTCAACGACCTGATGCTTCAGCTAAACCGAATGGCTTATGAAAACAATAATCCGGTGAAACATTCCGAGAACCAAAGCCTGTACATCCGTCTGATGCAGTACATCGAGGAACATTTGGAAGACGATTTGTCATTGGATGAACTTGCTAACCATTTCTATGTCAGCAAGTTCCATATTGCTCATATTTTTAAGGAAAACCTCGGTATATCCATTCATCAGTACATTACCAAAAAACGTTTGGAAACATGCCGTAACGCACTACTTAGCGGCAGTAACATCAGCAAAACATTCCATACCTACGGCTTTAAGGACTACTCCTCTTTTTTCCGTGCTTTCAAAAAGGAATACGGTCTATCCCCAAAAGAATACAAGGAACTACATGGTATTGCAGAGCTTACGAATCCGTAAGCTCTTTTTTCTTTCCTTCCGTTTGGGACATCTACATACTCTCTAATATAAAAAAGTGGGATATCTGAGATTCACTCTCAAATATCCCACTGTCTTTGCAAATTAAATACTCTGCGTATTCTTAACTACTTTATCAATATTTACACGGTAATCATTCATGGCATCTGCAATTGCATCCACCGCATTCTTATTCTCAACGGAAGAATTATGCATATCCGCCACTCTGTGTTCCAATTCATCAAATATGTAATCAATCTGATTGATATTTCTGTTCTGGGACTCAATGTTACCGTATAATTCTTCAAACTGCTTATTAAGCTTATCAAAGCTTTCAACCAAGCCTGCCATAGTCTCCTTAGACTGTGCAAATGCTTCTTCGCTTCCGCTAAACTTCTCGGAAGTGATGGTTACTCTCTTACTTAAGTCTTTAACCACATCTTCAACCTTAGTTGCAAAACCGCCGCTGGATTCGGACAATTCTCTCATCTCGGATGCAATGACATCAAATCCCGCACCATACTCTCCGGCCTGTGCGGATTCCACTGCCGCATTAAGTGATAAAATCGTAAGTTTAAAAGCGATGTCACTAATCTGCTTGGCAATTCCGGCGATTTCATTCATCTGATCTTCCATCGTGCGGAACACCGCTCCGGATTCTGCAATCAGATTACCCACTGCATTAATCTGATTCTGCATATCGGCCACATTATTCTGATTCTCCAAAAGACCTGCTTCAAACTGCTTTACTTCTTCATTTAACTGGCCAATCTGATCCTGTGTATCTTTAATCTTATCCTGTACAATATTACAACTATGGGAAACCTCTCCGGCACCATGTGCAATCAATGCAGAGCCTTTCATTAATTCCTGTGTTCCGGCTTCAATCTTGGCAGATGAGGATTCAAAATCTTTCTGCAGTTCAGCTCCCATTATACGGATAGAATCCAGTAATCCTCCTGCTTCGGCAGCCTTTTCATCACTGATATCAATAAATGCCTTACCACGCTTAACTACCTGATAAAACAGGATTGCCGCAATGGTAAAACATGCCACGCACAAAATATACTGTCCCTGGCTCTCTGCCTTTGTGGGATGCACAATGTACATAATCAAAAGAAATACTTCTATCAAATAAATCTGTATCAGTGAAAACTTTGGTTCCAAAAACATACCGCTGATACCAATAACCGCAAGATACAGTGAAAAATCATCGCTATAGGATGCCCCACTGAATAAAGAAATTACAAACACAAGTATCGGGAGTACCAGGGATACCATCATCTCTTTGTGATACATGGAAAAATTCTTCTTATCGGCAATCGTAAACAAACTGACAAATACCACCAGGCATGCTCCGATGGCAATCATTGCCGGTCCCTGTCCCTTAATCACATTCATTACAAAATACACAGATGCCACAAAAATAGGCAACCATTTTGTGATTTTGTAAATCTTTTCGTTTGTCATCATTTTTTTCGTCTTCTGTTCCATAAAAAACCACCCCTTAAGATATTTCATAACCCACAATATATTGTATCAAATTATCAGAATATTTCAATACTTATATTTTTAAAGTCACAAAATTCTTATGGGGTGGTTATTTTATTATTACATTGCCCTACATACTATTCTATCTGAAATGATCTTACCTGTAACATCCGTTCCTTCCTCTGCCAACCAGCCATTTGGAGCTTTGAAAATGCATTCACTACCCTGTGGTTTTTGCAAAAGAATGACACAAATATCATCCGATTCCTTATTCCACGATACCTGAATCGTTCCGTTATTAACAGGCACTGATGCATCCACATTTTTTACAAGATCAAAACGTGGTTCCAGTACAAAAGACGCAAATCCGCATTCACCCGGCTTAATACCTGCTATTTCACTTAAAATCATATTGGATTCCGGCGGCGTTGCTTGTGCAAAACTGTCATGTGTACGCACATCAATATCCCAAACCTCAGGAATCGTATCAAGCCCAAGCTCATTGATAAAGATTCCGCTTCTCTTTTCCAAAAATTCCAGCATCAAATCTTCCCTGCCGGCATCCGCAAGACCTTTCATCGCATAATACTGGAAAGTAGGCGACACTTTAATAACACTCATATTATCATTGAGTGCCAGTCCCCGGCCAAATACACGCTCTATCATCCTATCGAGTTTTTCACCTGTAAGAACTCTGGTCGAAACAGCCAAAGCATTGCTGTGCTCGCAAATCGTTTTACTGAGAATTCCGTTTTCATTATACTCAGCCAAACATCCTTCCTCTTCATTCCAGAAGTATTCCACACAACGTTTACGAAGATTCTCTATCTTTTCCTCTATAATACTAAGGTCTTTATCGGCATCTGCCAAACCTGCTACTTTTTGTGCTGCAAGCAACACACGCAGATACAACAGATTCAGCGTGGAATTAATGTCCTTACGGTTTAGATTCGCCCAGTCAAACCAGTAACAATACGGAACATAAGCAATAATACCGTCTTCATTCTCATATTTTTCAAGGAACGTCAGATAACGGCGGATATGCGGATATAGTTCATATGCAAATTCCTTATCGCCCGAAATGGTACAATATTCTTCCATTCGGATAACGAGATTAAACGAATGGTCAAACCAGGACCAGTCATCGTCATTCGGAACCATAATATTAAAATTACCCCATGGGTTCTGCTCATAGCAAAACGCGCGGAAATAGCGCCGAAACATATCCAAATTACCATGCATATATAAAAGCGGAAGAATAATCGTACTCACATCGCCGCTCCAGTTGTTTTTCTCACGGTAGTTATTGTCTACCAGCTTATCATTAATGCATGTAAGCGCTGTCTTGTCAGATGCAATTACCAATTTATTAAGCAATTCATTATCCGACTCAAACTTAGCCGTACGCGTAACCGGGTAATCGCTTCTTCGCATTCCCAGATGGTAAAACTTAACCGGCTTAAATTCCTGGATACGGAAAACCGGCGGTGTCGGGAAACGTACCGTCACCTGCAAATACCTTGCATTGACAAATTCAAAACTCTCCCATTTCTGACGGCCTTCTTTGCAAACATAGCGCTTATTACGGTAATGATGTCCGGTTTTATAATATATCTTACCGCCATCCAATACATGCGCATATGCAATATCCAGAATACATCCGGCCGGTGCATCCAAATCCAGCTGAATATAGCCGTTCATAATCTCGCCAAAATCAATAATAAATGCCGGATAACAACTTCTAAACGGATAATCGGGCTGTGTTGCCGCCTGCAATAATGCATAGGAATCATCTGCTCTTACTACTGCATTTATATTTTCAATAGTGGTATATTTAACAGGCTCTATATTCTCCAGATTCTGGAACATCTGAGGAACCACCTTAAAAGCATGCTTATCGACATTTCCCGGCTCTACTTCGCCATAAGAAACCACTTTGCCGTCCACATCTTTTTCCGCCATATACGGTATGTCACGCGGCTGAAGATATCTCCACATCATACCAAGATGCGTAATGTCAGCTTCTTCAAATAATTCCCGGATCCCACGGACATGACTGTATGTTAATGCCCGGTCAGGCTCAATATCTGCCCCTTCCATATTCCATTTATTCACACTCTTCCTTGCATCATATACTTCAACTGCTTCCATAACCGGAATATCATAAAAACTGCGCGGAACGTCAGATACCCATCCGTTATCCTTAAAATACCGCCAACTTGAATCCGTACCGATATAGGAAACCGTGCCATCCTCTGCCGTAAATTTCAGTTGTGCAATCATTGCAAGCGGACGCTCTTTTGCAAAGTAATCGCCCGGTCCGTCCTGCATAACAAGCACCCAAAGAGTGTGTTTCCCTACACTTGCCTGACTTGTTAAATCATAACTGTCAAATGAATAATAATCCGGCGTACCAAAAAGCGGTCCGCGACCGATAAAAGAATCATCCAGATACAGCATATATTTTAAATCTGCAGAAATATCTATTTCTGTCTTCTGTACATCTTCTTTTACCTCAAAGTCCTTATAAAACCAGAAATAATGCACACCGCCTCTATCTACAAATCCCGTATGTATCCAGGTTGCATGCCACTTGGTTTGTTTTGCTTTTTGCTGTATATCATTCAGAAAAGGCATTCTTTATTTCCTCCATCTTACCGCCTGCTATCGTACCGTCAGGTAAACGTTTAAAGTTACTCATGTATTTCCATGCATTCTCACAGTTTAAATGACGCATCTCATGCATCTGATTGCTCGCACTACCGAATACAGAATAACAGCAGCCATTTTCACTCTCAAAAAGATGCATCGTCAAAATACTGTTTTTATTATCATCTTTTGCCGTGCAAATTACATCTCCGTCAATTCCCCAGATAGGATTCTTCCAGTTATCCCTGTCTTCAAAATTCACATTGTAATCTGCCTTTGCACGGTTAACCTTCAGAACATACTCCATGCGTTCCCTGCATTTTTCTGCCTGGAACGGCAATTCCGGTAACGGAGTCTGCTCACCTCCCACGTAAAATACAGGAAGAACAGTATCTTGGTTAAGACTTACAGCAGGCTGTGCAAACACATTCGTTCCTACTTCAAAGGTTGCATCCATCGGCGCTACTGCCGCAAATGCTGCAGGATATTCTTGGAATAAGTCCCATGTTTTACATCCTCCCATGGAAAAACCGGTTGAATAAATACGCTGTTCATCAACAGGGTATTTTTCCTTCAGATGCTCCAATAACGCCATCGCTTCCGTTGCTGTACTGTTCATATGGTGTTCCACACTAACTAACAGAAAATCGTATTTATGGACTACCAAATGCCACTCCGCAAGCGATACCATGCACATTGCCGAATCCCCGCCACCGTGGAAACAAAGAACCAGGGGAAGTTTCTCTCCTTTTTCCGTCAATCCCTTATTGTAATAAGCCACGTAACCGATGGCATGCTCTTTTTCATTCTTATCATCCCCGCAGTTATCCGGTGAAACAGGAAGCGTAACATACCCCGGTTCTACCGTAAGTCCCAGTTCCTCCAAATCAGCTTCCTCATCCAGATTGCCGACCATACGGCGCTGATGTTTTATAAAAGAATGAAAATCATCCGCATACTCTGCCTTTTCTTTTATCAAAAGATTATCGCATCCCTCTGCAAAAGCTTCGTTAATCTCTTCCCTGTTACCAATGGAAACTACCGGAATATCCCTACGCTCTACTTTTGGTATGACGCTCAGATTCTGCAAAATACATACTGTCGGCGTAATGTCTCCGGGGCCGTATAAACCAAGACCTTCCACCGTTTTAAGACAATTCTTTGCAATAAAATCTGCCGATGCACCAAATCCGTATACGAAACTGCGGTGCAATCCGCCGCGGATATACCAATCCTTAAATTCTTTTGCAAAACGGTCATATACTCTCGCACAACCATCCTTGTAATACTGGCTGATACGGGTTTCATCAATTATACGGGTAAACAAATCTTTTGGTGCCTTCTCCCAGCCGCCATCATTGGTTGGATAGATAAACACCACGCTTGAAGCATATTCTGCCGCTATCTGCGCAAGCCCCGTCTCGTCCGCGAACTGTTTTGCTTCTTCCAAATTGTAATCCTGTTCTGCAAAAACAAGCAGATACGGCGCCATAAATCCATAGTTGATTATCTCGTGCGGCAGTTCACATTTCGGAAGGTAGACCTTAGTTGTAAAATCCCCGAAATTATTCTCCCATATTTTACTGCCATCATTTAATGTAATTATTTCGGGCAAATTCTTCATTGCCATAATCCCGTCCCCTTTTTGCTTTTTTTCTCCATGTATTATTTCATCAAATACTCATGCGCCAATACAAACATAACACTTGCGGTCCATGTATATGCCAAATCACGTAATCCTTCGCCTGTAATGGCATCGAAGTTCTCCGCGCAACCGCTCTTACTCATCATATCACAGAAGCGTTCTACCATTTCTTTTGCAAAATCATATTCGCCACATTCGGTTAATCCGTCAATAATGATAAATGTACTCGGTGCCCAAATCGGTCCTCTCCAATAACCATCGTCTTCATAGAGGCTGCTTGCAGGACTTTCGGTTGCAAAACCGTTTACGGTTACGAATTTATCACTCTTTAATGTTGCAATGCCTTTTTTACGGATATCTTCAGGTAATCTGTCTCCCAGGATAAGCGGTAAATAGAACAACAAGGTGTCGCATTTATGTATCTTATTATCCAATCCGTCAAGAGCATGCGGCTCACCGTCTTCGTACAATTTATCAATCATATTGGCAAGCATGGCATCGGATTTTTCTTTCCACATAGCCGCCTCGTCTGCTTTGCCGAATTTCTCTGCCAATTCGCTTAACACATCCATCTGTAAAATCAGGAATGCCGCAAGGTCAGGGGTTGTAGTCGGCGGCATTTTAGAAAATGCCGTGGAATTATCCCAACCGGAGTCATTGCCGTGATTATATTCACATAATCCGTCCTTATTATTATCCCTGTAGGTTAACCACCAGTTTGTCCATTTGCAAAGTTTATCATAGGCATCCGCAAGCTGCTCATCGGATATAGGCATTACCTGCATCAACTTTCTAAGCATCCAGCCATGAATCGGAGGTTTGCAATAGTTATGGATAATCTTGGAATCATTCACACTGTCAGGCAGACATCCAATCGGCGTCTGATAATCAAACATAATCATAAACTGGTCCCATGCCATCTGCGGTGCTTTATATGCCAGTGCCAATGCGTTAAAACAATGATCCCAGCTCCAAACATTGCACATCCAATTTTTGGACATCAGCATGGCTTCCCTTTTCAAAAATCCAATCGGAGCCACAAGACTCTCCCAATTTACATAGGCCGCTACTTCTGCCAGTTCATCGTATTTTGCAGGAATTTCAGGCATTAAGTCCATAAACGAAGTAAAGGTTTCTTTGCATTGCTCTACGGTTTTTGCAAAGTCATAAATGCGGTCACTCTTTTCCCATGCATCCATAAACTCTTCGATTACTACAAGATATTTATCATCATTGTTTGGCTTGATTATAAGATTGCTCTTTTTCGCATTACAGCCTGACCAGTCCTGGTCCACCAAAATTTCTCCGCTCTGTGCATGAATCATATAGCGGCAATTCTCCCCATAGCAATCTGCCATCCAATATTCATTTTCTACATCCTGCGGTACCAGATATGTATATGGTCTGTTTTCTGACATAAAATCAAATAACAACGGCACATTACCGCAAAGCAATACGGTTTTATCATCAAAAAACGTAATCTCGGTCTGTGCATTTGCAGTACGGATTGTCATTTTATAAGGTGTTACTTCTGTTGTATAATCGCACTTTTCATTATTCATAAGCGGCTTCATCATCGCTACCATGGAGGTCTTTGAAGAACCATGGATACTTCTGAAATACAATCCTTCTTCAATCGGCATTCCATTAAACATTCCCGGAATTTCAGAAAAAGCCATATACGAACTTCTATAGCTGTATGGTGTGGATTCCAAATTCATTATCATAGTGGTACTCCCTTCTGATTCATCTGTAGTTTTTTCCCTTAATTAGATTGTAAGAGATATTTTGAAATATTCAACTTGTTTCTGAAATTGTCTAAACAAAATTCGTATTGTATAATATTTATAATACTATTTTACACAGGAGATTACCATGAATACATCCCGTCAAAAACCGATACCATTAACCAAAGATTGCCGCTACGATTCCTTTGCAAACGGCAAGCCATTACTTAACAAGAAAAAGAACCATCTTCCTGCCATGGGCTGGAACAGTTGGAATGCTTTTGGAAGCGGAAATACAGCCGCACTTACGAAAGCCATGGCCGATAAAATAGTAGAACTCGGCCTGGACAAATTAGGCTATCAGTATGTGGTTCTGGATGACGGATGCTATAAACCGGAACGTATTAACGGACAATTGTCTAATGAAACAAAGAAATTTCCTGAGGGCTTTAAAGCACTTAGCGATTATATTCACAACAAGGGTCTCAAATTCGGTATGTACAATGATATCGGAACCAACCTCTGTGCAGGTGCCGCTGTCGGAACCTGTGGTTATGAGGATACGGATGCCAAGTCCTATATCGATTGGGGCGTGGATTTTTTGAAGGTGGACAACTGCTACTATTTATGGGACAATGCTACCTTTTCGGATGCCGCCAATGCCAAATATGTATATGCACCGAATATTAAAGCCCTGCGCATTGTGGGAAATCATTTTGAAAAGACGTATTCTGCTGTTTCTGACGGTGTATTAACCGGAAAAGGGGTTGCAATTTCAGATGACTATGTTACAGGCATCGGAACCTTTGACGGAACCAATGTGGGAACGACTCCTGTCGGAGCAATGAGTGGAGAACTTGTTTTTAATGTGGAAGCTCCTGCCGATGATAATTATTCGGTTTACATCACCTATGCTACCGGAGAAGAACCCGGTTGCGGAAGCTGGCTTCAACTTGCGGTAAATGATGAATTGTTATATGACGATTTTCTTCCTGCTACGGAAAACACTACTTCTTTTGCAGAATGTGACGGCATTCCGGTAACGCTTAAAGCCGGCACAAACTGCCTGCGCATTATGAACCACCGCCGTCAGGAAAACACATTGAATTCCTATGCAGCATTACTCGACGGACTCAATAAAGCCAACCCTTCGCATGATATTATCTTCTCCATCTGTGAATGGGGCAAAACCCAGCCGCAGAACTGGGGCTATAAGGTCGGCGATTCCTGGCGGATATTGAATGATATTACGTTTATTGTCGGTGCCGACGGTGACCCCGGCAAAGGACGATGGTATGATGAAGGTACGCCAAGCGTTACTTCCCAATACAATAAATGTGTAGTCATGGACGAATTTGCAGGACTTAATAAGGGTTGGAATGACCCGGATATGATGATGATTGGCATGGATGGTCTTACAGAAACCATGTGTAAAACCCACATGGCAATGTGGTGTATGATGAATGCGCCTCTTATGCTGGGACTTGATTTACGTCGCGTGGAAAAAGACGATTCCATCTACAATATTATTGCCAACAAAGAACTGATTGCGCTTAATCAGGATGCCCTTGGCATACAGGCAAAGCGTATTTTTACCACGCTCTCCTGCAAATCCCCGGATACGGACTATCTTATGGATAATAACCGCTGTGACATCCTTGCAAAACCGCTTGCCAACGGAAGTATTGCCCTTTGCTTTATTAATCTTAGCGATAAGACATGGAATGGCCCTATTGGTGTTTACGTAGATGACATTATGAACATGATTGGCAAAAAGATGACCAACGGGAAACCATTCGCTAAGGCGGGATCATATGTCATTTCTAACTTATGGACCGGAGAAACTTCTGTTAGTAACAATGGCTATTTTAAAGTTACAGACTTAGAAGCGTATGGAAATGTCACTTTTCGTATTCAGCCTTTATAAAAACAATAATACAATAGAAATTAATTAATATATATTCTGAAAAAAGAAGCATTATTATGAAAGACCTTAATTTAAATGTAACGGTAGGGGAATTTGTAACTGCATTAATCGAATATTCTCCCGATACCATTAGTTCATATGAACACGCTGAGTCAAAACCAATCCTTAATGATTATATGCACTACGGCTACGATACAGGTTGGCTTGAAGAAATGGATCTCACAGATAGGGATAAGCCATTGCTCAAAAAAAATGCTGCCAGGATTGCACATGAATTTATCCGTCTTCAATTGCACGAGCCCGACAGTGAAAATATCAATGCCGCAGCTAAAATGCGTGATATATACGACTGCCGGGTTTGCACAAAGCACATTATGCAGATGGTTGCCAAAGGCATTATGGAAGGATATTACATTACGGATACGCTTTATCTATTTGGAATAAATGACCCGGTTACACCAAAAGAAGCACAGACCATTATTAAGCGGATTTTCCGGCCAAATATGCGCATTATTCCTTAAATGTATCAGTCATTTTTTCTGCATTGGATGATTACACGAATCATGACATAAGCGGCTATAGCAAAAAACAATCCGCCGGATACGAATAAAAACACTCCTATTACCCTTAATACGAGTGCGGAAAAGGAATATAAAAGTAACCCCACTCCGACTATAGAAGTAGAAAATAACATTATAACAGTCGCAAAAAATTTTGTTAATGAAACGGTAAAACCATAGTTTGAAGGCATAATTTTTCTCCTATTCAATCAAATAATTAAACATAAAAATAACCCCTTGGATTACTGATTTATCTGTCTGTAATCCAAGGGGTTTTACATCTGCTTCCCTTTTTATCTTCCGCTGATTTCCAATAACTTCTGCTTTAATTCGTTTTCCATATTCTGCATTTCTAATTCTGCAGTTTTTCTCTTTTCTCTTCCTTCTTCCTGGATCTTCACAACTTCGTCCAAAGTTGCAATCAAGGAAGCATTGGTATTCTTTAATGTTTCCATATCCACGATACCTCTTTCGGATTCTTTTGCACTTTCTACTGCTGCAATCTTAAGTACTTCTGCATTTCTCTGAAGTAATACATTAGTCATATCGGATACTTCACGCTGTGCTCTGCTTGCTTCTTCTGCATGACTTACGCCAAGTGCAAGTACCATCTGGCTTCTCCAAAGAGGAATGGTATTTACGATGGTAGACTGGATTTTCTCAACCATCATGGTATCGGAATTCTGTACCAGACGAATCTGAGGTGCTGTCTGAACGGATACCATTCTTGTCAATTCCAAATCATGCACTTTCTTTTCAAAACGGTTACAAAGATCTTCCAAATCCTTTGCAGCCTGTGCATCTTCAGGAAGACCGGAAGTCTTAGCTTTTTCGTATAATGCAGGAAGTTCGTTTTCTCTTGTCTGCTGTAATTTCTTCTTGCCGGCAAGTATGTACATGGATAATTCTTTAAAATAACCCAGGTTCATGTCATACATCTTATCCAGCATTGCAATATCCTTTAAGAGTGTCACCTGATGCTGCTCCAATGCATCAGTAATCTTGGTAATATTGGTCTCTGCCTTTGAATATTTTGCCTTTAAGTTTTCAATTTTGTTAGAAGACTTCTTGAAAAGACCAAGGAATCCTTTCTGTTCTTCATCAAAATCCTTCAGTTCCGCAACAACTCCTGAAAGCATATCGCCGATTTCACCCAAATCTTTTGTCTTAACATTATTAAGGGCATCTCCTGAGAAATCAGCCATCTTCTTCTGTGTACCCACACCATACTGTAAAACAGCGTTAGAATTATACAAATCAATCTGCGTACTGAATTCATCCACCATTTTTCTTTCTTCGTCAGTTAACATGGACTCATTCAATGTCTCCTGCGGAACTTCTTTCTGTTCCACTACAACCGGAATGTCTTTTTCCTCCACGATTTCACCAAATACTAATGTTGGTACCTGTTCTTTTACTTCGCTCATTTTGTTTCTCCTTTTCCACTTGTATTAAAATCTGATTTTAAATAACCGTCCTGTTTTGCCATGGTCGTCAATACGGAAATATCCGACTGGATATCCCATGCACGATCCCTGAATAAATCATTCAAAAGCCCCTCGCAGGCCATATTAATGGTATCCACTGATTTCTCAATTTCCTGCTTGGTCTCGGAAATATTCTTAACCTCTACATTCTGCTTATCCAAATCCCGGTACGCTTCCAATAATTTCTGCGTAGTCGGAAGATAATAATTAAGCAGTTTCTGCATATCGGATGCTAACGCCGGTTCTTCTTCCACCCTGTCAAAAATACGGGTTACCAGGCGTTCCATTTTGTCCAATTTCTCAGACATCTCTTCTCCCGGAATCTCGTCATTACATTTACGGATAACTGCAATATAATCACGGCCTTCCTGCAAAATTTTAACAACCTTACTGTCCGTTGCCTTAGCAGGTCTGATTGCCTCTTTGCTCTCTATCAAAAGCTGCTCTTCATACTGCTTCTGGGTCAGCAGATACTGGTCATACATCGCATCACTCGCAATAAAGCAGGTTCCCTTTTTATCCAGATGCCCTTGCAAAAACATCTTCTTGTCCATCATCTTCTTCAAATCTTTACGGACATAGCGCATGCTTTTACCGGTCTTATCTGCCAATTCTTCAATGGAGCAATATAATTTTTCTTTTACCAGCCCAACGTAGCGTTTGAAACGGTCTGCCCTGCTTTTTAAACTTGCTCCATATGCACTGACTGCAAGTCCCGTTGTTGCTGCGGTAGCAGGTAATGCCAATGCCGATACCGATGCATCTGCAAATATCACACTTGCTGCATTACTCAATGTTGCCCATCCGCCAATGCCTGCAAGGCCAAGCCCTGCCAAAATACAAAGAACTCCCGAAACACTTCCGGGCGGTGTATTGTTAAACAACTTCGGATCCGGACGCAAATTCGGCTTCGCAGACTTAAGCGTTCCATTATAACGCTCCCATTTCTGCTTTTGTCCCTGCGTGCCCTGTTGCAATCCTTTTTTGAATCCTTCCGTAGTATCGTTCACCACGGAATTCAAACTCTTACCGATATCATTGATACTCTTACCAACTTCATTGAGGCCTTTTCCAACATCTCCTAAGGCCTGTCCGACGGTCTCTCCAATATTTTTACTCAACTCGGTAAAATTATTGGTATCAATGGCGTCCTGCACTTGTCTTTTTATTTCTTCCCCAACCTGGTGCCAATCGTTATTGTTCATATTTCTCCCCATACAAATAGTACTTGTATAATTTATCTGAAACAGATATATTTACACGCTATATAATTATAAGGGAAATTTGAGGAAATGACAATAACATAAAACAGCCCACTATCTGAATTTTTCAAATAGTGGGCTGTATATACTATACTATTTTATTTGCTTGCGATAGCCGCCTGTGCTGCTGCAAGTCTTGCAATCGGAACACGGAATGGTGAACATGATACATAATCAAGACCAATCTTGTGGCAGAATTCTACGGATGTAGGATCGCCGCCGTGCTCGCCACAGATACCAACATGAAGTTTGTCGTTAACCGGCTTACCAAGCTTAATAGGCATTTACATTAAGTTACCAACACCTGTCTGGTCAAGTTTTGCAAATGGATCGTTTTCAAAAATCTTGGTGTCATAGTAAGCATCTAAGAACTTACCGGCATCATCACGTGAGAAACCGTATGTCATCTGTGTTAAATCGTTTGTACCGAAGCAGAAGAAATCTGCGTTGGCAGCTACTTCATCCGCTGTTAAGCAGGCACGTGGAATTTCCATCATGGTACCAACTTCGTAGTGAAGTTCTACACCTGCTTCTGCAATCTCAGCATTTGCTGTAGCGATAACGATATCTCTAACGAATTTTAATTCTTTTGCATCACATGCAAGCGGAATCATGATTTCCGGAACAACTTCCCAGTCAGCATGTGCTTTCTGTACATTGATAGCTGCACGGATAACCGCTTTGGTCTGCATCTTAGCGATTTCAGGATAAGTAACTGCAAGACGGAGACCTCTGTGTCCCATCATTGGGTTAAATTCGTGTAAAGAAGTAATGAGTGCCTTAATATCTTCTACGGATTTGCCCTGTGCATCAGCAAGTTTCTTAATATCTGCTTCTTCTGTAGGAACAAATTCATGTAATGGCGGATCAAGGAAACGGAGAGTAACCGGATGGCCTTCCATTGCTTCAAAGATTCCTTCGAAGTCACCCTGCTGGTACGGAAGAATCTTATTCAGTGCCACTTCTCTTTCTTCTACAGTATCAGAACAAATCATTTCACGGAATGCTGCGATTCTGTCTTCTTCGAAGAACATATGCTCTGTACGTGTAAGACCGATACCTTCTGCGCCAAGTTCACGTGCTTTACGTGCATCAGCCGGTGTATCTGCATTTGTACGAACCTTCAATGTACGATACTTGTCAGCCCAAGCCATAATTCTTCCGAATTCGCCTGCGATAACCGCATCTACTGTAGGAATAAGGCTTCCGTAGATATTACCGGTTGTACCGTCGATAGAAATCTCGGAACCTTCTGTAAATGTCTGGCCTGCCAATGTAAATTTCTTATTTTCTTCATCCATATTGATGTCGCCGCAACCGGATACACAGCATGTACCCATACCACGTGCAACTACTGCTGCGTGAGATGTCATACCGCCACGAACGGTTAAGATACCCTGGGCAGCTTTCATACCTGTGATATCTTCCGGAGAAGTCTCAAGACGTACTAATACGACTTTTTCGCCTCTTTCAGCCCATGCAACAGCGTCATCAGCTGTAAATACAACTATACTGCAGGCAGCACCAGGAGATGCACCAAGACCTCTTCCGAGTGGTGTAGCTGCTTTTAAAGCAGCAGCATCAAACTGTGGATGTAATAATGTATCTAAGTTACGAGGATCGATCATTGCAACCGCTTCCTCTTCTGTTCTCATACCTTCATCAACCAAATCGCAGGCAATCTTAAGAGCTGCCTGGGCAGTTCTCTTACCGTTACGTGTCTGAAGCATATAGAGTTTTTCGTTTTCTACGGTAAACTCCATATCCTGCATATCTCTGTAATGGCTTTCCAATCTTGCACAGATTTCCGTAAATTTAGCAAATGCTGCCGGGAATTTTTCTTCCATCTGAGCGATTGGCATTGGTGTACGTACACCGGCTACTACGTCTTCACCCTGGGCATTTGTTAAGAATTCACCCATGAGTTTCTTCTCGCCTGTAGAAGGGTCACGTGTAAATGCAACACCTGTACCACAATTCTCACCCATGTTACCAAATGCCATGGACTGTACGTTTACAGCGGTTCCCCATGAATAAGGGATATCGTTGTCACGACGGTATACATTTGCACGAGGGTTGTCCCATGAACGGAATACAGCCTGGATAGCGCCCATTAACTGTACCTTCGGGTCCGTTGGGAAATCTTCACCGATTTTTGCTTTGTATTCAGCCTTGAACTGGTTAGCGAGTTCTTTTAAATCTTCTGCTGTAAGGTCTACGTCCTGTGTAACACCTTTCTTTTCTTTCATCTCATCGATGAGCTCTTCGAAGTATTTCTTACCAACTTCCATAACTACGTCAGAGTACATCTGGATGAAACGTCTGTAGCAGTCCCATGCCCAACGTGGGTTGCCTGATTTCTCAGCCATGGTATTAACTACGTCTTCGTTAAGACCTAAGTTAAGAATGGTATCCATCATACCCGGCATGGAAGCTCTTGCACCGGAACGAACGGATACAAGTAACGGATTCTCCAAATCACCAAACTTCTTGCCTGTGATTTCTTCCATCTTGCCGATATATTCATTAATCTGCGCCTGAATCTCATCGTTGATTTTGCGACCGTCTTCATAATACTGTGTACAGGCCTCTGTTGTAATTGTAAAACCCTGTGGTACTACATCTGCACCGATAATTTTTGTCATCTCAGCAAGGTTTGCACCTTTTCCGCCGAGAAGATTACGCATGGAAGCGTCGCCTTCTTCAAACAAATAAACCCATTTTGCCATTTACTATCTCTCCTTTTTCGTAAAATATGGTATAACCCTGTCCGGAATTACTCCCGAAAACGCTCTGATACGCTAACGCAGAAAAGCATGCGATAACGCAAACTAAGACGGGGTAGCCGTCTTAGTTTATTTCGTCATTTCTGACTATAGATATTCATTTATCTTAAAATGAAAATTTATCTGCAAAGTATGCATCCAAATCTTCAATTTTAATTCTTTCCTGTTCCATGGAATCACGGAAACGTACAGTTACAGACTGATCCTCTTCAGACTCAAAATCATATGTAATACAGAATGGTGTACCAATTTCGTCCTGACGACGGTATCTCTTACCAATATTTCCTCTGTCATCAAATTCACAGTTATACTTCTTGCTTAACTGCGCAAAAATCTTCTCTGCTCCTTCATTAAGCTTCTTAGAAAGCGGAAGCACACCAATCTTAACCGGTGCAAGTGCAGGATGGAAATGCAATACGGTACGTACATCACCTTCGCCAATTTCTTCTTCATCGTAAGCAGCGCATAAAAATGCCAATACAACACGGTCTGCACCGAGTGAAGGCTCTACAACGTAAGGAACATACTTAACGCCCTTCTGGTCATCAAAATAACTCATATCCTGTCCTGATACATTCTGATGCTGTGTTAAGTCATAATCTGTTCTGTCTGCAATACCCCATAATTCACCCCAACCGAATGGGAATAAGAATTCGATATCGGTTGTAGCCTTGGAGTAGAATGATAATTCTTCCTTATCGTGGTCTCTTACACGCATCTCTTCCGGTTTGATACCAAGAGTCTGTAACCAATCGATACAGAACTGCTTCCAATATGCAAACCATTCAAGGTCTGTATCAGGCTCGCAGAAGAATTCCAATTCCATCTGCTCAAATTCTCTTGTACGGAATGTAAAGTTACCCGGTGTAATCTCGTTACGGAAAGATTTACCAATCTGTCCGATACCGAAAGGAATTTTCTTACGGGATGTTCTCTGTACATTCTTAAAGTTTACAAAGATACCCTGTGCAGTCTCAGGACGCAGATATACTGTGTTCTTCGCATCTTCCGTTACACCCTGGAATGTCTTAAACATTAAGTTAAACTGACGGATATCCGTAAAATTGTGCTTGCCGCAGGTAGGACACGGAACATTGTTATCTTCGATAAATGCCTTCATCTGTTCCTGGCTCCAGCCATCAATGCTGCCTTCCAATGTCATATTATTCTCTGCCGCGTAATCTTCGATAATCTTATCGGCACGGAAACGCTCATGGCATTCTTTACAATCCATCAAAGGATCGGAAAAACCGCCTAAATGTCCGGATGCTACCCATGTCTGAGGATTCATTAAAATCGCACAGTCCACGCCCACGTTATAAGGGTTCTCCATAACAAACTTCTGCCACCATGCTTTTTTTACATTGTTCTTTAATTCTACACCGAGATTACCGTAATCCCATGTGTTGGCAAGTCCGCCATAAATCTCAGAACCCGGATATACAAATCCTCTTGCCTTTGCAAGTGCAACAATTTTTTCCATTGTCTTTTCCATAATGTCCTCATTTCTGCTGTTAAGCTATATATTTATTTGAACACGATAACCGCCTGTTCTTCATTCGTTACCGTTGCCACTTTTCTGTCCTCGGATACAGTTACGTTATCCGTTCCCATCTCGATTTTACTAAAAGGATATACACAAACCGGACCATCAACAATAACAACATGCTTATTTGCCAATTCATCCCAATTTATATCCGTAAGGCTCTCGCCGCTCTTTGCATCCGTGAATGTCTTACCAAACTCATAGCCCATTGCGATTGCCTGGGAAACCGTACCGTTATAAACCGGTATACTGTTCATGTCTCCATAATCTTCCATATCGGAAAAGTGCATCGCAAGTGTCACCTTACTGCCATCCGTGGTCGTAGAAATCACAGTCACTGCTTCTTCTCCAACAAGACTGTTATATTCGGCAACCTCTTCGGCGTTCATCTCGGCAAGTTCCGACACATCGTAATAGTCGGAAGGGAACTCCTCTATGTAGGTAACCGTTACCCCGCCTTCCTTTTCAAGCTGGATATTGGTTCCGTCACGCAGCTGTATTTCCTCGTTACAGCCGGTCAGAAAAACAAAAAGAAGGCATGAAACCAATACACCTTCTATTCTCTTCCCAATCCCTATACTTCTTTTCATATTTTGAATTCTCCTATTAATCCCCCATATTATACAAAATTTTGTATATCATTTCAACTCTTACATTGTATTTTTCGAGATACTTTGAGAAAAAAAATAGTCGCCTGAGCACCTGAAGTTACAATTTTTATTCTAAGGTATCTAATATCTCCAGTGAATGAAAATGAGAGGATAAACACATTTTGCATATCTTTTCTGCAATTGCTTTTAGTTCTTCTAACACTTCCGCTGTAACAGTGAATGTGTATAGTTTTTCGATTGAACTATTTACTATGTATTCAACTGTATATTCCGTAGACGGAAGGTAGTTTTTATCTGCAGGGATGCCCGGAAATTCGCCATTAAGAATGACGGATTTGAGTTCGTATACGACCCGGATCAGTTTGTGCGACAGGGATGGTACGGATAATGCCCGAAGGGACTGGTATAAGAGTTTGAGCATCTCGCGCTCGTCATTATTTTCACGGGTATAGTAATCGGCAATTTCCAGAAAATACATGCCGTAATAGGCACCTTCAAAATCCATGCGCAATTCCTCGAAATAGTTGGAAATTTCAGCCTCGGCAAGGGTATAGGAATCCCGTCCCTGATAAAGTTTGAAGGTACCGAAACAAAACAGATTGGTAGCTGCCACGAATCTGCTGTTTGGTTTTCTGGCACCTCTGACAAAAGCAGAGATTTTACCGCGTTCTTTAGTTAACAAAACAAGGCGCCTATCGTATTCACCGATAGGCACTGCCTTGATAATCATCCCTGTTACGACTGCTAAATCCTGCACTTAACGTTTCTCCTTCGGAACTGGTATTTCTGTTTGACTGTTCCTTGAATTTTAAATAATCTTCCACTTTTCCCGAACTTACAAATTGATTCCAGTAACTTGTCTCATTCATCCATCCTGTACCTCCATATCCGTTTTCTCACACAGATATGGTCTGCAAAATGAACAAATTCTATTCGGTTTCTTTGGCATCATAGCCAAAATTTTTCAAAAGGAAATCACTGTCGCGCCAGTCCTTTTTCACCTTAACCCAAAGCTGTAAAAAGACCTTTGTCTCAAGCATATCTTCAATTTCCGGACGTGCCTGGGAACCGATTTTTTTAAGCATGGCTCCCTGTTTTCCGATAATCATTCCCTTATGGGAATCACGCTCACAGATAATGGTTGCATCGATACGGCAAAGTTTCTTTTCGAATTTCATACTGTCAATGGCAACCGCTACACCATGCGGAATCTCATCGCTCATTAAACGAAGCACCTTCTCACGGATAAGCTCTGCCACAATCTGGCGTTCCGGCTGGTCCGTAATTGTATCTTCGTCATAGAAAGGAATTCCTTCCGGAAGATACTTGAAAATGCAACTAAGAAGCGTATCCACATTATTGCCTTCTTTGGCAGAAACCGGAATTACTTCGGCAAATTCCATCTCTTTACTGTAAGCATCAATCACCGCAAGAATCTCATCCTGCTTAATCGTGTCCACTTTATTGATGACCAGAATTACGGGTAAATCTGCTTTTTTCAAATCTTCAATAATGCTCTTCTCGCCCGCACCGATAAATGTTGTCGGCTCAACCAGAAACAATACAACATCCACATCATCAATGGAACGTCTGGCAACACCCACCATATAATCGCCCAGTTTATTCTTGGATTTGTGGATGCCCGGTGTATCAAGAAAAACAATCTGTCCTTCCTGCCCCGTATACACTGTCTGGATACGGTTACGGGTTGTCTGCGGTTTATTGGATGTAATGGCAATTTTCTGCCCGATAATTCGGTTCATTAATGTGGACTTTCCCACATTCGGTCTTCCGATAATAGAGGCAAACCCTGCCTTTTTCATGTCACTCATAGTTACTCCATTCTGTCTGATTATTCTTACTCTTCTGTCCCTTCATTCTTTCCCTGCGTTTTTCCGTTATTCGGACGCTGTACATATAATGACTGAACCACTCCGTTTTTACGTGCTTCTTCCATCTTACGCACGGAACGTTTGTCAATTGCTTTAACAATTTTGAAGCCGGCAAACGCAATTACGGAAAGGATAACCGCCCATAGGATAATATACGGAATATTGATTACAAAACCGATGAAGAATTCTTTGAATCCCTCGCCGATATCACGCAGACTCTCTGCAAATCCTTCCGCAATTCTCTCACCCGCAGTCTGCTCCACAACCGGTGTTAATTCCTTTACTTCATCAATATAAATATGTACTGTGCTGTATGTAACCTTGTTATCAAACGTACGTAGCTGGGACTTCATACTCTCAAGCTGATATTTCACTTCGGATAAACGTTCTTCGATTGTAATAATATCTTCAATTGTCTCTGCCGCTTCCAGAAGTTCTAAAAGTCTTTCCTGCTCTTCCTCAAGCATTCTGGCATGGCTGTCCAAGTCCACATACTGAAGCGTAACATCTTCTACGGATTCGTTACGGTCCACCACATTGGCTTCTTCCCCAATCTGCTTTACAAAACCATCCAGTTTATCTGCCGGAATTCTTGCCGTAATATTGGCTGAGCGGTTAACGCGGCTGTTGTAATAACTTCCGTTATAAGCGCCTAAAGACTCAATATATCCGCCAAGTTCTTCAATCTGTTTTTCAAGCGAAACCATCAGATTGTCATAGTCCTTGGTCTCTACAGACAACTCCACCGTCTTAATTAATTTACGCTGCGAGGTGGCACTCTCATTTACTTCCGGTGCTTCTGCGCCATTACCGGAATCCCCCATCTCCGGTTCCATAGGCTCCTCAGCATAATAGGAATCATATGCAATCTCAGCCGCTGCTGCTTCTTCCGTTACGGCATAATCCATTTCCGCCGGTGCCGAGTCATATGCGGCTTCACTCTTACTACTGCTGCCACAGGCCGCCAGACATACTGACAAAACAAGTGCAAAAGAAACTGTTATAAATCTCTTCTTCATAATAAATTCCTCCTTTTCTTAGGTATATACCAAGAAGGCAGAACAGACAATACCTCCCAATATCATTCCATTCTGCCATATCTACACTTATATTTTAATATAAATCCGCTACAGTATCAAACATTTCTGAAGCTTCTTTTATTTTTTCATCATTTCCGACTACACAGAAATGATTCTGACCGACAAAACTACGCACATGAGCCGAAAGCCCGCGGATAGTCTCCTGTGTAACCGCAAGAAGTTCATCCCTTTCTTTCTGGAAATCCTCTTCTGTCTGGTTTGTCATATAAGCGGTTAACGAACGCAGTGCCTTTGAAGCCGGCGTAAGCGGTGTATCCAGTTCACTGATGGCTCCGATTATATACTGTGTCATGCTGCGCTCATCCTGGAAAAAGGCTTCAATATAATCCGCCGCCTGCTCATACACATCCACCGTCTTGCCAAGATTCGGGTCACGGTAGGATACAAAATAACTATCCCCGCTCTTGGAGAAACTGCACATACAGCCGTATGCACCGCCTTTTACACGCACCTGGTTCCATAAATAATCATAGCCCATAATTACTTTCAGTACCCGTAAGGCACCCGTATAAGCAAGACCGTCCTTCCTGTAGTTACCGGCACGACAGACATACTGCACCTGGGACGAAGATAAAAAGCCTTCGTTCTTCTTTTCGGTAATAACCGGAATCCCATCTGCCATTATAGTCTGCTTTGGAAGTTTATTTGCAAAAGCATCTGCCAAAGAAACAAACTCTTCATACTCGGATTCTTCTCCCGTAAAATCAAACATCAGATTATCCGCAGTAAACAGGAATTTACAGATACCTGTTAATCCTTCTATCAGTTCATCCGCATACTTATCCATATCCCCTTCGATACGGTTAACAAGATGGTACGCCGGAAGCCCTGTCAAAGAATCCTGGATTGCCGCAGACTTTGAAAAATAAGATGCCGCACGTCCTGCTGCCACCTGATGTCCCGCAGAAATCATATTGGATTGCATACGGGATTTCAGTTCTCCTAAAATCTCCTGCAAACGCTTTTTATCCTTCAGATTCGACGTAAACAGAATCTCCTGCAGAAGTTCAAACGCTTTCGGTAATTTGCCCTTAAGCGTCTTCATTTTCATCTCAAAACTGATTGTAATATCATCCAAATCCTTCGAATTGGTATATACATTCACAACAGGAACCATTCCTCCGGTATTTAAATGAATCTGATTAAAAAGTTCTGCGTAAGAATAGTGTTCTGTCGCCACATACCCAAGCACGGATTTAAGAAGTCCAAGATATGGGAAATACTCCTTTGGCACTGCCTTCACCGTAAAAATCACACGCACATAATCAATTCCGTTTGTAAAAATCGGATGGTACAAACATTTCTTGTCCCCAATACTTCTTACCTCGTTATAAAGGCGTTCCGTCTCTTTCTTAATATCTTCCCGCTCAAGTACCGGAATACAAGCCAGTTTCTCAGGCTCATCTTCGCGTTCCTGGTACTCGATAAGCAATGCGGTATCCTCTACAATCTTTGCAATCTGCTCCTCACTTAAAGAAGCCTTGTACGCCGCCAGTTTTTCTTTTAACTGTGCTTCTTCCTGCTCCACAAGGTTCTTTTTCGGTTCTACCATCACTACCGACTTGTGGGTATTTTTAAGGATTGCTGTTTCTACCAGTTTTTCAAAATAACCGTTCCCAATATCTTCCCTAAGCTGCTTAAAGGTATCATCTGCCTCAATATGGATAAATGGCTTGTTATCATCATACAGCCAGCTGTCAAACATCTGTAATCCATACATCAGTCCCGGAGGATACGAACCAAAATCCGCCTCCCTGTATTTAAATTCATAGTAATTCAATCCTGCACGCAGGGTATCTTTATCAAATCCGCTTTTAGAAATATCCGCAAGCACTTCCTCAATCAGACGGATAAATTCTGCCTTTTTACAGGCATCGGAGTTCTTCGCAACTATGCTAAAATACGGCTGTTTGATTCCGTTATCGTAAAAACTGTAAATATCCTTACCGATTCCGGCATCCAAAAGTGTCTGCTTTAAAACCGCTCCCGGTGCAGAGCAAAGTGCATAATCAATAACCTGGAATGCAATATAGGCCTTGCGGTCCAGACAATCATTGGTAACACAGTTGTAACTTAAATAGGTATTCTCTTTTTCCGGTTCATTTTCGGTAATAGAGAAATAATTATTCACTTCATGCACGGACGCAAACGCTTCCTGCGCAGGAATCGCAGAATCCACTGTTATTGCATCAAAAGAAGACAGATAGTTCTCATCAATAAACATGAGGTTCTCTGCCATATCCATATTACCGTACAAATAAATATAGGAATTGGACGGATGGTAATACTGTCTGTGCACGTCAAGATAATGCTCATAGGTCAGATCGGGAATTACCTTCGGGTCACCGCCCGACTCTTCACTATACGCAGTATCCGGAAATAAAGAATTAAAAATCTCCCTCTCCAAAACATCATCCGGAGACGAAAACGCACCCTTCATCTCATTATACACAACGCCATTAATCGTCAGTTCATCGTCCGCACTCTCCATCTCATAGTGCCAGCCCTCCTGACGGAAAGTCATGTCGGTATTGTAAATATTCGGATAAAATACCGCATCCAGATATACATGCATCAGATTCCTAAAATCCTTATCGTTACAGCTGGCTACCGGATATACGGTCTTATCCGGATACGTCATCGCATTCAAAAACGTATTCAGCGACCCTTTTGCCAATTCAATAAACGGATCCTTTACCGGAAACGCCTTGGAACCGCAAAGCACGGAATGCTCCAGAATATGCATTACACCCGTACTTTCCTTTGGCGGAGTACGGAATCCGATATAGAATACTTTATTCTCATCCGAATTTTGCATCAGGGCAACTCTTGCCCCTGTTTTTTTATGTCGCAGCAGATATGCATGGGTATTCAACTCCGCAATCTGCTTTTCTTCCACTAATTCATATGCTTTTACATCTTCAATACGCATCAAAAATCTCTCCTTATACACTTACCGCCATAAGACTAAGTGAAGTAATATGCAGTTCTTCCACAAAAATCTGATTCATATGCTCATGCAGATACGAAGCCTCAGGTCCTTCTACAATTTCCTGCACCTTATACTCTTTATGCACATAGCCGGGCTTTCCTTTCCCGTGACCATCCTCTCTGAATACATTTAACTTAAATCTCGCTTTCATCTGCTTATAAATCAAATAGGACTCATCGGATGGCTTTAAGAAAAATACATGGTTCTCCAAAGTAGTATCCCCATCCACCTCTTTTAACATGTAATGGGAAAGAATTACTTTTAATTTAAACGGAATCTCATCATTATCCATCATCTCATTGTATGTAAACTTAGCCCCGATATATATATTGGTCAAATCATGCATGACGTATTTAAAATCATTATTCATCTGCGCCCTCAAAATATGTTATCTTATTTCCGCTCATGCGGATGGCATCTTTAATCTTTTTTTCGGAAAATCCGGTTTCTTCCATCAATTCCTCTATGGTAATCTTACGGCTTAAGGACTCGGCAAGTTTCTGCGCTTCAAAAGATACTTCATTCACCTTATCCGCAATCTTACGGTCACTCTTATGATCATCCTCTGTTTCACGGATGAGTGCTTCCATGGCATCCATTGCCATTTTTGCAAGCATTCCCGGTACTTCTGAAGGTTTTTCAAGTGCACCAAGCATTTCTACGCCCATAGTAAGTGCCACATTTCCTTCCCCGATTAAATCTTCTAACAAGACTTCCTGTCCGGTATATAATTTTGCAATATCCACAATATCGGGAAGCAGAATCTCTATGGTCTTGCTTTTACCGGTGGCATCGCCCGCCATAGCCGATATAAAATACGCTTCCTTCTCTCCCTGTGATAATTTCGGAAGACACTCCAGCTGTTCCAGATAATCCGCAAGAAAATCCTTATCATCACCGGTTAAATATTCATCCGGGTCTACAGGCTGTCCGATACCGATTTTCTTTTGCTTTAAATACTCATATATCGGTGTAAGCTGTTCACCGTTCATTCCGATTTCTGCAAACGCTTCTTCCACCTGTTCTTTTGAAATGACATTCCCCTGGGAGGCTGCAAGACTCCTGACAGCTTCTAAGGTTTTTGCAAACTCAAGTTCCTGATTCATGGTACTATCCTTTCCAAACTCTTACTCCACATGCTTGTGGGTAAATAAATGATCCTGACAATATTCATAATTACCGTTACATTTTGAACAGAAACGGAACTCCAATTCCGGATTGCTCTCCTCCGTACGTCCGCAAATGGCACATTTATGCCGTGTAATTTTAGCCGTATGATGCACTTCTTTTCTAAACTGCTGCCTTTGCTTCATCTGCTTCGGGCTCATACGGATACGGTTTCTTGATGTAAAGAAGAATACAAGGAAATTCAGCAATGAAGAGCCGATTACCACCCAGTTGATGATACCGCCCATCAGGCATTGCAATACCAGATATACGCCGTAAATAATTCCCATGTACTTCACTTTTACAGGGATAATAAACATGAGCAATACCTGCATCTCGGGAAAAGTTGCCGCAAATGCAAGGAATATGGACATATTGACATAGTATGTGCTAAACAATGCCCCGAAAGACACATTGCCCATCCCGAGCACCGCATAAATAGCGTATAAAAGGAAACTGCCGATGATGGTAAATAACATTCCCGAAAACAGATAGCAGTTATAGCGGTAAGTTCCCCATACTCTTTCCAGTGTCGTACCGATGCTGTAATAAAAATACAATGTCAGCAAAGTAAAAAAGATATTATCCGTAAAAGGCGGTACCACAAGCCAGGTAATAAGCCTCCACACCTGTCCGCGTAAAATCATAATCGGATCCAATGTCAGATAACCCAAAAAACTGACATTTATCGTCTGGATCAGATATCCGAACGCATAACAAAGTACCAGATACAGGGACAAATTCGGAATTGCATATTTGGAAAATTTCTTTTCAAAGTTCTTTCCAAAATCATTTTTCATATATATAGACCAAGCCTTTCTGCATGATATGTATTAAATCAAAATGCTAGGGACATTATAGCAATCCCATACTAAAAAGTAAACCAAAGCCACCCCATTAGTTCTTATATTTTTCTGTAATTCCCAAACAAAAGATAAATTTTTTTTAAACAAATTAATATTTTTATTAAACTTTTTTCATTTACTTCGTTTGCCCAAAATTAAGGCGTATAATACAAACGGTTTTCGACATACAAAACACAATTTACATACTATATATTTAGGATAGGGGAAATTCATGAACAATAACAACTATCTTCTTGGCATCGATATCGGTTCCACTACCGTTAAGATTGCCATTTTGGACAACGCCCATACGCTTTTGTTTTCCGATTATGAGCGTCATTTTGCAAATATTAAGGAAACCTTACATTCCCTTCTAAAAAAGGCGTCCGAGGTACTCGGAAATATTACGCTTCATCCTGTGATTACCGGTTCCGGCGGTCTTACGCTTGCCAACCATCTTGCGGTTCCTTTTGTCCAGGAAGTAATCTCCGTATCCACATCCTTACAGGAGTTTGCGCCAAAAACCGATGTTGCCATCGAACTTGGCGGCGAGGATGCCAAAATCATTTATTTTGAAGGCGGTAATGTCGAACAGCGTATGAACGGAATCTGTGCCGGCGGTACCGGCTCTTTTATCGACCAGATGGCTTCTTTGTTACAAACCGATGCCATGGGACTTAATGAGTATGCTAAAAATTTCCATTCTTTATACACCATTGCGGCAAGATGCGGTGTTTTTGCCAAAACCGATATCCAGCCTCTCATTAACGACGGTGCCACCAAAGAAGATTTATCGGCTTCCATTTTTCAGGCAGTTGTTAACCAGACCATCAGCGGTCTTGCCTGCGGTAAGCCAATCCGCGGTCATGTTGCCTTCCTTGGCGGACCTCTGCATTTTTTATCCGAACTAAAAACAGCTTTCATCCGTACGCTTAAACTGGATGAAGAACATACTATAGAACTTGAAAATTCCCATTTGTTTGCAGCGATGGGTTCTGCTTTGAATGCAAAGGATAATTGTTTTTATACCATGGAAGAAATGGTCCAAAAACTCTCCGGTGACATTCATATGGAATTCGAAGTGGAACGCATGGAACCTCTTTTTGAAAATGAAACTTCCTACGAAGCATTCCGCAAACGGCATGATACGCACTGTATCCGCACGGCAGAATTGTCTTCTTATTCCGGCAACTGCTATTTAGGTATTGATGCCGGTTCCACCACAACCAAAATTGCTCTTGTTTCAGAAGACGGTGCCCTGTTGCATTCCTTTTACAGCAATAACAACGGCAGTCCGCTTAATACTGCGATTGAAGCCATCAAAGACATCTATCGTCTGTTACCGCCGTCTGCACGTATTGTCCGCTCCTGTTCCACCGGTTACGGCGAAGCACTGATGAAGGCTGCACTGCTTTTGGATGACGGTGAGGTGGAGACTGTGGCACATTATTATGCGGCCGCCTTCTTTAATCCGCAGGTAGACTGTATCCTCGATATCGGCGGACAGGATATGAAATGTATCAAAATCAAAAACCGGACAGTCGACAGTGTGCTGTTAAATGAGGCCTGCTCCTCCGGCTGCGGCTCCTTTATCGAAACCTTTGCCAAATCTTTAAATTACAGCGTGGAAGATTTCGCCAAAGCGGCATTATTTGCCGCACATCCGATTGACCTTGGTACCCGTTGTACCGTATTTATGAATTCCAAGGTAAAACAGGCACAAAAAGAAGGCGCAAGTGTTGCCGATATTTCCGCCGGCCTTGCTTATTCCGTAATCAAAAATGCCTTGTTTAAAGTTATCAAGGTATCCGATGCGTCAGAACTCGGAACGAATATTGTTGTACAGGGCGGTACGTTTTATAACGATGCCGTACTGCGTTCCTTTGAAAAAATAGCAGGATGTGAAGCCATCCGGCCCGATATTGCCGGCATCATGGGAGCATTCGGTGCCGCATTAATTGCACGCGAACGATATACGCCGGGATATGCTACTACCATGCTGTCCATAGAACGGATTGAGGAACTCGAATTTGAGACCAGCATGGCAAAATGCAAGGGTTGTACCAACAACTGCCGTCTGACCATTAACCGTTTTACGGGCGGCCGTCAGTACATCTCCGGAAACCGTTGTGAAAGAGGCCTTGGCAAAAATAAGAG
>JAZMZZ010000175.1:0-2317 GCA_045586245.1 Lachnospiraceae bacterium | reverse complement strand
CGTGTAATGCAGATGGCCGTTCTGCTTGATGACATGGAAAAAGCTCATGCACTTCTTGATGGTGAAAACTCTGCCGCCTCCAAATTCGGTGTCATCCGCTACTATGAGGATGACATGGTTTCGCAGTGGGCCCCGTCACTTAACCTTACGGACTGTTACGGTATCCGTACCTTCTGGGATTTACAACAAAAGCAGGAAAAACACGACCTTGAGGAATGGCAGGAGGAAATGGTAAAATTAGAAATGCGTGTATCGCAGATGGATGCATTTAGAAATATTGCGTTTTTCCACCACTTGCTTTTTACCAAAGAATAATTATTCCATTGAGAAAGGTTTTCACATGAACTTAACATACAAAAAAGCCACACTTAATGATTTGAAGATATTAACCGACACCCGTATCACTGTACTTCGTGCCGCCAATAAATTATCGGATGATGTCGATATGTCGGTGGTCCGGGAAGAGTCCTACCACTACTATCAGGATGCACTCACCAATGACACCCATGTCGCATACCTGGTGTTTGATGGAGATGTTTTTGTCGGCTCAGGTGGAATCAGTTTTTTCAAGGTAATGCCAACATTCCGCAATCCGACCGGACAAAAGGCTTACATCATGAATATGTACACCAAGCCGGAGTACCGCAGAAACGGAATCGCATATAAAACTCTGGATTTATTAATTGCTGAAGCCAAGTGCAAAGGCATTTCAGCCATATCTCTGGAGGCAACTGATATGGGCAGACCTTTATATGAAAAATATGGTTTTGTAAAAATGTACAATGAGATGGAATTACCAAATATGTAGAATTTTCCTCAAGGAGGCTCTATGAAAAAATTATTAGCCTTACTATTAACCTTAACATCAGTTATAACCTTAGCAGGTTGCTCAAAGATGGATGAAACCACCGGCTCACAGGAATCGATTACCTTCAGCAATAACATACTACTGTCCATAAACAACGGAGCCGCTGGCGACGGAACCATGGCTGAATGTACAGATGCCACAATAATAATTTACAAAGACAGAACCGTTAAAGTTCATATGCATGTTACCGGGTATCCGGAAATTGGCTCTGTAACACTCTCTGAGGAAGACTATAATGCAATTACCGAAATTGCCAGCCCCGAAGAAATTGCAGATTATGAAGTCACAGACGGAGAAGGCTGTGACGGTTCGTCTTATTGTATTTCTTTGTATGATGAAAATGACAAAGAAGCCATTATCAAAGGCGGTTATATGGCTGTCGGTGAAGAATTCGGCGCCACATACCATGCCATCCACGAAATTCTGGCACCTTATAAAATAAAAGATATTGTAAATGAATATCGGGCGACGATGTAAATCGCGCCCGATTATTTTGTGCATTATGTAAACTTACTCATAGTTTCTGTCTATTCTGCCTCTATAAATTCCAATGCCACATCCGTCGAATCTTCCTCGCCGGCACCAAGCGAATTCACCATAAAGAATTTCTTATCCGGACTATAAAAGAAATCGCACCCATAAACCATTCCTTCCATATGGGCATCCAATGCGATACCATAGTATCCATCCTCATCCCTCGGCGGTTCAAGGTTCATATTCTCAAGGTCTGTGGTTTTTCCGATATAGAAATCGTTACCGTTTTCTGCATTCACGTAATACCGCAGATCATTCTGGTCGCTATCGCGCTCCTGCCAGTCACCTTCAATCCTGCCGAGAAAATCTGCCATAAAAGCATCATACTCTTCCTCCGTACTTGCTACCGATTCTATCTCGTACGGACGGTATGGCGCAATCAGAGGTTCTTTGATGTCGGCATAATAATCCCGTAATTCATTTCCCAAATAGAATACATGCTCCGTAAGGTCAACAATCGTATAGTCTTTGGCTGCAACAAAGTCTTCCAGTGTGCCGATTCTGACATCCTCGTCAGTGACTCCGTACAGTTCTGTCAAAAGCTGCGGTGTCACCTCCACCACTTCGCCCTCACTGCGCAGATATTCTCCTCCGCAGAGTCCGTTCATATAATCAATGAATTCTCCCCAATCTTCAGGGAAATCATCCCATCCCCAAGCGGAAAGATACTGCTGTTCATTATTTTCATCCAGATACACAAGCCAGATACGGAAAGATACATTTTCCCTGTCCGCATCCGTATCTTCCGGAATGCTCCGCACATAATTCATTATATATTCCGTATCCTCTTTGGTAAGTTCACTGCGGTCCCTGGCTCCCAATAAGTCAATCCGCTCATTTTTCATTTCCGCTTTGTTAAACCCAATATAGTTATAGGGATACTCCACCTGATAAATGTGATCCTCATTCTCTACC
>JAZMZZ010000174.1:0-12849 GCA_045586245.1 Lachnospiraceae bacterium | reverse complement strand
GGACTTTTTTTACTTGCCTTTTGTACGGAAAATGATACAATAGTAGTACTATATATTCATTACTGAAGAAACGGGTGACACTTATGTTTGATTTCAAATTTGATTGGGCTTCCAATATGGAGACCGGAAACAGTGCCATTGATACACAACACAAGCAGTTATTTAAAATAGGACGTGATTTGGAGCAGCTAATACGTATCCAGTGTATTGGGGTTACGGACAAGCAGCTTCTTGATATTGTGTGCGAACTCCGTGATTTTACAGGCTATCATTTTTATGAGGAAGAGAGCCTGATGCAGGAGATGAATTATCCGCGTATTAATAATCATAAAAAGTTTCATAAGAAATGTTCGGATTACGTTATGAAATTGGACCTTCCTAAGATTAAGGAAGAACCGGTGAAGCAATTAAAACTCATTAAAGAGGAAGTGCAGAGCTGGATTATGACGCATGTTTTAAGCGAAGACAGGGATATGATTAATGCTTACTGCAAGTATTTGCAGGAGAAAGAAGATGCGCATAAGGAAGATGTTGAGACAGAAGGTAAATACGGACGTCTTATTAAAGAGTACGATGTGGTAAAAGTATATTTGTACAAGGATCAGATCTGTAAGGGACATCTGGTAGCAATATTCAAAGAATCGGCTACGGAACTGACCCGCTTATCTACTTTGGAGCGTAATATCTTTTTTGCGGATGTAGCCAAGGCGGCGAAGGTTTTGAAGAAATGCTATAATCCGGATGCCATCTGTTATGTGGATATGGAAGATATGAATGACAAATTGGTTTGCCATATTATTCCAAAGTATAAAGAAGACGGTAACTATGGCGTACAGCAGATAATTGACTATGGTGCTGTATACGAGAACACTCAGCGTTACGAAGCAATATATGATAAAATGAAAGATAAATTTTAATAATGAATTAACAGGTTGTGCAAGGGAGACTTTGCACAACTTTTTTTGGCAAAAACATATTGACAACTTCAGCATATACTGTAAAATATCAGTAATGCATGATTGTATACGATTATACCATGTGCATTTTGATAAGAATGTAGACTTTAGTAAGGACGGGATTTACGATGAAAGCATATAAGAATCTTACAAATGAAGAGTTGCAGGCATTACTTGCGCAGTTAGAGAGTGCTTTTGAGGACGCGAAAGGTAAGGGACTTAATCTGAATATGGCAAGAGGAAAACCATCTGTAGCGCAGTTGAATATGTGTACAGAGGTTGTTGCTGAATTGAATAAGGTATCCGATTATATTACCGAGAGTGGGGTAGATTGCCGTAATTATGGTGAATTAACTGGTATTTACGAAGCGAAGAAGTTGATGGGAGATTTGATGGGAGTTCCTGCCGAGCAGGTAATTGTATGCGGTAATTCATCACTTAATATTATGTACGATACCATTTCCCGTTCCGTAGTATTTGGTGTAAACGGGAATACTCCATGGTCTAAGCTTGATAAAGTGAAGTTTTTATGCCCGGTTCCGGGATATGACCGTCATTTTGCCATTACGGAGCTTTTTGGCATTGAGATGATTAACATTCCATTGACACCGGAAGGACCGGATATGGATATGGTAAGAGAATATGTAGAGAATGATGATGCGGTTAAGGGTATCTGGTGTGTACCAAAATATTCCAATCCATCCGGCATCACCTATTCCGATGCGACAGTACGTGCTTTTGCGGCGCTGAAACCGGCAGCAAAGGATTTCCGTATTTTTTGGGATAATGCCTATGTAGTGCATGATTTATATGAAGGAAGAAAGGATTCTTTATTAGAGATTCTTTCCGCCTGTAAGGAAGCAGGTAATGAAGATATGGTTTACGAATTTTCGTCCACATCCAAGATTACATTTGCGGGTGCAGGCATTGCAGCGGTAGCATCTTCACCGGCCAATTTGGATTGGATGAAGAAGACCATGACTATACAGACTATCAGCTATGATAAGATTAACCAGCTCCGTCATGTGCGTTTCTTTAACGGTAATGTAGAAGGCATTTATGAGCGTATGAGCAAACTTGCTGATTTTATGCGTCCTAAATTTGATGCTCTTTTGCAGTTGTTTGAGGAAGAACTTGCAGGACTTGAAATCGGTACATGGACACGTCCGAACGGTGGTTATTTCATTTCTTTTGATGCTATGGAAGGTTGTGCAAAAGAAATTGTAGCTAAGTGTAAGGAAGCCGGCGTAACGTTAACAGGCGCAGGAGCGACATTCCCGTACGGAAAGGACCCTAAGGACTCCAATATCCGTATTGCACCGTCTTATCCGGAACTGGATGAATTAATGGAGGCGGCTAAGATTTTTGTTCTCTGTGTCAAATTAGTCAGTGTAAAGAAATTATTGGGTGAATAGAAATAATGAGGGGATGACTGATTGGTCATCCCTGTTTTTTGTGGTAAAATAAAGTGGTGGTATTGTGTGGGAAAATGCATACAGAATCAGAAGAAAGAAGGAGAAGATATGGCAAAAGGATACGAGCGTTTGGATAGAACATTGGTAAAAAAAGGGGCAATTATTGATTACTATCATGATACAATGAAGATTCCGAACGGAAATACGGCAATTTGGGATTTTATTGATCATAAAGGAGCGGCGGCCTGTGTGGCAGTAAAAGAAAACGGAAACCTTATTATGGTGCGCCAGTATAGGAATGCGCTGGAGCGTGAAACAATAGAAATTCCGGCAGGAGGAATTAATCCCGGAGAAGACATGCAGACGGCAGCTTTGCGTGAACTGGAAGAAGAAACAGGCTATAAAGCGGGGAAAAGTGAATTTCTTATATCCATTCGTACTACGGTGGCATTTTGCAATGAAAGAATTGACATCTATCTGGCAGAGGATTTGGTTAAGGGGCAGCAGGAACTGGACGAAGATGAGTATGTGGATATTGTAGAGTATCCGCTTGATGAATTGCTTGCCATGATTGACGAGGGTAAAATCCAGGATTCCAAAACAATATGCGCATTACTGGCATATTACAGAAAAATAAAAGGATAGTGGTTTTAGTAGGAGCGTTTATGAAAAAGAAATTACTTGTTATTTGCCTATGTGTGTGCATGATGTTAGCAACAACGGCATGTGAAGTGAAAGAAAATAAGGTGGATGCGAAAAAGGAGCAAGCCCCACAAGCAAACGAAGTGCTTGCGCAAAAATATAATGCAACGGAAATTGTATTGTCCGATGAAGAAATATTGGTAGATGGTAATGCTGTATCTGAAAACGAAGAAGTTGCGGTTTATACGGCAAATGACATTGTCTTTTATTTAGAAGGACAGGATTTTACCTATGGCGAAGGGTCAAAGGAGGATGAGCATCCGCAAGAAGAAGCCGATGCCCATACGGTTGTCCATATTACAGAGCCGGGCAATTATGTGATAAGCGGCAAATTATCGGCAGGTCAGATTGCCGTGGATCTTGGTAAAGACGCCAAGAAGGATGAAGAAGCGGTGGTTACACTGATTTTGAATGGTGTGGACATTACCTGTAGTGTGGCACCGGGCGTGATTTTTTACAATGTGTATGAGTGTGGGGATGACGATGCGGAAAATGCCGCAAAAGACGTGGATACCTCGGCGGCAGGTGCGAATGTTATCATTGCCGATAATAGTGTAAACCATGTAAACGGTTCTTATGTGGCAAGAATATACGAATCTGTGGAATTGAATGAAGTTGGTACGGAGGTTATTGACAGTAAGAAATTGCATAAATACGATGCGGCTTTCTATTCCAAGCGTTCCATGAACATAAGCGGGGAAGATGAGGGAAGCGGTGTTTTGAATATTCAGGCAAAAAACGAAGGCCTGGATTCGGAACTGCATCTTACAATTAATGGCGGTATTATTAACATTAATTCCGGCAATGACGGAATCAATACCAATGAGGATGGTGTATCGGTAACGACCGTAAACGGAGGAATTCTTACGATAGTGGTTAACGGTTCCACGGGCGAGGGTGACGGTATCGATTCAAACGGATGGCTGGTTATTAACGGAGGAATTGTAACGTCGGCTGCGTGCGGTTTCAGTATGGATGCCGGAATTGACTCCGATATGGGAATTCATATCAACGGCGGTACGGTAATTGCAAGCGGTAATATGTTGGATGAAATTGCAGGCAGTGCGCAGAATTATGTGGTGTTTACAGTAACAGAGCCAATAAAGGGTGGAAGTGAAATCCGTCTTATGAAAGAGGATGAAGATAATGTGGCAGGAAGCATTATTGAAAATGATTGCACGAATCTGTTAATTTCTTCCCCTGATTTAGAAGAGGGAACCTATACATTATGGAATGGTAACGAAAAACTTGCGGTATCTGAAATAAGTGGTGGTATGTTCGGTATGCCGCAGAGACCAGAGGGAAATATGCCTCCTGAATTTGGAGAATTTGAATTCCCGGGTGGAAGCATGGGTAATGCAGATGCGACGGAAGAATTTACCATCAAAGAAGGCGCAAATATGTTTTTCATTGCAAAGTAACAGGGACAAGTTTTTCTTTGGGACAGTAGCGCATATACTGAAAGGAAGTTGGATGCTTTTGGGAAGTATATGGGAATAAGAAAACGAGCAACAGGGCACCAAATATTATTTTTGGTGTCTTTTTTTGTGGGAATCGTGTTAGTCACGATAATGGCAAAAGGGAAAATACCGGAGAATACATTGATAAGCAATACCTTGGCAGGGACATTTCTGGAAGAGGGATGGAACCATAAGGAGTTACTTATCAGATGCTTATGGAACCGTGTGGCCATATTTGTTTTTATTATGCTGTTGACCTGTACAACAATGAGAATATGGGTGTGCCGTGCGATATTACTATGGACCGGATTGGTAGCCGGAATACTGTTAAAATTATTTTACCTGTGGTACGGAATAAAGGGCATGGGGCTTATGCTTGCAGCTGCTATGCCGCATTATTTATTTTATTTCATGGGATATGGACTGTTATACCATGGTTTTGAAAGAAACCGGCTAAGAACACGGAAAAATCACATGCCGGTTCTGGTAGCGGTAGGAGTTGTCATAATTGGTATCGTGTTGGAGAGTTATGTAAATCCGTTTTTGGTAGGAGGATATTTAAAAATATTTTTTTAGGGCGTTTTTACAATATCTGGTATTTGGCAAAATAAGTGTTGCCGATATGTTGTGGAAGTGCCTGAAATAGGCATAAAATAAGCATTTTTTTGTAAAATTTATTCGTTGCTTTTCTTGGAAATTATTATTATAATGACAACTATACGACAAAAGAGGCATTTTTTGTAACAAACTGGGGGAAGGTTTTGAGAGTATGCAAAGAGAGATAGACTCGTTTATATCTTATTTACATAATGTGAAACAGTCCTCTACCAATACACAATTATCTTACCAAAGAGACTTGAAAAAATTTAAGGCTTTTTGCGATAGCAAAGGAATTTCTTCGGTAAAAGAGTTAACCGAAAAGGATTTGAAGGCGTATGTTGATGTGATGGGCGAGGAACAGTTTAAACCGGCAACGGTATCCAGAAATATCGCTTCCATCAAAGCCTGGATTCATTTTATGATGGATGAGGGCGTGGTAACGGAAGATATCACCCGGACATTGAAAGTACCGAAGATTGAGAAGAAAATTCCTGAGATTATGACAATGAATGAAGTGGTTACGTTATTAGAGCAGCCGCTTGGTAATAATCCTAAGGAAATCCGTGATAAAGCGATGCTGGAGCTTTTGTATGCGACAGGTATCCGTGTGACGGAACTGATTTCCCTTAAGATGGAAGATTTGAATTTGCAGATGAATTATATTACCTGCAATGACGGCAATAAAGAGCGTATGATACCGTTTGGTACCAAGGCAAGAATGGCATTGCTCCGTTATCTGGAAGAGGTAAGGGACGATATGCTTGCCGATGCTAAGAGCCATGTCCTTTTTGTAAATTGTTCCGGACAGGCAATGAGCAGACAGGGATTTTGGAAGCTGATTAAGTTCTATGCTAAGAAGGCCGGTATTACAGAGGATATTACTCCGCATACGTTGCGCCATTCATTTGCGGCACATCTGGTGGAAAACGGAGCGGATTTACGTAGTGTGCAGGAGATGCTTGGACACTCCGATATTTCTACAACCCAGATTTATGCCAATATGAACCAGAATAAATTGCGTGAAGTATATAAGAGAGCGCATCCGAGAGGATAGAGATACAGAAATAAAAAAGACATTGCGTTTTAATAGCGCAATGTCTTTTTGTTATATGGATTATATCAATAATTCGAAAAGAATTATACCAGTTCTGCAATTTCCAATAATAACCGTTCGGTATCTGCAAATCCAAGACATGGGTCGGTAATGGAACGGCCGTATACATGCTCGCCGATTTTCTGGCAACCCTCTTCAATATAACTCTCAATCATGACTCCTTTTACAAGATTGTGGATATCCGGATTCAGGCGTCTGCTGTGGATCACTTCTTTGGTAATACGGATCTGCTCCTTGTATTGCTTGTTGGAGTTATTATGGTTTGTATCTATGATGCAGGCCGGATTCAGTAAATCCCTTTCATTGTATAATTCAAGAAGTGTGGTCAGATCTTCGTAATGATAGTTCGGAAGACTGCGACCATGCTTATTAACGGAACCGCGCAAAATAGTATGTGCAAGCGGATTGCCGGAGGTCTTTACCTCGTAACCACGGTAAGTAAAGGAATGGCTGTGTTGTGCTGCATATACGGAATTAAGCATAACTGAAAAGTCACCACTGGTAGGATTCTTCATACCGGCAGGAATGTCAAAACCGCTTACGGTCAGGCGGTGCTGCTGGTCTTCCACGGAACGGGCTCCGATGGCAACATAAGAAAGAATGTCGCTTACATAACCCCAGTTCTCAGGATATAACATCTCATCGGCACTGGTAAGGCCGGAAACGTCCATGGCGCGCACATGCATGGCACGCATGGCAAGAAGTCCCTGGCGGAAGTCTTCTTTCTTTTCCGGGTCCGGCTGATGCACAATGCCTTTATAACCATCGCCGGTGGTTCGCGGTTTGTTGGTATAGATACGCGGTATCAGAACAAGTTTGTCTTTTACCTTATCATTAATCTTGCTAAGACGCTCCACATAATCACATACGGAATCGGCATTGTCGGCAGAACATGGTCCTACAACAACTAAGAATTTATCGCTTTTGCCGGTGATAACATCACTAATCATTTGGTCACGTTCTTCCTTTAATGCAACCAAAGGAGCGGGTATCGGAAATTCTTCCCTGATTTCTTCCGGAGTAGGAAGCTTTTGTATGAATTCAAAACTCATGGTTCACCTCGTTATTCTGTGCAGGCAGATGCCTGTCAAAATGCGCAGAAAAAATCCGCATTTTTTATTCTAGCACACAAATTGCGGGAAAAACATATTTATTTGCATTTTTTTTAATTAAATTGTGTATTTATGCAGGCTGATAATACAGCATACGGCAGAAAAACATTGGCCTGCAAGCAACCCGAAAATATATCCGGACAGTCCCATTTTGGGAATCAGGAAAAAGACTGATGCAATACGGATTAGTAATGAGCCGACGTTAATAAACAGTGTGGTATAGGTTTTTCCGAGTCCGTTAAGAATGCTGCCCAGGGAAGCCGTAATATATAAAAAGGGGCAGATAAAACTTAGGGATACAATATATTCGCCTGCAGTTTTACTATGGAATAAAAATTCACCAATCCACCTGCCGGACAGGAAAAATACCGTGCAAAAAAAGAGGCCCATGATACAACAGAATGTGACGCTTTTTCGGATGACGTAGGCAATCATGTTTTTTTTGCCCAGAGCCTGTGCTTCGGAAATACGAGGAAGAAGCAGGACGGAAACAGAGTTGACAAGGGAAGAAGGCAGCAGGATTACGGTCAGTGCCATTCCGGTTAAGACGCCGAACAGGGAGAGTGATTCTGCGGTGGAAAGACCGAAGCGGCGTAACATTTCCGGGATGTAAATATTTTCCACGTTTTGCAATAGATTTACGATAATCCGGCTTATGCTTAAGGGCAGGGCCATGGAAAATAAGCAGGTAAAAGTGTGGTAAAGAGGGGGCCCCTCTAAAAGATAGTATTTTTTGTCAGTCTTTTTTGTTTGCAGGTGCTTTAATTTGGGAAAGATAAAACAAAGAGACACAATGGCACTGAACGCTTCTGCGATTGCAGAACCGGCGGCAGTTAATGCGAGTGGAATTTCATAATTATGCATACTGTAAATCCGGCACAGAAAATAAACACTTCCTACGCGGACAAGTTGTTCCGTAAGTTGCAACAGGGCAGGAACTTCTGCTTTTTTCTTCCCGTAAAAATATCCGTTTACACAACAGTGGATGGCAGAAAACGGAAAGGCAAGAGCTAAAAGACGAAGAAGCAAAGCAGTCCGCGGTTCTAAAAGTATATGTACGGAAAGGAAATCGGAAAGAACATATATGGCAGCAGATAAAGCAGATGCCAGTACGGTGGTAATGGCAAGTCCGCTAAACAGGAAACGCAGGGAGGTACTTTCATCGGCGTTTTTGGCTGCCACATAACGGGAAATGGCAGTCTGGAAACCTGCACAGCAAAGAGCAAATGCCATGGACATAACCGGTGCCGTCAGCTGGTAGATTCCCATGCCTTCTTCTCCGAAGGTTTGCGAGATAAATGTGCGGTAAAAAAAGCCAATTCCACGGCATAAAAAACTGACGCCGGTTAAGAGAAAAGTTCCGTAAATAATTGATTTATGAGGGATTTTCATATAAACTCTTTTATGTTATGATTGATAAATATTATGCATTCCGGTTCGTTGACAGAACGAAGACGCAGTGATATATTTAATCCGAAGTGAAAGATAGAATAATAAGAGGTATTTTTGTGAATAAAGTGATTTATTTAGATAATGCGGCAACAACCAAAACAGCACCGGAAGTAGTGGAAGCCATGCTTCCTTATTTTTCGGAATGTTACGGGAATCCGAGCAGTATTTATTCCCTTGGTTCCGCAAGTAAAAAAGCAGTGATTGAGAGCCGCGAGACGATAGCCAAGGTGCTTGGCTGTAAGACGAATGAGATTTATTTTACGGCGGGCGGTTCCGAAGCGGATAACTGGGCAATCAAGGCTGCAGCGGAAGCATATGCTTCTAAAGGAAAGCATATTATTACATCTAAGATTGAACATCATGCCGTGCTTCATACCTGTGAATATCTGGAGAAAAACGGATATGAAGTGACTTATCTGAATGTGGATGAGAACGGCGTAGTGGATTTGGAACAGTTAAAGAGAGCCATCCGCCCGGATACCATCCTGATTTCAGTTATGTTTGCCAATAATGAGATTGGTACAATCCAGCCGATTAAAGAAATCGGTGCGATTGCAAAGGAACATAAGATTGTGTTCCATACGGACGCCGTGCAGGCATTCGGACAGATGCCGATTAACGTAGATGAGTATAATATCGATATGTTAAGTGCCAGTGGCCATAAGTTAAACGGACCGAAGGGAATCGGTTTTCTCTATATCCGTACAGGACTGAAACTTCGTTCTTTTGTTCATGGCGGTCAGCAGGAAAGAGGCAGAAGAGCAGGTACGGAAAATGTGCCGGGTATCGTAGGTCTTGCAGCGGCAGTAAAGCGTGCTTTTGCGATTATGGAAGAAAAAACTGCCAAAGAGATTGAACTGAGAGATTATTTTATTAACAAGCTTGAGACAGAGATAGAGCATTGCTGGTTGAACGGCCACAGAACTGACAGACTTGCGAATAATGTACATTTTGGGTTTGAATTTGTTGAAGGAGAGTCCCTTCTTATAAAACTGGATATGGCGGGAGTTTGCGCTTCCAGCGGTTCGGCATGTACATCCGGCTCGTTAGATCCTTCCCATGTATTATTGGCAATCGGTCTGCCGCATGAACGTGCACATGGTTCCTTGCGCCTTACATTAAGTGAAGAGAATACGAAGGAAGAAATCGATTATACGGTTGCAAAGATTAAAGAAACCGTGGAATATATGAGAAATATGTCTCCGTTATACGAAGATTTTATTAAGAAAAACAAAAAGCAGAGGTAGAGTATGTATAGCGAAAAAGTAATGGATCATTTTCAAAATCCGCGTAATGTGGGTGAGATAGAGGATGCCAGCGGTGTTGGTACCGTAGGCAATGCCAAATGTGGTGATATTATGCGAATTTATCTGGATATCGATGAGAATCAGGTAATCCGCGACTGCAAATTTAAGACATTCGGATGCGGTGCTGCGGTAGCAACCAGCAGTATGGCAACCGAGCTTGTAAAGGGCAAGACCATTAAAGAAGCCATGCAGGTAACCAACAAAGCGGTTATGGAGGCACTTGACGGACTTCCTGCCGTAAAAGTACACTGCTCATTACTTGCAGAGGAAGCCATTCATGCGGCATTGTGGGACTATGCCGAAAAGAACGGTATTGAGATTGAAGGGTTAGAGAGACCAAAGTCCGATATTCATGAGGACGAGGAAGCAGAAGAGGAAGAGTATTAATTTTCTTATGGGTAAAAAAGTAGTTGTTGGAATGTCAGGCGGCGTGGATTCTTCCGTAGCCGCCTTTTTGTTAAAAAAACAGGGCTATGATGTTATTGGTGTGACCATGCAGATATGGCAGGATGAAGAGACTGCGCAGGTGGAGGAAAACGGCGGTTGCTGTGGACTTTCGGCAGTTGATGATGCAAGAAAAGTGGCACAGATGCTGGATATTCCGTATTATGTAATGAATTTCAAAAAAGAATTCAAGGAAAGCGTAATGGATTATTTTGTCGGGGAATACCTGTGCGGCCGTACGCCCAATCCATGCATTGCCTGTAACCGTTTTGTAAAGTGGGAGGCTCTTTTGCAAAGAAGCCTTGCGCTTGGTGCGGATTATATTGCAACGGGGCATTATGCCAGAATTGACAGACTGGATAACGGACGCTATGCACTGAAAACTTCCGTTACGGCGGCTAAGGACCAGACCTATGCGCTTTACAATCTGACACAGGAGCAGCTTTCAAAGACTCTGATGCCGGTCGGGGAATACGAAAAAGAAGCCATCCGTGAAATTGCGCTAAGAGAAGGGATTCCGGTTGCACACAAAAAGGACAGCCAGGAAATCTGCTTTATTCCGGACAATGATTATGCTTCTTTTATTGAAAGAGAGACAGGCGGCAATGTGCCGAAAGAGGGCAATTTTGTGACAAAGGACGGCACTGTTCTCGGACGTCATAAAGGGATCACCCATTATACCATCGGTCAGAGAAAAGGACTTAATCTGGCGATGGGACATCCTGTATTCGTGACCGAAATCCGCCCGGATACCAATGAAGTGGTAATCGGCGAAGCAGAGGATGTTTTCACGTCAGAGCTGGTGTGCAATAAATTGAATTTTATGGCAATCGAGGATATTAAGGATACCTATCGTGCACTTGTAAAAATACGTTACAGCCACAAAGGCGCCATGGCAACGCTGATAAGAACCGGGGAAGATGAGATCCGTTGTGTCTTTGACGAACCGGTCCGTGCGGTGACACCGGGACAGGCGGTAGTATTTTATGAAAATGGATATATTCTTGGCGGCGGAACGATTGTGAGCTAAGAGAAGATTTGTGTGAAATATGATTTTATGAAAGAGAAACACCTGTGAGGTTTTGGGATTTCACAGGTGTTTTAGTATTTTTGTTTATTAAATCTTAAAAAATTCTGCCACACGGTTGGCAAATACGCAGTAGTATTTGAAACCGCAATCAGTCAGAATCTCGGCTGCTTTATCAAAGTGATTGCCGAGTGTCTCCGGAACATGTGAGTCTGAACCGATGGTAATAATCTCGCCGCCAAGTTCGCGGTAACGTTTGATAATTTCCTTGCAAGGATTCGGATTACGAAGGCCCTTGGTAAGAGCAGCAGTATTGAGTTCAATTCCTTTTTCATTTTCAATCAGATAGGAAAGAATCGGGTCAATGATATCCTTATAAGCTTCGTAAGTGTAGTTTTTGTCTTTGTTTGGACCGTAGCGAACTACATAATCCAGATGACCATAGACATCGAAATTATGAAAGAGTTTGACGTTCTGCAAAATACTTTCAAAATATTCACGGTAAGCTTCTTCTTCACTGCGTCCTTCGTAGAACTGGGGATAGTAGGGGTCAATTCCGTTACAGATATGGGAAGAAGCGATAATAAAGTCGTATTCGTGTTCGCGGGCAAAAATCAGATTCTGGCGTACGACCTGAGGCTGAAGCCCAATCTCCACACCAAAATGAATCTCAATCTGTGAAGAATATTTATCACGCATTTTTAACAATTCATATAAATAGGAATCAGCATTTACTTCCCATTTCCCGGGCTCATCTCTTGTTCCGTCATATGGAAAATCCAAATCCATATGTTCCGTAAAGCAGATATGCTTAAGTCCTTTTGCAATGGCAGACTGAATCATCTGCTCCATAGGGGCTTCACTGTCACCTGAAAAATAGGAGTGTACATGGTAATCGGCTGTAATCGGCATAAGGGTTCCTTTCTTATTGTAAACTTGTATGTTTTCCGTCTTAGTTTATTCTATTAAAAAGAAATCTTCAAGAGATATTACTGAATAAATTACCAAAAATCAGATTCAATTTTTGTATAAATTGGTCATTTTATAAGAAAGTGCCAAAATCGGGTCGCTTTTCCAAGATTTTTTGATAAACGACTTGAATTTTATGCGTAAATTCGGTAAAATGAAAACGCTGAAAAAATTTTGATGTAGGCGTTTTACGTCCGAAGTCAAAAAAAATATAATTTTATTCATTTTTAGGAGGAAATAAAAATGGCAGTAAAAGTTGCAATTAATGGTTTTGGACGTATCGGTCGTCTT
>JAZMZZ010000173.1:0-6564 GCA_045586245.1 Lachnospiraceae bacterium | reverse complement strand
GTCTCAGACTTCGTCTCAAGTTCAATATTCTCCAATTCCGTTTCCGGTGTAGACTGAAGCAGACTTTCTACCGAAAGTTCTTCTTCCACTTCCTCTACATTATCACTTCTCATGCCTCTGATTATTACAAATGCAAGCAATGCAAGAATAATCACAATCAAAGCAATCTGAATCACATCGGAGGATTCCACATCCAGTGGTTCTTTATCAATAAACATCGGTTCCTCATAAGCGAGGAATGTGATGGACTCTGCATCAATTCCCGATGCATTGGCTGCCATCATAACCAAATCTTCATCTACTTCCAGTTTACTTCTCTCGGCATTGGCAAGTTTGTATTCTTCCCATGTAATACCATCTAAAAGTCCCTGATTCTTGGCATCCTCTTCCTTTATCACGCGATAACGGATTGCCGCAATGGAAAGGGATGACTGGTCATAAACCACAAGTCCAGGCGGAATTGTAGTCTCAACAACTTCTTCGTTCGGAAGATAATCCCTGACTTCTTCATTAACCGAAGAACTCTGGTTCGCATAATCTTCAATTACATATGTAGTGCCGTCTTCCCCATTGGAATCCGTTCCCGGAACACCGCCGTTGCCGCCTTCGGATTCGGCATTATACAGTTCTTCATGTGCCAAAACACCCTGGCTCTGTCCCTCTGCAGGTGTATAATCATGCGATACCTTCTTGGTTGTTGAAAAATCAAGCGTCAGGTTCGGACGCACCTCAACCAAATCAAACTCATTGGTTCCAAGCAATACCCTTCTGACTTCTCCCTGCAGGGCATACTCGGTCTGCTGCTTCACATTCAACTGACTGGTTGCATTACCGGTAACCGAATAACTCTCATTGCCTGAAAACATCAGGTTACCTTCGTTATCAATAATCGTAATGTTCTTAATTTCTTCGTTACCAAGCGCCGTGCGGATAAACTGTGCTACCGTTGCCGCATGGTCAGCCGTAAATTCGCCGTCCGGTTCAATAATAATTGCCGCCGAAGAATCCTCCGTTTCCGCAATCAATGTACCGTTATCTTCCGGAATATCAAGCTGCACGGTTGCCTTCTTAATATTCTCCATTGCCGCAAGGTCCACTTCCATCTGGCTTTGCAAAAACTCTTTGTAAAGTTTCTGCTTATCCGATTCGGTCGTACCCATTCCGCCGCTTGTTACATTGCTAAGATCATATGCCGCAGCCGGAATATTGTTGGCACCAAGCAAAAGATTCGCCTGTGAAAGTTGCTCCTTTAAAACCTCCACCTGATAGCCGTCGGTAGACACACGGTACTGGATGGCCGGGTCTGCCCCCTCCAACAGTTCCGTAATCTCTGCCGTCTGCTTTGTACTCTCACTTACCGCAAGCAGTACATACTGCGGTCTGGAAAGCAGCCATATTAAAACGGCAAAAGCCACTAACACACCGGCTGCTGCCGATATAATTAGTGTCTTCTGTTTGGGCGCAAATTTATTCCACCACTCTATTATTTTCTTAGGTATTTCTTTTAACTGGTCAACCATTGCTGTTATCCCCTAACTAAATCTGCATCTGCATTAATTCTTTGTATGCTTCCAGAACTTTATCGCGAATTGCTACCGTATACTGCAATGCGGTTGACGCCTTGCTAAGCGCAATTGTTAAATCATGTGTATTGTCCGTATCACCCATGGCAAGCTTAATCTCTTCATTCTCCGCATCCGACAAATACGCATTCGTCGTATTCAGATTCTCCATTGCCACCGATAAAATAGAACCGAATTCTTCCGTTTCCGGCGTGCGTGTAATACTGGAAGCCGGAATTGACTGTCCTGCAGCTTCCTTAACTGCACCGGACGTAATATTGTATAAAGCTGTGATATCCATATATCATCCCTCGTAAATTATGTACTAAATTATTTACCCATCTGAAGTCCCTTAAGTGCCATGGACTTGGAGGCATCAAATGCCGTTGCATTAGCTTCATAACTTCTGCTAGCATCGATTAAGTTAGTCATCTCCGTAATAATATTGACATTCGGATAGGTCACATAACCATTCTCATCCGCATCCGGATGTGCAGGATCGTATACCATATTTCCCTCTGTCGATGTATCCTCATAGGTGCCTGCCACTTTTACGCCATGCGCTTTAAAGCGGCTTGTCTTCTCACCGAAAATCGATGAAAAAGTCCCAAAGCTTCCCTGCTTCTCTTCAAATGTAACGACTTTACGTACATAAGGAGTTCCGTCTTCTGTTCTTGTTGTCTGGGCATTGGCCACATTCTGTGAAATCACATCCATACGGTAACGCTGTGCGGTAAGACCGGACGCATTCACATTAAAGGTATCAAACATTCCCATACTTTATCCCTCCTTTATTTCATTACGCTCTGTAAATTAGTAAACTCTGCTGTCAGAGAATTCATAAGACCTTCGTACTTAATCTGGTTGGCGGCAAGCATTACCTGTTCCTGCTCCGGATCCACATTGTTCTCGTCCAGACGATAGGAATATCCGCCGTAATCCGTATACTGTCTTGCATTCAGGCGTCCCAAATTATCATTGATATTGCCAACTCTTTCGTCAATGGATTTATATCTTCCGTGACGCATCGCCTGCTGCAACTGACTCTCAAAATCAATGTCCTGTCTCTTGTATCCCGGAGTGTCCTGATTTGCAATATTATTGGCGATTAATTCCTGTCTTTTCCAGGATGCATCCGCCGCTTTATCCAATACATTAATATAATCAAATGCGTTTGAAGAGAACATAAAAACCTCCTATATACAATGACCGCAATATACTACTTTCTATTATAAAGAAATATGTAAAAATTACAAGAATTTACTCCTAAAATAGTACAAAAGGACTATCGCATTGCAATAGTCCTTTATCTACATCAATCCATTATCCCTATTCAGTTAAAAGAAACTGTTATTTCACTTTTATTTCTGCACGGATTTTATCAATCTGCTCAAATACCACATCATTTAACACCTTAATGTAGGTACCCTTCATACCGGATGAACGGGATTCAATAACTCCGGCACTTTCAAACTTACGCAGGGCATTAACGATAACACTTCTGGTGATTCCCACACGGTCTGCTATCTTGCTGGCAACCAGAATGCCTTCCATTCCGTTTAACTCATCAAAAATATGAACAATGGCTTCCATCTCGGAATATGACAAGGTCGAAATGGCAGATTTCACGACATTTAATTTACGCGTTTCTTCCGCACTCTCTTCATTCACTGCACGCAACATCTCAAGTCCCACCACCGTAGAACCGTATTCACACAGAATAATATCATCAATATCGTAAAGTTCTCCCGCCTTATAAACAAACAATGTACCAAGACGTTCACCCGCAATCTCAATCGGTGCGATAATCGCCGTAAAACGCTTAATATCGGTTGTCTCAAAACCAAGAGTCTCCAGATTCACATTCTCTTTGGTGGACAAAACGGCAAGCATACGCTCATTGAGCATGGAATCAATAAAACCGCCTACTTTATCCTTAATCAGTTCGTGGATTACTTCTACATCCGAAGCATTATCAAGGCCAAGAACCTTGCCCTTCTTACTGATTACCAGAACATTACTCTTTAAAATCTCACGCATAACCGAACAAATGTCATTAAAGACTACTTTGCTGGAATTATTATTATGCAAAAGTTTGCCAATTTTTCTGGTTTTGTCTAGTAATTGAACACTACTCATATAAAATACCTCCGAATATAGTTGTAGTTTATCACTTTTGTCTGACTATATCAAGGTTTTCTTTTAAATTTTTTCAAATTATCTGTCAATTTGTTTTCGTGCCCTAAAATCCGATTATTCTTCTGCCTTTTTCTCCGTCACATATCCGCACTGTTCATTCATACACTGCAATTTGCTGCCTTTTTCAAGCAACAATGCACCACATTGCGGGCATTTCTTGTCAGACGGCTTCTGCCATACCATAAAATCGCATTCCGGATTATTGATACAACCGTAATATTTTCTGCCCTTCTTGGACTTTTTAAGCACAATGTCCTTTCCGCACTGCGGACATTCCACGCCGGTTTTTTCAAAATAAGGCAATGTACTCCTGCAATCCGGGAATCCGCTGCAGGCTAAGAAACGTCCGTGCGGACCGTATTTGATAAGCATCGGTCTGCCGCACTGCTCACATACCTCTTCGGACACCTCATCACGGATATCAATCTTTTCCAGTTCTTTCTCCGCTTTCTTAACCGCTTCATCCAAATCCGGATAGAAATTAGAAATAACCGTCTTCCATGCCACGTCGCCGGAACCGATACCATCTAAAAGTGTTTCCATAGTCGCGGTAAAATCCACATCCACGATGGTTGGGAACGCCTCTTTCATAATCTGGTTTACAACTTCACCAAGCTCTGTCACATATAAATTCTTATTTTCTTTAACCACATAACGTCTGCCTAAAAGCGTTGTAATGGTAGGCGCGTAGGTACTCGGACGACCGATTCCCAACTCTTCCAGCGCACGAACAAGGGAAGCCTCGGTATAATGCGGTTGCGGCTGGGTAAAGTGCTGCTTTGGCTCCAGACTTTCCAGCTGTAAAACACTGCCTTCCTCTACTTGTTTTAACACTGCATCAGAGGTTGTCTTTTCTTCCTCTTCCTGTACATAAACGCTCATAAATCCGTCAAATGCAACCTTACTTGCCGCTGCCGAGAATTTATGCCCGTTATTTTCAATTTTTACCGAAAGCGTCTCGTATTCCGCATTTGCCATACGGCTTGCCGCAAATCGCTTCCAAATCAACTGATACAAACGGAACTGGTCCCTGGAAAGGGAATCCTTTACCAGTGCCGGTGTTCTTGTGATATCTGTCGGACGGATGGCTTCATGCGCATCCTGGATTTTCTTTTCGTTCTTCTTTTCTGTCTGCTCTTCTGCCAGATATTTCTCACCATACTGCGAAGCGATATATTCTTTTGCCATTGCTTCCGCTTCATCGGATACTCTTGTGGAATCCGTACGAAGATACGTGATAATACCTACCAGACCGCTGCCCTTAATATCCACACCTTCATATAACTGCTGCGCAAGACGCATCGTCTTTTGTGTGGAGAAATTAAGCACTTTACTGGCTTCCTGCTGCAATGTGGAAGTAGTAAACGGAAGCGGTGCCTTCTTTAAACGGGTACCTTTTTTAACATCTTTTACACTAAACCCGTCATCCTTAAGCTGCGCAATAACCTCTTCCACTTCTTTTTTGCTGCCAAGTTCTTTTTTCTCGTCACTGCCTGCATATTTTGCCGTAAAAGACTTTTTCTCGCCCTTTACATTAAGCTGTGCTTCCAAAGTCCAGTATTCCTGCGGGATAAAACCGTTAATCTCATCCTCCCTGTCGCAAATAATGCGCATGGCAACGGATTGTACACGGCCTGCACTTAAACCTCTTTTTACTTTTGCCCAAAGCACCGGTGAAATACGGTATCCCACCATACGGTCCAGGCATCTTCTTGCCTGCTGGGCATCCACCAGATTCATATCTATCTCTCTGGCATTCTTAAGCGATTCCTTTACCGCATTCTTTGTAATCTCATTGAAAGTAATACGGTAAACCTTCTTATCTTCTAATTTGAGTGCCTGATACAAATGGTACGAAATAGCCTCTCCTTCACGGTCAGGGTCAGTTGCAAGATAAATCTTCTCTGCCTTCTTTACTTCCTTACGCAGTTTTGCCAAAAGGTCTCCCTTTCCGCGGATGGTAATATATTTCGGTTCATAATCATTTTCTACATCAATTCCAAGCGAGCTCTTGGGTAAATCGCGCACATGTCCGTTACTTGCCGCAACCGTATAATTGGCTCCCAAAAACTTCTGGATGGTTTTAACTTTTGCAGGTGATTCCACAATTACTAAATATTTTGCCATGGTTTCTCCCTTCTTGGCGATGCCGTATGGCATCTGTTTTCCCCTCATACATATAGTACTCACTTATAGCACACAACGCCGTCACTATACACTATTCATTTTTAAAATGCAAGGATTTTTTATACGAAAAATTTTTGTGCACAAAAAAACTGCACCGGATAACCGATGCAGTCATGAATGAAGCACGGGGGATTCGAACCCCCGACAACCTGATTAAAAGTCAGGTGCTCTACCGACTGAGCTAGTGCTCCATATCTCTTGTACTTTAACTGGGCTAGTTGGATTCGAACCAACGAGTGCAGCAGTCAAAGTGCTGTGCCTTACCGCTTGGCGATAGCCCATTATTGGCTTGACACCAGGGTGGATAGAGGGACTCGAACCCTCGGCCTCCAGAGCCACAATCTGGCGCGCTAACCAACTGCGCCATACCCACCATAATGTGCTCGAAGGGATTCGAACCCCCGACCCACGGCTTAGAAGGCCGTTGCTCTATCCAGCTGAGCTACGAACACATAATGTGCTTGAGCAAATGCCCTACACATTTAAAAGCGGGTGATGGGAATCGAACCCACGTATCTAGCTTGGAAGGCTAGTGTTCTACCATTGAACTACACCCGCAAATATTAACTATATAATCGGGGTGACAGGATTCGAACCTGCGACCCCCTGGTCCCAA
>JAZMZZ010000172.1:0-15407 GCA_045586245.1 Lachnospiraceae bacterium | reverse complement strand
CTGGATATCCCGGAGATTAGTCTTGTAGCGATTCTGGATGCGGATAAGGAAGGATTCCTGCGTTCGGAGACCTCGCTTGTACAGACGATTGGGCGTGCCGCACGTAACAGTGACGGACATGTCATTATGTATGCGGACCATATTACCGATTCCATGGATAAGGCCATCCGTGAGACACAGCGCCGCCGTGAGATACAACAGAAATATAACGAGGAACATGATATTACACCAACTACGATTAAGAAGGCAGTGCGTGATTTAATTAGCATCTCCAAAGTGATTGCTAAGGAAGAACTCCGCTTCGAAAAAGACCCTGAATCCATGGATAAGAAGGAACTCGAGAAGTTGATTAAAGATGTCGAGAAACGGATGAAGAAGGCTGCTGCAGAACTCGACTTTGAATCTGCTGCTGAATTACGTGATAAGATGGTCGAACTTAAGGACATGTTGAACAATAATTTAGAAAAATAGATATATAGAGAGGCGGAGAGGTGTATTCCAACCAAACCGTTTGAACGTGTCGGTACTTGGCGAGGTATTTTCGAGCCTAGTACCGCTACATGTGAAATCGAGCGAGAGCGTGTTTGGGGGAATACACTCTCCGCCTCACAATAGAACTAGGAGACTGAAAATGAGTGAAATGCCTAAAATGCGTCCGCGTGAATATATAAAAATACGCGGAGCTAAAGAACATAATTTAAAATCAGTGGATGTGAATATACCAAGGAATGAGTTTGTCGTTCTGACGGGGCTGTCAGGTTCGGGTAAATCTTCGCTTGCTTTTGATACCATTTATGCGGAGGGACAGCGACGTTATATGGAATCGCTGTCATCCTATGCAAGACAGTTCCTGGGACAGATGGAGAAACCGGATGTAGAGCGTATAGACGGACTTTCACCGGCCATTTCCATTGACCAGAAGTCCACCAACCGTAACCCGCGTTCCACAGTCGGAACCGTAACGGAGATTTATGATTATTTCCGTCTTTTATATGCGCGTATCGGTATTCCGCATTGCCCGGAATGCGGCCGTGAGATTATGAAGCAGACAGTGGACCAGATGGTCGATCAGATTATACAACTGGGGGAAGGAACAAAACTTCAGCTTCTGGCACCGGTAGTGCGAGGAAAGAAAGGTACGCATGTTAAGGTGCTGGACAGGGCCAGAAGAAGTGGTTATGTGCGTGTCCGTATTGACGGTAATTTATATGATTTGTCCGAAGATATCCAGTTGGATAAAAACATCAAGCATTCCATTGAAGTGGTAGTGGACCGAATTGTAGTCCGTGAAGGAATTGAAGCCCGTTTGACCGATTCCATAGAGAATGTTTTGGAACTTGCGGAAGGTCTTCTTTTAGTGGATGTCATTGATGGAGAATCCATTATGTTCAGTGACAGTTTTGCCTGCCCGGATTGTGGTGTGAGCATTGATGAGATTGAACCGAGAAGTTTTTCATTTAACAATCCGTTTGGTGCCTGCCCGGACTGTTACGGATTGGGATATCGCATGGAATTTGAACCGGAACTTTTAATTCCGGACAAGTCGCTCAGTTTGAATGAGGGTGCGATTTCCTGTATGGGATGGCAGAGCAGTAAGTCATCGGGAAGTTTTACCAATGCGGTACTTGTAGCGATGGCAAAAGAATATAAATTTTCACTGGATACACCTTTTAAAGATCTTACACCGCAGGTACAGGAATTGTTAATCCATGGTACCGGAGGAAAAGAAGTGCTTGTCCACTATAAGGGACAGCGTGGCGAAGGGGTTTACCCGGTGGCATTTGAAGGGCTTATTAAGAATATGGAGCGCCGCTACCGCGAAACCGCATCTGAGATGATGAAGCAGGAATACGAAGCGTTTATGAGCATTACGCCGTGTAAGCTTTGTAAGGGAATGCGTTTAAAAAAAGAATCGCTGGCGGTTACGGTTGCGGATAAGAATATTCATGAGATTACATCGTATTCCATCGGGGGATTGCAGGAATTTCTCAATACGATGCAGCTTAGTGAGACGCAGCAGTTTATCGGCGCGCAGGTGCTGAAAGAGATTCGTGCCAGGGTCGGATTTTTAATGGATGTCGGGTTGGATTATCTTTCACTTTCCAGAGCAACTGCCAGTCTTTCCGGCGGTGAAGCACAACGTATCCGTCTGGCAACCCAGATTGGTTCCGGTCTTGTGGGAGTATGCTATATTTTGGATGAGCCGAGTATCGGTTTGCATCAGAGAGATAATGATAAGCTATTGACTACGCTTAAGAATCTGCGTGACCTTGGGAATACATTAATTGTAGTAGAACACGATGAGGATACCATGCTTGCGGCGGACCATATTGTGGATATCGGACCGGGTGCCGGTTCCCATGGCGGCGAGATTGTGGCACAGGGAACCGCAGAGGAGATTATGCAGATTCCGGAGTCGGTTACGGGTCAGTTTTTAAGCGGCAAGCGTAAGATTCCGGTTCCGGCAGAACGGAAAGAGCCGGCCGGATGGCTGACGGTTACCGGTGCAAGAGAGAATAATCTGAAAAATGTGGAAGTGAATATTCCGACCGGAGTTATGACTTGTGTGACGGGTGTGTCAGGTTCCGGTAAGAGTTCGCTGATTAATGAGATATTATACAAGAGCCTGGCAAAACAGTTAAATCGGGCAAGAACCCTGCCCGGCAAGCACGATTCCATTACCGGTGTGGAGCAGCTGGATAAGGTCATTGATATTGACCAGTCACCGATTGGGCGTACACCACGTTCCAACCCGGCCACGTATACCGGAATGTTTGATATGATACGTGATTTATTTGCATCGACACCGGATGCCAAGGTGAAGGGATATCAGAAGGGCCGTTTCAGTTTTAATGTAAAAGGCGGCCGTTGTGAAGCCTGTTCCGGCGACGGTATTGTAAAGATAGAGATGCATTTTTTGCCGGATGTGTATGTACCTTGTGAAGTCTGTAAGGGTAAGAGATACAACCGTGAGACTTTGGAAGTGCGCTACAAAGGGAAGAATATCTACGAAGTGTTGGATATGACCGTGGAAGAAGCGGTTACTTTCTTTGAACATTTGCCGCGTATACGCCAGAAGGTACAGACTTTATACGATGTTGGTCTTGGCTATATTAAGCTGGGACAGCCGTCCACGCAGTTATCGGGTGGTGAAGCACAGCGTATCAAACTTGCAACGGAACTGAGCAAGCGTTCCACAGGCAAGACGATTTATATTCTGGACGAACCGACAACAGGACTGCATTTTGCGGATGTGGAGAAGCTTATCGAGATTCTTCATAAGCTTAAGGATGCCGGCAATACAGTGGTTGTCATTGAGCATAATCTGGATGTGATAAAGACGGCGGATTATATCATTGATATGGGACCGGAAGGCGGTGACCGCGGAGGATGCGTAATAGCAGAGGGCACTCCGGAAGAGGTGGCAAAATGTAAGAAATCCTACACGGGGCATTACATTGCAAAAATGTTGAAAAAGGGTTAAGAAAAAAGCAAAACAGGCCGATATTATTTATACAACGCACGGAGGCAGATTGGAGTGAACGGATTCCAGTTGTTTTTCGTGCGTTTCTTTTTACATGGTATACGCGGTGAAAACTCTTTTATTAAGTTTTTCGAAACCCCTTTAAAAACGCTGAAAAATCATATATAATAAATTGATTTATCATGCGATGATTATCTGAAAAAATAGAGATAAAGATATGGAAATAATTTTCTGAGAAAGGGGTATATAGAATGCAGTGTACAGACATTGGAATTGACTTGGGAACAGCCAGTATTTTGGTTTACATCAGAGGAAGAGGCGTAGTGCTCAAAGAGCCGTCAGTAGTAGCCTTTGACCGTGATACAAATAAGATTAAGGCAATTGGTGAAGAGGCACGTCTTATGCTTGGTAGAACACCGGGTAATATCGTAGCCGTAAGACCGTTGCGTCAGGGTGTAATTTCAGATTATACCGTTACGGAAAAGATGATGAAGTATTTCATCCAGAAGGCAATCGGCCGTAGAAGTTTGCGCAAGCCTAAGATTGCGGTTTGTGTACCAAGCGGTGTTACCGAAGTAGAGAAGAAAGCGGTAGAAGACGCTACTTATCAGGCAGGAGCAAGAGAAGTCGTTATCATCGAAGAACCGATTGCAGCAGCAATCGGTGCAGGTATCGATATTTCCAAGCCATGCGGTAATATGATCGTTGACATCGGTGGCGGAACAACGGATATCGCCGTTATTTCCCTTGGCGGAACCGTAGTCAGTGCATCCGTTAAGGTTGCGGGTGATGATTTCGATGAAGCCATCGTGCGTTACATGAGAAAGAAACACAATCTTCTGATTGGTGAAAGAACTGCAGAAGATATTAAGATTAAGATTGGTTCCGCATATAAGAGACCGGAACCGGATTATATGGATGTTAGAGGACGTAACCTGGTTACGGGTCTTCCGCGTACGGTCAAAGTATCTTCAGAAGATACGGAAGAGGCATTGCGCGATACAACATCGCAGATTGTGGAAGCTATCCACAGTGTGCTTGAGAAGACTCCGCCGGAACTTGCGGCAGACATTGCCGACAGAGGAATTGTCCTTACCGGTGGCGGAAGCCTTCTTCGCGGATTGGAAGATTTAATCTGTGCGAAGACCGGAATCAACATCATGACAGCGGAAGAACCAATGACAGCCGTAGCCATCGGCACAGGTAAGTACGTTGAATTCTCCGCAGGTTACAGGGACGAGAACTTATAAGAATGAGGTACGGGTATGGTAAAAGGACTGTATGCAGCTTATACCGGCATGATTAATGAACAGAACAGAATGGATGTAATTACCAACAACCTTGCGAATGCAGCCACAACAGGTTACAAGAAGGAAGGTTCAACAAGTCAGGCATTCAATGATGTTCTTGCGTACAAGATTAAAGACACTTCCGAATATGTCAACCTTGCCAAGAGAATCGGAACAATGAATCTTGGTGTTAAGATTGGCGAGAATTATACGGATTATTCCCAGGGAGCATTCCGTGTGACGGAAAACACCTTTGATCTTGCTATTTCCGGCGATGGTTTTTTTGCAGTTGAATTTACCAACAAAGCAGGTGTTACAAGTACCAAATATACAAGAGACGGTAGTTTTACCCTGACAAGGGACGGCTACCTTGTTACGAAAGATGGAGACTATGTATTAAGCTCTACCGGAGGAAGAATCCGTTTGGACCCGACACAGGAAGCGGATATTGATGCCTCCGGAAGAATTTCCCAAAACGGAGTTGCAATTGCAACAGTCGGTTTGACTGATTTTGAAGATTATAATTATCTGGAACATTATGGTGAGAATTACTATCAGCCTGTAGAGGGGTATGAGACCAAGCCGGCGGATGCGTTAATCCGTTCCGGTTATCTGGAAGCTTCTAATGTACAGGCAGTATCGGAAATGGTTGAGATGATTTCTGTTTCCAGACAGTATGAATCTAACCAGAAGATAATCCAGACCATTGATTCTACGTTAGAAATTGCAGCTAACAGATTAGGAAAGGTATAAGGTGACTTGATATGGTAAGATCTCTTTGGACAGCAGCAACCGGTATGATTGCCCAGCAGACAAATGTTGACACCATTGCCAACAATCTGGCAAATGTTAATACCAACGGTTATAAAGCGGAGACAGCAGAATTTAAATCTTTGCTTTATCAGAATATGCAGACTAAGACTACAACTGCCAATGGTGCGCAGAAGCCGATAAGTGCACAGGTAGGACTTGGTGTACGTAATGCCGCTATTACATCAGTATTTAAACAGGGACCATTGTTGGCATCCGATAGTGATACGGCGTTTGCGATTGAAGGAAAAGGTTTCTTTGCGGTTCGCGGAGAAGATGGCGAGACTTATTATACGCGTAACGGTAATTTTGGTTTCAGCCTTGGAACAAATGGCGGACTCATGCTTGCCAATACGGACGGTCTTCCGGTGTTGTCATCTACAGGAGCTCCGATTGTACTTGGCTCTGAATATGTGGCTAGTAAGATTACGGTAACGGCGGACGGACAGCTTTGCTATCCGGATGAAGCCAATAATCCGCAGCCGATAGGAATAACAATCGGTGTTTATCAGTTCTCCAATCCGGCAGGACTTGAGAAACAGGGCGATACATTGTACGGTGTGACCGATGCCAGTGGCGCGGCGCTCAATGAAGCGACAAATGATAATCTGGATAAGAGCCGCGTCGTACAGGGATATCTGGAAGGTTCCGGTGTTCAGGTGGCAACTGAAATGGTTAATATGATTGTGGCACAGAGAGCATATGAAATGAACTCTAAGGCCATCACTACATCCGATGAAATGATGCAGATTGCAAATAATCTTAAAAGATAATTTCGCAACCTGACGCAGTAATGAGGAATTATTATGAGTAGCATTGATTTAACAGGACTTAGTTCTTATTATACGGATATAATGGCGACACAGGCCCAGACGGCGCAGTCCCAGAAGTTACAGCAGACGGTTGCAGGGGATTACAGCAACTCGACGGCAGAAGAACTGATGGAGGCTTGCAAGGAGTTCGAGGCATATTTCTTGGAGCAGATGTTTAAAGAGATGGCTAAGACAATCCCTGATAATGATAACGAGGATGCCACTACACAGAGGTTGGTTGATTACTTTAAGGATAACGCAATCCAGGAGATTGCAGCACAGTCAACAGAGAGTAACAGCCTTGGATTGGCACAGATGCTTTATGAACAGATGAAACGCAATTACGGGATTGAATAGTTGTATGGCATATTGTAATTAAAGAAGTGAGGGTGTTGCCGCTTGTGTGCAACACCCTTTTATTTTTTATCATATCAAGCAGTGAAAAGGATTATGAAATGGAAACAATTCAGGGCTATATAGACCATTTTATTTACTATAACGAATCAAATGGTTATGGAGTAATAGAACTGTATACAGAAAAAGAGGATATTATCTGCGTAGGTACTTTTGGCGGAGTCGGACAGGGAGAAAATGTGGAGATTACCGGACAGTATGTAGAACACGCCGTGTACGGCCGCCAGCTAAAAGCAGAAAGTATTAAGGTTCTGGCACCGGAAGATGCATTTGCCATGGAGCGGTATCTTGCAGGAGGAGCCATAAAAGGAGTCGGGCCTGCCCTTGCAAAGAGAATCGTTAGTAAATTTGGAAATGATACGTTCCGGATTATGGAGGAAGAACCAGAGCGTCTTGTAGAAATTAAGGGAATCAGTGAACGCAAGGCCATGGAAATTGCAGAGCAGATGGAAGAGCGTAAGGAACTTAGGGAAGCCATGCTCTTTTTGCAAAAATACGGAATTACCAATAATCTTGCCATGAAGATATACGATACTTACGGTATGCAATTGTATCATGTCCTGCAGGAGAATCCTTATCGGATGGCAGAGGAAATTGATGGTGTCGGTTTTAAGAGAGCCGATGAGATTGCACAAAAAATCGGTATCCGCACGGACTCGGCATTTAGAATCCAATGTGGTGTATGCTATGTGCTTGGGCAATCTTCCGCAGAAGGACATACATACCTGCCAAAGGAAGAACTGCTGCAAAGAGCCGGGGAACTTTTAGAGGTAGATGAAGAACAGATTGAGACAGAACTCCCCAATCTTGCCATGGATAAAAAGATAGTCATCAGGCAGGATGGCGATAGGGCAGTATGTTATTTGACAAGGACTTTTTATGAAGAACTGGCTTGCGCAAAGATGCTTTGCGATTTGTGTGAAAAGTCGGATGAGAATAATAAAACGGTTGCTAACAAAATCGCTGTTATAGAGAAAGAACTCTCCATAGAATTGGACGAGTTGCAAAAAGAAGCGGTACTGCAGGCGGCGCAGAACGGTATTTTTATTTTATCGGGTGGTCCCGGAACCGGAAAAACGACTACCATTAATGCAATTATCCGTTATTTTGAGAGAGAAGGAATGGACATTATGCTTGCGGCACCAACGGGCCGTGCGGCCAAGAGAATGACGGAAGCAACCGGGTTTGAAGCCAAAACCATCCACCGTTTGTTGGAATTAAACGGTTCTTTTGCGGAGGATGGAAGAAGAGCCCGTTTTGAGAGAAATGAGGATATGCCTCTTGAAACGGATATCATTATTATTGATGAAATGTCCATGGTCGATATTCATTTGTTTTATGCCCTGTTAAAAGCGATTCCGCTCGGATGCAGACTGATTCTGGTAGGAGATGTTAATCAGCTTCCCAGCGTTGGTCCGGGACAGGTGTTGTATGATTTGATAGAATCGGGAGGATTTCCGGTTGTAATTTTGAAAAAGATTTTCAGGCAGGCGTCAACAAGTGACATAGTTGTCAATGCACATCGTGTGAACGAGGGCAGGCAGATAGAACTTGGAAATAAAAGCCGCGATTTCTTTTTCCTGTCAAGAAATAACGTGGATGTCATCTATAAGCATATGATTTTGCTGATTATGGAGAAACTTCCGGGGTATGTGAATGCCAAGCCGCATCAGATTCAGGTGCTTACGCCAATGCGTAAGGGGAGTCTTGGTGTAGAGGTGTTAAACGGTATTTTGCAAAGATACCTTAATCCGCCGGATAAAAGTAAGGCGGAACACGAATACGGGGATATGGTATTCCGTGAAGGTGACAAAGTGATGCAGATTAAGAATAATTACCAGTTAGAGTGGGAGGTTGTGAATTATTTTAACCTTCCGGTTGATAGAGGAACCGGTGTGTTTAACGGTGATATGGGAATTGTTCTTTCGATTAACGAATTTGCACAGACTCTGACGGTGGAATATGAGGACAACAAACGGGTGGTGTATCATTTCAGCCAGTTGGACGAATTGGAATTGGCATATGCCGTTACCATTCATAAGGCGCAGGGAAGTGAGTATCCGGCAGTTGTAATGCCTCTTATGGGAGGTCCTAAGCAGTTGCTTAACAGAAATCTGCTATATACGGGAATCACAAGAGCCAGACAGTGTGTAACGATTCTGGGAAGTGAGGATACCATTGAGAGAATGATTCAAAACGGGAATGCCCGCAAGCGGTATACGGGACTGCTTGCAAGGATAAGAGAAGCGAAAGCGGAAATATGAATTTAAAGGAGTTTACAGGCAAAATAACAGACCTGTTTTTCCCAAGAAGATGTGCGGTTTGTGACAGCGTCATCAGAGGAGGGGAACGAATCTGTGATGCCTGCAAAAAGAAAGTCCGTCTTTTAACGGGCGCTACTTGTATGAAATGCGGGAAAAAACTGGGAGATGACAGGGTATATTGTTATGACTGCCAGCGGAGAGAGCATGATTTTGAAAGGAATTTTTCCGTATTTGAATATCCGGTAATCCGGGAAAGCCTATACCGGTTTAAGTATAAAGGCAGGGCGGAATATGCCGCTTATTATGCAAAAGAAGCCTATGCCCTTCATGGTAAGAGGATTAAGGAATTACATGCGGATGCGCTTATTCCTGTTCCTTTGCATAGGACACGCTTCCGGAAACGTGGCTATAATCAGGCAAAAGAACTGGCACAGGAGTTATCAAAGCTTACCAATATACCGGTTTGTGACGGGCTTATAAGGCGTGTAAAATCAACTCAGGCATTGAAAACGCTGGATGTCCGTGAGAGGCAAAATAATTTGAAAAAGGCTTTTCTAATCATGCAAAATGATGTAAAATTAAAGACGATTATAGTGGTGGATGATATCTATACAACGGGCTCCACATTGGATGCTGTTACGGCAGTCTGTAAGGAGGCCGGTATAGAGTATGTATATTCTTTGACGGTTGCGGTAGGCAACGGGTTATAACGAATAGAAAGCGAGGGCTATGATATGAATGTACGTAATTGTAGAAAATGCAGAAGACTTTTTAATTATGTAGTAGGACCGGTTCTTTGTAATGCTTGTAAGAAGGAGATGGAAGAGGTATTCCAGGTAGTTAAGAAGTATGTTAGAGAGAACCCGGGTTCTGATATCCGTATGGTAGCAGAAGCGTGTGATGTGGATCCGATGCAGATCCGTCAGTGGGTTAAGGAAGAAAGATTGTGCTTTTCGGAAGATTCACCGGTCGGCATTCCGTGCGAACGTTGCGGAATGACAATTAAGAGCGGACGTTTTTGCGATAGATGTAAAGCAGACATCAAGACGGATTTAAGAAGCGTTATGCCAAAGGCAACAGTAGTGCAGCAGAGCAGAAGCACTACGGATCACAAGATGCGTTATCTCGAACAATAAATGACAGGGGAGTCATTATGATTAACGAAGAGAAAGTAAGGTTAATGACCAAGATGGCTTCGTATGAAGCTGGCGAAGGGAAGAAATATCTGGCCATATGCAGATATTTTAGAAGTGACTACATCAGTTTGCAGATTTTGAAGGCAATAATCAGTGGGACACTGACATTTGCTATCATAGTCGGTCTGGCATTGTTATATGATTTTGATTCATTGTTAAAAGATTTGTACAAAATTGATTTGATTCAGACCGGTAAGGATTTGGCAGTGGTTTATCTGATTACGGTCGGAATATATGTGGTAATAGTGTATTTTGTTGCATTATACCGGTACAACCGTGCGCGTCAGAGCCTTAGGACATATTACGGTAATTTGAGAAAATTGTATAAGTACTATGAATAAAATGTTAGGGAATAAAGGGTAATTCAAATGTCTAGTTTATTGGTTGCAAAAGAGTATATTAAGCAGATTTATGCAAAAAATCAGGCATATATTGATCCGGTATTGAAGTTTATGCTGGCAATGATTGTCTTTTTGCTTATTAATGCAAAAATAGGATACATGGATCGGATTGACAGCATGACGGTTGTATTAGTGGCAGCACTGTTTTGTTCTTTTATGCCGTTAAAGACGATTGCATTTCTGGGCGCGGTGTTTATGTTATTGCATTACTACGCACTGTCACTGGAATGTGCACTTGTTGTATTAGCCATGTTTATGGTTATGTTTTTGCTGTATTTGAGATTTGCACCGAAGGAAACACTTGTAGTATTGCTTACTCCGATTTTCTTTATGCTTAAGATTCCTTATGTGATTCCGGTTGCAATGGGATTGCTTGGCGGACCGGCTTCTATTGTGTCGGTAGCATTTGGTGTCATTATTTCGTATCTTGTTGAATATACTGAAATGAATGCCTCTACAATTACTTCCATGGGCTCAGAGACCATGATGAGTAAATTGCGATTCATTTTGGACGGATTAATTGGTAATAAGGCAATGATTGTTACGATTGCTGCATTTGCCATTACATTGATTCTGGTATATATCATCCGTAGAATGTCCATGGATTACAGCTGGACAGTTGCAATCATTGTGGGTGTTCTTGCAGATGTTGTAATTCTTTTGATGGGCGATTTGATAATGGATTTGAATTACAATATCCTGGGAATTATTTTCGGTTCCGTGGTGGCTGTGGCATTGTGTTTTGCCGTACAGTTTCTATTTTTCAATCTGGATTACCGCAGAACGGAGAATGTCCAGTTTGAAGATGACGAATACTATTATTATGTAAAAGCGGTACCGAAGATTGCGGTATCGACACCGGATAAGAAGGTTAAAAAAATTAATTCCAAGAAGGGTGCACCTGCGCGTAGCACCGCACATAGCCAGGTTCCTGCAAGTATAAAGACTGCCAATGGCGTGGCAAGATCTTCGGCAGGAAAGGCACGTACGGCGGCAAGTGCGGACAAAGGAGTAAAAAAGGTAGCTAAGGACTAAGGAATATGGAACAATTGAGACTTTTTGCAGATACGTATTTATCGTCTCTGCACATTCCGAAAATGGAAACAATTCAATATTCCGATATATTGGAGATTCTCATTCTTTCCATTCTGATTTATCACATTCTTATATGGATTAAGAATACGAAAGCATGGAATCTTCTGAAGGGACTTGTTGTTATTCTGGTATTTATTTTAATCGCAGCGATTATGGGGATGAATACCATTATTTGGATTGTCCGAAATGTGTTCTCTATTGCGGTTATAGCAATTATTATTGTCTTGCAACCGGAACTTCGTCGTGCGCTTGAGGAACTTGGTAAGAAGAATATTATGAACGGTCTTTTGCCGATTGATATTAAGAGCGCAGAGGGTGGCTTGTTTTCGGATAAAACCATACAGGAAATCAGCAAAGCCTGTGTTGAGATGTCCCGTGTACGTACCGGTGCATTGATTGTTGTAGCACAGAATGATTCCCTTGCCGATTATGAGGCTACAGGTATTGAAGTGGATGGATTGGTAAGCAGCCAGTTGCTTATTAATATATTTGAAAAGAACACGCCGTTACATGATGGGGCAGTGATTATTAGGGGCGACAGGGTGACTTCCGCAACCTGTTATCTTCCTCTTTCTGAGAATACCGGATTAAGTAAGGCGCTTGGTACAAGGCACCGTGCCGGTATTGGTATTTCGGAAGCAACGGATTCGCTTACACTGATTGTATCGGAAGAAAACGGTATGATTAGTGCGGCATATCAGGGTGAACTTAAGAGAGGATTAAACCAGGAAGGACTGGAAGAGGTCCTGTCAAAGATTCAGAATAAGACAACAGAAGACAGAAAGTTAAGATTATGGAAAGGATGGGCTAAGAATGAAAAGAAAGCTGACTCATAATCTTGGACTAAAGCTCGCGGCATTATTCTGTGCATGCTGCTTGTGGCTGATATCTATGAATATCAATGACCCGGTATCGCAGAGAGTATATACGGTTGCGGTTCAGCTTCTGAACATGAACACATTAACCAACGCGGGTAAATATGTGGAAATATTAGATGATACGGATACAATCCGTGTGACGGTAAGGGCAAGCCGCAGCGTTTTTTCCGATTTTTCGGAGAAGAATATTGTGGCAACAGCAGATGTCAGTGAGATGACGGATGGCAACCGTCTTCCGATTGCGATTACAACGACTAAGTCGGACAGTAAGATTGAGAGTATTGTAGCGGATAAAGAATACGTGGAAGTTAACATAGAAAATGTAATGAAACTTCAAAAGCGTATCAGTGTGAAAGTTGCTAATGAGCCGGCAGAGGGTTATCTGCTTGGAAATATCAGTACCGATCAGAATGCGGTTATCATTTCCGGTCCGGAATCCATAGTAAGCCGGATTGCATCTACGGCAGTAGAGATTAATGTGGACGGAGCGATGAGTGATGTCAATATTACACTTCCGGTTCATCTGTATGATGCAGACGGACGTGAAGTGGATGATACAAAGCTGACAAAGAGTGTCAGTGAAGTATTTACGACTGCGTCCATCCTCCAGAAAAAGGAGATTCCGCTTGAATATACGGCAGAAGGAACGCCACAGGAAGGATATATATTTACGAATCAGTTTATTGTAGATCCTTCCGTGATTACCATTGCGGCGAAACCTTCCGTGCTAAAGAATATCAACGGAATTTTGGTAGAAGGTGCGGTTGATTTGACGGACGCAACGGGTAATGTGACAACGGAAGTGGAATTGAAGAAATACCTTCCGGATAATGCGATTCTGGCAGACAGTGGTTTTGATGGCATGGCAAGTGTTACTGCGGTTGTAGAAGAAGAGACTATCCGTACTTTGGAAATTCCGGCAGAAAACATTACGCTTACCAATGTGCCGGAAGGATATGTTGCTAAGCTGCGCGGATTGGAAGATTCCGTATCTGTTAAAGTTGCCGGTTTAGCAGCACCGGTAGGGGCTATTGATGCGAGTGCTATTACAGGAACGGTTGATGTGAGCTATCATTTGGCATTAATAGAAGAAACAGATGCAATTAAAGGTGGAAATTATTATCCGAGAGCCACTTTTGATTTGCCTGAATATGTATATCTTAAAGACGGCGGAACCGTACACATTGTGCTCGAGGAGGAGTAAGAATAAATGGCTAGATTATTTGGTACAGATGGTGTAAGAGGCGTTGCAAATGAAGAGTTAACACCGCTTTTGGCGATGCAGCTTGGGCAGGCCGGTGCGTATGTTTTAACAAAAGAAAAAGAACATAAACCGACGATTATGGTGGGCTGTGATACCCGTATTTCCGGTGATATGCTTGCCAATGCTTTGATGGCAGGTGTGTGCAGCGTGGGCGCGAATGCAGTTTACGTGGGTGTGATTCCAACGCCTGCAGTTGCATATCTTACCAGAAAATATAAAGTGGATGCCGGAGTTGTGATTTCGGCTTCCCATAATCCGGTTGAATTTAACGGAATTAAATTTTTCGACGGAAACGGATACAAATTACCGGACGAGATGGAAGATGAGATTGAAGCGCTTATTAAGAGCAACATGAAAGATGTTCCTTTCCCAACCGGTTCACGCGTGGGTAAGATCAAATATCGCACCGATGCAAGGGAAGAATATATTAATCATGCCATCCAGTCCGTACCGGTTGATTTGACAGGTATGAAAGTGGTTGTGGATGCGGCAGAAGGTGCCTCCTTCTATACATCCGTGGAAGCGATCAAAGAACTCGGTGCAGAAGTAATCGCTATTCATAATAATCCGGACGGAACTAACATTAATGCAAACTGCGGTTCTACCCATATGGAAGAATTGCAGGCCCGCGTAGTATACGAAAAGGCCAATATCGGTCTTGCATTTGACGGTGATGCTGACAGACTTCTTGCTGTGGACGAAAACGGTGCTTTGGTTGACGGCGACCAGATTATGGCGATTGTCGGTAAGCATATGAGAAGTCAGGGCAAGTTGAACAATGATACAATTGTAGTGACGGTAATGACAAATCTTGGATTTACATTAATGGCTAAGGAGCAGAACCTTAACATTGAGACTACCAAGGTTGGTGACCGTTATGTGTTGGAACGCATGAAAGAGATTGGCGCGAGTCTTGGCGGGGAACAATCCGGACACGTTATTTTCCTGGATGAAAATACAACGGGTGATGGCCTTTTAAGCGCGCTTCATCTTTTGCAGGTGCTTGTTGATACGGGCAAGCCGTTATCGGAACTCAGCAAAATTATGACGGTGTTACCGCAGGCACTTGTAAATGCAAAAGTACCTAATCATAAGAAAGATCATTATATGGATTATCCGGAGATTGCATCTGCAATTGCCAAATTGGAAGAGATGTTTGCCGGAGAAGGAAGGGTATTAATCCGCCCGTCCGGAACAGAACCGAAAGTCCGTGTTATGATTGAAGGAAAAGACCAGGCATTAATTGATGCGGAAGCTAAGAAATTGGCGGATTTAATCCAGAATACAATGTTATAAATTTTATGGTTGAGATAATCCGATAAAAATGGTATCATTAATATCTGGGTTGATAAGACTAATTTGGGAGGTAATACACTATGGTAAGCCAGAAGGTAGTTATTAAGAATCCTACCGGACTACACCTAAGACCTGCAGGAATCCTATGTAAAGAGGCTATGCAGTATAAATCATTAATAACGTTTTCTTTTAATGATACAACAG
>JAZMZZ010000171.1:0-2538 GCA_045586245.1 Lachnospiraceae bacterium | reverse complement strand
CTGTTGTTGCAAGCGCCATATCGGCACCTGCCGCTTTTATTGCGCCCAGTACCATCTCCCTTGCGGTCTGCTCGCTGACTGCGCCATATTGCATAAGCGTCTCTTCTTTTACCCCAAGCAGATTCTGCTTGGCCTCATTGGCGTAGGTCACAAATCCGGCCTTATACACATCGGAAACACCCGCCACATCAATTATCCTTGACGAAAGCATACCGCCGGTGCACGATTCTGCAACTGCCAATGTCAGGTTTTTCTCACGCATGAGGGCAACAATCTGCTCTTCCAAAGTCCTATCCATCCCCATCACATCTGTCACTGCCATCTATTTCTGTTCTCCCATAACATGCCAGTTCTTCTTCAGATAATCAACTAAAGAAACCACTGTAAGAATCAGGGCAATCCACATTACAATCTGTGTTACAAGACTTAATGCCGCAATATCGGCAATCATCAATACAATCATTACCATCTGGAAAACGGTCTTAAACTTGCCCCAGTAACTTGCCGCAATGACAATCCCATTGTCGGAAGCAATCAGTCTGAAGCCGCTGATAATAAACTCACGGCTGATAATAATGATTACCACCCATGAAGGAATCTTACCGGTCTCTACCAGGCAAATCATCGCCGCACACACTAAAAGTTTATCCGCAAGCGGGTCCATAAACTTACCGAAATTGGTAACCAGATTGTATTTTCTGGCAAGATATCCGTCTAAAAGGTCCGTCAGGCTTGCTCCCACAAAAAGAGCCAGCGCAATCCATTTGCCTGCCGCCCCGCATACATCGGTCAGCATTACAAATACAAACGGAACTATCATAATCATTCTAAGCACCGTTAATTTATTGGGTAAATTCATACTTCTTCTCCTATCAAATCATATTCGTGGGAATCCGTTATACGAGCCTTAATAATATCGCCCGTTATCAGTTCCCTGTCACTGTTTATAAAAATCATACCGTCCACATTCGGCGCATCCTTATACGTTCTTCCGATAAACACGCCATCCTCCGGCAATTTACCTTCTATCAGGACATCCACTGTATTACCAATCATTTCCGCTGCTTTTTCAAAAGCAATTGCCTGCTGCATCTTCATAATGGTATTACGGCGCATATTCTTAATAAAGGCAGGAATCTGACCTTTCATCTTAGCCGCTCCTGTTCCTTCTTCCGGCGAATACGGGAAAACACCGAGTCTGTCAAAACGCATCTCTTTTACAAACTCTTTTAATACGGCAAAATCCTTCTGCGTTTCGCCAGGAAAACCGGTAATCAGCGTTGTCCGAAGGCAGATATCCGGAATTTCTTTACGGAGTTCCCCTATAATGCTTCGAAGCTGCGCATTATCCGTTCTTCGCCCCATGCGCTTAAGCACACCGTCAGCCGCATGCTGGATTGGCATATCCAGATAATGACAAATCTTTGGTTCTTCCTTTATCACCTGAATTAATTCCGGTGTGATCTCTTCCGGATAACAATATAAGATGCGGATAAACTGCAAATCCGGGATAGCCGCAAATTCTTTTAAAAGTTTCGGCAGACATTTTTCGCCATACAAATCCTTACCGTAAACCGTAGTCTCCTGTGCCACCAAAATCAGTTCTTTGACGCCGTTTGCCACCAGTTCCCTGGCTTCTTTAACAAGCACTTCCATCGGTACGGAGCGGAAATTACCGCGGATTTTCGGAATAATGCAATAAGTACAATGCTTATCGCAGCCTTCCGCAATCTTAAGATATGCATAGTGTCCGCCTGTTGTCACCATACGCTTATGTCCGTGTACGGGCACTGCCTGGATATCGGCAAAATAATTCTGCTTTTTACCTGCCAGCACTTCATCAATCGTGTCCGCAATCTTATCAAATGAATTGGTTCCCAAAATCGCATCTACCTGCGGTATCTCACTCTGGATTTCTTCACGGTAACGCTCACCAAGACATCCGGTTACCAAAAGTGCCTTTAGGCTTCCTTCTTCTTTTAACTGCGCCATCTGCAGAATCGTATCGATACTCTCCTGCTTGGCATCTAAAATAAAGCAGCATGTGTTGACTACAATCACATCCGCATTTTTTTCATCATCCACTATCGTGTGCCCGCGTTCTGCCAAAATACCGAGCATCATCTCGGAATCCACCAGATTTTTGTCACACCCAAGCGAAACAAAAAATATTTTCATAAAAACTCCCAAAAACTACACAAGGGGCTGAACGCCAGCCCCCTACTTTTTATTCTTCGTCCTCATCACTCATAATCTTAATCTGTGATTCGTTTAACTCTTCCACTGCGATGGATAATGGCTTCTTGCCTTCGCCCTCTACAAGTGGTTCGTCGCCGGAGATAATCTGTCTTGCGCGCTTAGCAGTTGCCATAACGATGGAATAACGGCTGTTAACAACCTTAGCTTCGCCCGGTTCTACCTCACTGTTTACTACTTTCATTAAATCGGAATAAGATGGATGTAACATTATTTTTCTCCCTTCGATAAATCTTTTAATTCCTGCTGAATATTTTTGATAAACTCCTCATTACGGAAAGC
>JAZMZZ010000170.1:0-9750 GCA_045586245.1 Lachnospiraceae bacterium | reverse complement strand
TGGCATCTTCGCCCATCTGCTGTTTTAAAAAAGCAGCACAAAGTTCCATAGCCGTACAATCTTCATCATTTAATTTTGCTTCAATAATCGGAAGCATTTTGGACAGATCCTGCTCCTTATACACGGTCAGAATCTCATTTAGAATCTTCTCGGATTTGGCTGCCGTCACATCGGCTCCCGAAGGCACACGTCTTGCCTTTATTTTAGTGTTGCATACCTTTTCAATCTCGCGGATTTTATATATTTCACGTCCCACTACCAGCGTAAACGAGCGTCCGCTTCTGCCTGCGCGGCCCGTCCTGCCGATACGGTGTACATAGTATTCGATATCCTGCGGCACGTCATAGTTAATTACCGCCTCGACATCATCCACATCGATTCCTCTTGCCGCCACATCGGTTGCAATCAAAATCTCCGTTGTGCCGCTACGGAATCCGTTCATTACCTTATCACGCTGGGCCTGGGACAGATCCCCGTGAAGTCCTTCCGCAAAATAACCTCGCCCTTTTAACTTTTCGGACAAATCATCCACCATTTTCTTGGTATTGCAAAAAATCAGTGTCTGTCTTGGATTGTAATAATCTAAAAGTCTGGCGGTTACGTCTTCTTTATTCTCACGCTTTACTTCATAGTAATACTGCTTTACAAGCGGAATCGTTAATTCCTTTTTCTGAATCCTTATATGTGTTGCATCTGCCTTCTGGTACTGTGAAGTAATATCCAAAATCGCCTGCGGCATGGTTGCCGAAAAAAGCACGGTCTGATGCTCGGTATTGACTCCTTCTAAAATGGTCTCAATGTCCTCGCGGAAGCCCATATTTAACATCTCATCGGCTTCATCGAGTACCATAATCTTAATATTTTTTAGTCTTAACGTATGGCGGCGCATGTGATCCATCACACGTCCCGGCGTTCCGACTACAATCTGCACATTGCTTGAAAGTGAGCGGATTTGTCTGTTAATATCCTGTCCTCCGTAGATCGGCAGTACCTTGATTCCCTGCATATACTTTGCATACTTGCGTATTTCATCCGCCGCCTGGATGGCAAGTTCCCTTGTCGGGCAAAGAACGATACACTGTACACCCTTCTTCTCGGGATCTATCATCTGTAACACAGGAATTCCGAACGCTGCTGTCTTACCGGTTCCGGTTTGTGCCTGCCCGATAATGTCTTTTCCCTGTAACACTGCAGGAATCGCCTGCTGCTGGATTGGTGACATGGATTCAAAGCCCATCTCTTTTACGGCTCTGATAATTCTAACGTCCAATCCCGAATCTTCAAAACGAATGGTTTCCATAAACTCCTCACATTCTCTTATATATTTACAAAACACTGCTATCAAAACAAAAACCGAAAGATATTCTCTTTCGGTTTTTAGTCGGAATGACAAGACTTGAACTTGCGGCCTCTACTTCCCTAAAGTAGCGCTCTACCACCTGAGCCACATCCCGACGACAAATGATATCTTATAATTTTATGGCCTCATTGTCAAGTTAATTCCCGTTATCCAAACGAATTTTCCAAATTACTTTATTAGCTCTGCAATTCCCAGTTTTGCATCAATATCCTCTGCCAGATAGGACACATCACCCATTTCAGAATATGCCTTCGCCATCTTTTCCAGATATTTCATGGCTTTTTCATCTTTCCCGGTACAAACAGCTGTCTTATATAGGGATGCCGCCTCAAAATACTCAGAAACCGCATAGCACTGTGACAGTTCTGCTGTCTCTTTTACCCCGTTGTATATATTCTCATAACGGTCCCTTATACTGTCCGCATAGCGTCCGCTCTCATATGCCCACCAGAAAGAACTGGCTTCCTTCTCATAATATCTGTCAATATCCGTCAATTCTGCAGTAAGGGTAATAAATGAAATAACAAATAAAATACTCAATATTACAAGTATGATATTAGCAATCAAATCCTTACCCGTACTCTTTGGTATACTGTTAACTTTAGTATATGTCCTGTAATTCGGAGCCTGATAATTCGGTTGGTAATAACTTTCCTGTCTTTGTACATCCACCTGCTTAGATGAAGTTCTGTTTGTATTCTTACCGGAGTTATTCGGTCTTTGATAATATATATTACTCATTGATTCCCAATCCCTCCTCAATCATAATCTGTTTTCTTGCTGTTGAAAGGTCTCTGAATTCAGCTATCTCTTCACCCGGAATATTCAAGTACACCTGAATAATGTCTTCCATCTGTTCCACTGCCGCATCCATAAATTCCTGATGTTTCTCTGAATACTGTGTCATATCGGCATATTCTGACGGAGATGAATATTGGTACAAATAGTCAATCTGTTGCGCTATCATCTCGACTCTTTGTTCCGGTTTGTAGTAAGAATTCTCGCTATTTTCGGTAACCAACTCCATTATATAGTTATATAACATTTCGTAGTTATTGGCTACGTTATATGCCGCGCGGTATTCTTTAAACGAGTCAGAATAATACAATCTGTTCTCATAATAGAAAACATAAAAACCGGTATAATTCTGCTCTTCCTCCAGTTTATCCAGTTTCGCCTTATATTCCGTATAATTATTACTAATTCTGCGCTTTAAAACGAACTCTTCAACCTCATAACTGTTTGCCGCCGTTATCCACATTACCAGATTCAAAACAACCATTATCGCAATCAGCATAATCTTCGCAACAAAGCGGCTGTGAGTCTGTGTCTTCTCCAAAACCTGCGACTTGGTACGGTTAAAATCCGTTGTGAAATGTTTCATCTCCTCGCGGTGCTTTTCCGCAAAAGGACTCTCTATTCCACAAAACGAACATACTTCGTCATCAATTGTTAAATTTGCTCCACAATTCGGGCACTTCATACTATCCCCTCCAAAATTTTCCTATGTATCGATACACGAATCCATTATTTGAAACGGTCTCCGACCTTTTTTCCGTAATCATAACATTCTTTCGCTTTGAGATAATTATATTCATCGGTCGCTTTTTTCAAAAGTTCATCGGCTTCTTCCTGCGTAAATCCCATACGTCCGAATAAATATCCATTTGTAATCTCACGGTATCCGTCCAATATTTCTATTTCATCCTCCGTGAATGTCATGTAGGTACCTTCCTGGCCATATTGCCTGTAATAAAACCACATACAATAATATACGAGGTTCTCTTTGCTATACTTGGAAAGTTCTTCTCCTTCATCCAGCACCTTAAAATAGTACTCTACCATGGAATAATTCCGGTATCCGGTCATAAAATCAGAATGCTCCCATTCATATATGTGGTAGCTTGTTTTTTCTTTTGCATTTTTCTCAAATAACTCATTCTCAAATTCAATGATACCGTCATAATCCCCATTGGCATACATCTCATCCAGAATCGGATAATTCTCTTTGTTCCATAACATCTGCGCCTTGGCATCATCTTCATTATAAGCAAAAATGACGTTCTCAAAAAGCAAATGAATCCCTAATAAAACCGCTGCGATAAGAGCCGTAATCCCAATTGTAATAAAGATTATTTTACTGCTCTTAGACATAGTCTTTTTATATTCCGCCTTTTGCAATTGCGGAATATAACTCATGTCCCGTTCGGTCTTTTTAATATCGCGCATAAACTTCTCTTCTGCGCCCGGAATATTTATGTATCCGCAGAACGGACAACTTGCTTCGTTTTCATAAATTGCCGCCCCACAGTTAGGACAAATTACTTTCTTTACTTCCATGAAATCCCCTCTTTATCGAAAAGCACTCTAAAACCACTATTTCCACAGCACATCCGGATACAATCCCTGTGCCTTTAATCTACCGATTGCCTCTACTACTTGCGGCTTATCTTCCTTGTATGTGATTCCATGCCATACATCCGGTGTCTTAAGGACTTCTACGGTTGCCTTGCCTTCCTGTAACAGTTCATCCACCACAAACGGGAGAAAAAATTCTGCTTTTTCAGGATTTGCAGGAAGTTCCTTTTCAAGGAATGTTACAAAACGGGCTTCCAGTTCCTTTAGCAGACTACCGGTAAATCCCCACATATTCATGGACACTAAAGAATCTTTTGGGAGTACGGTCCAGGTCTGGGAACCGTCTTCCGTATACTCAGCATTGTCACCATGTTTTTCGATATGTGTACGTTCGTTAATGGTAACCAGCTTGTTATCTTCATCCACTACACAGACACCTCTTGAAACATGTCCATTCTCGGTTAAAGTCTTATGCAACTCATATCCGACCATTGCATAACGGTATTTGTCATCGTCTGCAATCGTTGTTAACTGTTTATAAATCTCTTCAAATGCATGGCTTCCGTAGTAATCATCTGCATTGATTACCGCAAACGGTCCGTGAATCACATCTTTTGCACAAAGAATTGCATGCCCTGTACCAAACGGTTTTACACGGCCGTCGGGAATAGAAAATCCTTCCGGCAATTTGTCCAGTTCCTGGAATACATATTCCACATCCACATACTTGGAAATTCTCTCTCCGATAGAACGCTTAAATTCTTCCTCAATCTGATGCTTAATAATAAATACGACTTTTCCAAATCCTGCTCTTACGGCATCGTAGATACTGAAATCCATAATAATATTGCCCTGCTCATCCACCGGGTCAATCTGCTTTAATCCGCCGTAACGGCTACCCATACCTGCTGCCATAATCACCAATACCGGTTTGTCCATGTTACTGTCTCCTTATGTCTTTATAATATCGGTCCAAAAATGCGAAGCAGTCTGCCGGCTGCCCTCTGCCCTATCGGGATACTCTCATAATAATCCCGGTCTACGGCAATGCATTTTGTAAATGTCTCTTCAAAATCCCGTTTGATATCCGAAATTCCGTCTTTTTTGTAAAAAACGCATCCACATTCATAATGCAGATACAAACTGCGGAAGTCCAGATTGACGGTTCCGACCGTTGCTATCCTATCATCACACAAAAACGTCTTGCTGTGGATAAAGCCCGGTCTGTATTCATAAATTTTTACCCCTGCTACAAGCAGTTTCCTATAGTAAGTTCTTGCAATATAAAATGCAATCTTCTTATCCGGAATATGCGGCAGAATAATTCTTACATCAATCCCGCTTTTTGCCGCATGCGCAATGGCATTTTCCATCTCATGGTCCAAAATCAGATACGGTGTCATGATATAGACATAATCCGTTGCATTGGCAAGAATGTCCAAATACACATTCTCTGCCACGCTCTCCATCTGATAAGGTCCGTCCCCATACGGAATCACATATCCTTTTTCTTCTACCGGATAAGTTGTTAAATAGGATTCGTAATCAATCCCGTTCTTGTAAGCAACCGAATTCCAGGTCTGCATGAATAAAAGCGTAAAGCCTTTTACGGCTTCTCCTTTTACCATGACTACATTGTCCTTCCAATGTCCGTATTTTTCGATTGCATTAATGTATTCATCACATAAATTAATACCGCCCGTAAATGCACATCTGCCATCCACCAAAATAATCTTACGGTGGTCACGGTTATTATAATGCGTGGACAAAAACGGATATATCTTGGAAAAACATCTGGCCTGAATACCTTTTTCCTTAAGCACTTCGGTATAATTACGCGGAAGCAGTGCCGCACAACCAAATCCGTCGTACATAAAGCGCACTTCCACGCCCTCTTTTGCCTTACGCTCCAAAACCTCTAAGATCCGGTCAAAGAAAATACCTTCTTCTACCATGAAAAATTCAATAAATATGAATCTCTTTGCCGACTCTAATGCACTAAGAATCGGTTCCAGCGCATTATCACCAAGCGCAAAATATTCCATGGACGAATTCTCGTAAGTAGCGGCATTTCCTTTTTTCTCCAGATAAAATGCCATCTTCTCCAAATCCGAGTGTTCTTCTTTGATATCGTTTTTTACCCGTTCATCGGTCGCAATATAACGCCCGGTCTCTTTGTTAATCTCCAGAATTACTTTCTTGGTCGCAAGAGTACCGACATTATACTTCATGTACAGATAAATCAGCGTTCCGGCCACCGGAAACGCCATGATAATAATAATCCATGACGTTTTGTAAGCCGGATTGCTTTGTCCGTTCATAATAAAAATCGTACAGATAATGCCAAGCAGGAACGAACCTTCATAATACAGGTTCGCATAATTGTTTAGCCAGAATAACATCGACAACAACAACCCAATCTGCAACAACAATAACAGTGCTGTTACCAGATAACCGCCAAACATCAGCCGCTTCAAATAATAAACGGTGGTATGCTTAATTGCCGTTCCAACATTATCCCCGTGTTGTTCATGCTTTCGATATTCAATCATACCAATTCCCTCTTACCAAATAAGCCCTCTCCCAAAGGCTTATATACGATTAGTGATGGAATAAACGTACGCCGTTAAATACCATAACCATATCGTATTTGTCACAACATTCGATTACTGCATCGTCTCTGATGGAACCGCCCGGCTGAACGATGTATTTTACACCACTCTTCTTAGCACGTTCCACATTGTCTGAGAATGGGAAGAAAGCGTCGGAACCAAGTACTGCTCCGTCCATCTGATTTAACCATTCTCTCTTTTCTTCTGCCGTAAATACAGAAGGTTTCTCTTTAAATACTCTCTGCCATGCACCTTCAGCAAGAACATCCATGTATTCTTCACCAATGTAATTGTCAATCGCATTGTCCCTGTCCGCACGTCCGATGGTATCAAGGAACGGAAGGTTCATTACCTTCGGGCACTGACGGAGCAACCAGTTGTCAGCCTTGCTTCCCGCAAGTCTTGTACAATGCACTCTGGACTGCTGGCCCGCACCGATACCGATGGCCTGACCGTCTTTTACATAGCATACAGAGTTGGACTGTGTATATTTTAATGTGATAAGTGCAATCTTCATGTCGATGATTACATTTTCAGGAAGTTCCTTATTTCTGGTTACGATATTTTCAAATAAAGAATCGTTAATATCGATTTCATTTCTCCCCTGTTCAAATGTTACACCGAAAACTTCCTTATGCTCTACCGGATTCGGAACGTAATCCGGATCAATCTGAATTACATTGTAGCCGCCCTTTTTCTTAGCCTTTAAAATGGCAAGCGCTTCGTCTGTGTAACCCGGTGCGATAACACCGTCGGAAACTTCTCTTTTGATAATGCTTGCTGTAGAAGCATCACAAACATCAGATAATGCGATGAAATCACCAAAAGATGACATTCTGTCCGCGCCTCTTGCTCTTGCGTATGCACATGCAAGTGGGGAAAGTTCGCCCAAATCATCCACCCAGTAAATCTTCTTTAATGTATCGCTCATCGGTAAACCAACTGCCGCACCTGCCGGCGATACATGCTTAAAAGAAGTTGCTGCAGGAAGGCCTGTAGCCTGCTTTAATTCTTTTACAAGCTGCCAGCCGTTAAATGCATCCAAAAAGTTAATGTAACCCGGTCTTCCGTTAAGTACCTGAATCGGAAGGTCACTTCCGTCATTCATATAGATTTTTGCCGGTTTCTGGTTCGGGTTACAGCCATATTTTAATTCGTATTCGTTCATAATATCCTCCATTGTATGTGTAAAAGTCTGAATTTAGTATTGATTAGCAGTTTTTATTTGCAATTCTTGTCTCGTAAGCACCTGTGGCGATGTCAATGTATCTCACAAACAAAGAAACCTTATTGTCTTCATTTAAATTCGTCCATAAAAGGTCTGTGAACGCATCGATATCTTCTTCAATCGCAATCCACTTTGGTTCGCCTTCAAAACTTGGTAACGGATTCGCATCATGCATGTAAGTATGGATGAAACGTCCCTCGCCTGCCTTTGGATTTTCATAAGTAAATGTATAACGGTTGTCGCCATCCGGGTCACCGTTGTTGCTCTTTAAAATAGACATTGCATAGTGGAATGCACCGTCCTGCACCTGTAAAACGCCTGAAATTCTAGGTGTGTAGTTTGGTCCGTCCGGCTCGTAGCGGCGTACTCTTAAACTCTGCTCAAAACTCTTGCCTTCTGCCATTCCGTCATATGCGGTATCCGTCTGGTCACCGTTTGTAACGATGGTCTTGTTACCAAGAACACGTACCGGTGCATAAATAATTAATGACGGGTCTGTTAACTTAGATGGGTCAAATGCCTGTGTACGGATGCCTTCGCCATCTTCCACAAATACACGGTTACGGCTGTTCTCACTTCTGCCCATGATAAAATATGCGGTTACTGCCTTGCTTCCGTCCTTACTTCTTCCGATGATGATACCACGTCCCGGGTATGCGTTCGTGCTTAACTCTGTTGCAATGTTTCTCTTTTCCATGCTTTTCTCCTTATCTGTGTTTGAAGTTGAAATTTTGTATGAAAAAACGACCGGCTGAGCACAAATCTCTGCCTTTTTCACAAAAATTTCTGCCCAGACGGTCGGCCGTTAACAGATACTTCATGTGGTGAACTCCACAAACATATATGCCCTGTGCACATATATGTTTTCCGTCAGTTGTATCTGCCAAAATAATAGCATTTTCTATTGTCCTAAGCAAGTATTTTTCAGATAAAGTTCCTGAAAATCCTCATCATTTGCCAGAATAATATCTTCGGATGCATTCTTTATTCCTTGTATGGTTTTTATTGCGTTTTTGTCTGAAAGATATTTGACGGCTCCGGCAAGGGAAGTGTTGCCCACTGCCACTGCTTTTGTTGCAAGTTCCGGTGGTAGCAATCCGATGGATTCTGCTTTTTTTACATTAAGATGATAGCCAAAGCCACCGGCAATATAGACCTTGTCTATTTTGTCTGCTGTAATGCCGTAGTCCTTTATTAAAACCTCTATGCCCGTCCGCACTGCTGCCTTGGCAAGCTGGAACTGGCGGATATCCTGTTGGGTAAAAACTATCCGGTTGTACATGTGGCTTTTCTTGTCACTGCCTTCTTCCGATAGCTCTGCAAGTAAAAATCCATCGTCAAAATATTCATCCGCAAGCAAGCCTGTCTCATCCAAAAGTCCGCATTTTAACAATTCCGCTACCGTTTCAATGACACCTGTTCCGCAAATGCCGCTTAGTGGAGCGTTTTGGATGGTCTTTATTTGTATACCAGACTTCTCGTTATTAATCTCAACAGCACAAATCGCACCTGCCACACTTCCCGTTCCGCAGGAAATATTACCACCCTCAAAAGCCGGTCCTGCTGCCACAGATGTCGTCAAAAGTCTGTTTGCATTTCCAAGTGCAATCTCACCATTTGTTCCAAGGTCTACGAACAGACTTATTCTTTCTGTTTGGGTAAAATCAAGCGCATAAAGTCCGGACACAATATCACCGCCAATAAAGGCAGAAATACCCGGTAAAATAGTTACTTTTATTTCTTTGTCCTGCTTCCGGTATCCTAATATTTCTTCTGTGGTTCCAATAATTGTATCTGTATTCACAGGTGTAAATGGATACACGCCAAGCGTAGAACAATCATAACCCATTAGTAAATGAATCATTGTGGTATTTCCGGAAATCACAATTTGCCCAATATCCAAAGACTGTTGTTTGGATAAACCTATCCCTTCCGATACATTTCTGTACTCTTTTATTAACCTATCCATACCCTCGCATAAATCTTTTTGGATACTTTTGCGAAGGTCTTCCCTCTTACCCTCAACAGATGTCTGAATTCGGGAAAGTACGTCCGCCCCGTATTTTCGCTGGGAATTGAGCATAGTTATTGTATGGACAACCTGACCGGTTGTTGTATCAACAAGTGCAAAGGCAAGTGTAGTCGTACCAAGGTCAATGGCTATGGCGTAAGAATTTTGAGCATTGGAATCT
>JAZMZZ010000169.1:0-3965 GCA_045586245.1 Lachnospiraceae bacterium | reverse complement strand
ACACTTGCACTGAAACTGGCAAAAGAAGTGAATGCGGATATTGTTCTGGCAACGGACCCGGATGCGGATCGTCTGGGGATTTATGCGCTGGATACAAAGAGTGGCGAGTACGTTCCGTTTACCGGAAATATGTCGGGCATGCTGATTGCGGACTATATTTTACGTGAGCGCAGAGCGACAGGCACGATGCCTGTGAATCCTGCTTTGGTAAAAACAATTGTTACTACCAATATGGCGGATGTCATTGCAAAAGTATACGATGTGGAATTAATTGAAGTGCTCACCGGGTTTAAATATATTGGCGAACAGATTAAATTCTTTGAGCAGACTAGCTCCAATAATTATGTATTTGGTTTGGAAGAAAGCTATGGATGTCTTGCGGGAACCCATGCGCGTGACAAAGATGCCATTGTAGCGGTTATGTGCCTATGCGAAGTTGCTGCATGGTGCAAAAAGAACGGTAAGACTGTTTGGGACCAGATGCTTCAAATGTACGAAGACTATGGTTATTTCAAGGAAGATCTCTATACCATCACATTAAAGGGAATTGACGGCTCCAAACAGATTGCGGAAATTATGGAGAAACTGCGCAACAATCCACCGAAAGCATTTGGTGGGTTAAAAGTGGTATCCATGCGCGATTATTTGTGCGATAAGATTGTGAATTTGGAAACCGGAGAAGAAAGTACGACCGGGCTTCCGAAGTCCAATGTATTGTATTTTGATTTGACAAACGATTCCTGGTGCTGTGCGCGTCCTTCGGGAACAGAGCCGAAGATTAAGTTCTATATGGGTGTAAAAGGCACAGGACTTAAGGATGCGGAAGAGAAAAATGCAGAATTAACCAAAAACCTTAAGGCTTTAATCGAAATATAATTGTAACGGTAGGATTTGGAGATAAAGTATGAGCATTACGGCGAATCTTAAGAAGACGTACTATTATTGTAAGAAAAACGGAATATCGGACACTTACTATGCGCTTAGAGAACGCCTGTATGCGCGTACTTCGCCTCTTTATATGGCAGGGTATAACTATGTACCTGTGCCGGAAGAGGAATTGCAACGACAACGAGCATTTGTTTTTGAAAATGCGCCTAAAGTCAGTATTGTGGTTCCGATGTATGAAACCAAACCGGAATTTGCGCGTGCGATGATGGATTCCGTATTGGCACAGACCTATTCCAACTGGGAATTGATATTGGCGGATGCATCTAAGACAGATGTGGTAAAAGACCTTGTGTGTGGAACAGCATGCGATGTAACAGATGGCGGAAACAGTGATTTTGGTAGTATTTATGCTTCGGATTCCCGGATTAAATATGTGCGTATTGCCGGAAATAAAGGGATTTCCGAGAATACGAATGCGGCGGTTTTAAATGCAACCGGTGATTATATCGGATTGCTGGATCATGATGATTTATTGACACCGGATGCTCTGTATGAAATGGTTACTGCGATTGAGGCGGCAAAAAAAGACAAAAAATCAGTAGCATTTGTGTATTCGGATGAAGATAAATGCGATACAGAGGCAAAAAAATACTACGAACCACACATTAAAACAGGATTTAATTTTGATTTACTGCTCTCAAATAACTATATTTGCCATTTTTTAGTAATGAAGGCAGAGTTAATGAAGAAAGTCGGTTTCCGCAAGGAATTCGATGGGGCACAGGATTATGATTTGGTACTCCGTGCATTTTTAATGAAAGAGCCTTTAGATGAGATTTTGCATGTGAATAAGGTGCTTTATCACTGGAGATGTCATGAATCATCGACGGCTGCGAATCCGCAGAGTAAGCTTTACGCGTATGAGGCCGGTAAGCGTGCGGTGGAATCAGCCTTGGAAATATATCTGGGTTCCATGCATGCCGGTAACATAATAAAGGATGATAATACACTTTATGTTAACGATATTCCGGTGCGTGTTGTCCATACAAAGCACAATGGATTTTACCGTGTCGAATATGGCAATGGGACAGTGGAAGATATCTTTAAAGTTAGAAAAGATATCGGAATCGTAGCAGGACCGGTAATTGAGAATAATAAAATAACATCTGGTATCGTTGAAAAAGACGGTACATGCCCATATGCAGGACTGCCTGCTAAATTTAGCGGATATATCCATAGAATGGCGCTTCAGCAGAATTGTGACTGTGTGGACGCAAGGAATGCTGCGATAAGACCTGAACTTATGGAAGATATTAAAAATAGAAATTACCAGAAAGAAAAAATAAATCTTGATTTAACACAAGAAAATACAGAATACAGAATTCTGTACGATCCACATTTTGTTAAATAAAATTTCTGAAATAGGGAGATTTATGTCAATCAGATGAAAACCACCATTATTATCCCGAATTATAATGGAATTGAATATTTAGAGAACTGCCTTCTTTCCCTGCAGAAGTGTGAACCGTATGATTTTCACGTTATCGTAGTAGATAACGGCTCTACGGATGGATGTGTGGAATTGCTAAAGGAAAAGTTTTTGAATGTGGAAACGATATTTTTGTCAGAAAATATCGGCTTCGCGCCTGCGGTTAACCGTGGACTGGAGAGAGTCAAGACTCCGTATGCCCTGTTACTTAACAATGATGTTGCGGTGGAAGCGGATTTTGTTCTGCGCATGGAAGCGGCAATGGATGCCCATAAAAACGCCTTTTCCATTAGTGCTAAGATGCTTCAGATGCATACCCCTGAACTTTTGGACGGCGCAGGAGATTTATACTGTGCCCTCGGATGGGCGTTTGCCCTTGGTAAAGGTAAAACAGTAGCAGACCATTACACGAAGCCCACCAGAATTTTCAGTAGCTGTGGCGGTGCAACAATCTATCGCATGGACATATTGCGCGAAATAGGCTTCTTTGATGAGAACCATTTTGCTTATCTTGAGGACGTGGACCTTGGCTGGCGTGCCCGTATTCACGGATACACAAACCGCTACGAACCGTCAGCAGTTGTATACCATGCCGGAAGCGGCTTTAGCGGTTCCCGCTACAATGAATTCAAAATCAATCTATCGTCCAGAAACAGCATATATTTGATTTTGAAAAACATGCCCCTTCTTCAGATTATTTTTAACCTGCCCTTCCTTATCCTAGGCTTTTTGATAAAAATTGCTTTCTTTATTAAGAAAGGACATGGCAAAACCTATTGCAAAGGCCTTATAAACGGTTTCAAACTATATTTTTCAACCGAAGGCCGTACTCACAAAGTCCCATTCAAACCATGTAATCTAAAAAACTATATACTAATCGAATTGGAACTTTTATGGAATATTATCCGTAGAATAACCGGATAATATATTACGAACCATATTTCATAATTTGAAGATATATGGAAAATACAAAATAAGAAGATTAATGAAATGTGCTGAAATAATAGTATTTTGGCACATTTTTCTCTTGTGAGAATATTATATTGATGTTCTATATATTTAATGTATTATTACTTTTTATACTTTTTGATGAAGAGACTATTTGTGGGGCGGTTTTGGAAAATATAAGGACAACGGACCTTCTTAAACTCCAAACCCAGGCCTCAAACAGCCTCTTTAGAAAAAATTCAGTTGTGATTTTGGGCAGAATATTGTAAGATATACGGAGATATGATTAACAGGGTGGCAGTATGATTAAAGATAACCAGAAATATTTTAACCGACTGCATGTTATTATTGATGCATTGGTCATAATAGGTTCTTATATGCTTTCCTGGTATTTAAAGTTTGAAGGACCTTTTGCGGATAAAACCAAGGGCGCGCATTCAATGGGATTCTATTTTGCCGCTCTTTATTTTGTTGTCCCGATTTATATGATTCTGTACTATATGAATAAAATGTATACGCCAAAGCGTACGCAGAAGGTAGAGACAGAATTTATAAATGTATTTAAGGCCAATGCGGCAGGCTCCATCGCATTCATGGTGGCGATTACCGCATTTAAGATTCAGGACTTTTCCCGTGGATT
>JAZMZZ010000168.1:0-6123 GCA_045586245.1 Lachnospiraceae bacterium | reverse complement strand
TTATCAATCGTTCTGTTTCTATGTACATATATAACTCCTCCACACTCTGATTTACCTATGCACATACATCCTTGTCATTTCCGGTTCGTCATCTCCCTGTACCATGCATAAAAACTCCCAACCATATCTTTCATAAAAATCGGTATGATCTGTCACCAAATAAATTGGTGTGATTCCTTTACTCTTCATGTCTGACACTGCCAGATTTAATAACTTTCCGGCAATTCCTTTACAACGGTATTCCTCATCTGTATAAACGGCACAAACATTTGGCGTAAGATCTTTTCTATCATGAAAATCATTATCAATAACGCCTAATCCGCCAACAATCTTTTCACCGTCCAGGCATAAATACCAACCATTCTCTGTCTCTTTATTCAAATATGCATCCATGCAATCTAAGTACGCCTCTTTCGGCACACCCCATTTACTATGAAACCAAGATGCCGCTACATCTTTGATTTCCGGATTCTCCATTAATGTAATATAACTATATTCTTTCATCGTTCCTCCAACAACTCATTAATCTCTTTTACCTCTGTTCTTAAATTTAACGTATCCAAACATACGCATACAATCATCACTATCACTGTCATAATTCCCAGCACAGCAACGGATACAAACTCATACCATCCAAGCAACCAACCGGTCAGTAACACTATGCCAAGAATGTATAACAACTTGACTCCGGTCTCCAGAATCGGATAACGAAACTCTAAAAGTTCCAACAGATACAGTCCCAAATAAACTACCGTGTTTACAGCCAATATCTGAAAAATCGTATTGATAAATATTACAGTTCCTCCATAGCAAAGTGCCACAACTGACAATACAAGTAATACAATCCCTGTTGTCGCCAATATATTAGAAATCATTTTTTTCATTAACTGTTTCTCCTTATCAGTGCTTCGCGGATACCCTTTAAATACTTGCGTGTAACACAAACCCGCTCTCCGTTGGAAAGAATCGCTTCCAAACGGCTATTCACCAAGGTTTTTACACCCTTTAGCTGCTCAATATTTAAAATAGTGGATTTGCTCACACGTACAAAACCGGCCTGCGATACGATTTTTTCAATCTCATACAATCGAAGGCTACACATATAAACTTCTTTTTCACAGTATACAAAAGTCTTCTTATCCACACTCTCAATATAAAAAATATCTCCAACCGGGACACTGCATTCTTCTTCATCCTTTTTGCATAAAACAGTCTGTTCCAACGAGCGGACAAAATCGGCCACCCGCTTCACACTCGCCGTCATCTCGGAATATGCAATGGTAACTTCCGGTTTTTCCAACTCCGGTCTTTCATTCAAAATCAGACGCATCCACAAACCCCTTTCTGCTTCGTCATTCTAGTGACATCATAGCATAAAAAGGGGTACAGCGTTTATTTTTCTTTTTTACGATAAGCAAGAATATAATAAATCAGTACCATTACGCAGGATAAAGACTGCGCAATTGCCACACGCAAAACCATCATCTCATCTGCACCGGTTGTTGATACCACATGTAACAGATTCACAATTGTGTTGTTAACAAAGTGGTCTCCCATTGCCATATAAAGACTTCCTGTGATTTTTGTCAGTAACGAAAACTTAAACCCAACCAATCCGGAGGTCACAACCAACATTATAATATTGGCAATCATTCCTCCCATACTTGAAGTTCCGTCCACATAATTGCGGATGGGAGCTACCATATGCCACATCCCAAATAAAACTGACGAGATAACCGCCGCAAAAATAAAGTGGTATTTCTTTTCTAAAATCCGGATACATAAACCTCTGAAAATACCCTCTTCCATAATAACGTTTACTATATTTCCTAATATACAAATTAAGAAAAACACCATTTCGGTCTGATATCCGATATTTTCATCTACCGCATATGCGCTGACATAGAGCTGCAAGGAATCAAATCTTCCCTGTGCCATAACAACCAATGTTTCCGCCGCATATGCAATTGCAAAAATACTCAATCCAAATGCAAGTCCTTTTAGCAAATACTTCACTGCCTTTTCTTTTACAAATCCGATATCATTCCACGAAAATCCCTGCATCTGAACTGCCAGATATAGAATAACAATGCCTATCAGCTTATGCACTACTGCTTCACCGACCCATGTCTTATCTGTCTGCAAAATGAAATACTCAAATAAGCGAAAAACAACACACACAATATATACCAATACAACTACCGATAACACCTTTTCCTGTTTCTTCTTTTCCATAAATCCATCTTCTCCTATCCCGGTATTCTACTTTGAGTGCACGATATCACACCCACTTGATGGATTCAACCAATCCTCTACCAAGATGCAAAAAACAGAAACCATGTTGCAAAATCTGTCTTGTCCCCCACTCTTTTTTCATGCTAAGATAAATCACTACTACTATTATTGAGGTGGATTATGAAAACCCGAAAAGAAGCCCTCGAATACGGATTATCCTTTCCGAACACTTATCAGGACGCGCCGTTCCACGATCCGAACTGGCAGCTTGTCCGTGTGAAAAAAAGCAGAAAGGTCTTTCTTTGGACTTACGAGCGCGACGGCTTTATAAACTTAAATGTAAAATTAGACCCCGAGTGGCGTGACTTCTGGCGTAGCACTTACTCCTCCGTAATTCCGGGATGGCACCAGAATAAAGAACACTGGAGCACAATTATTCTCGATGGTTCGATTCCACGCAAAGACATAGAGCGTATGATTTCCGAAAGTTACGACTTGGTTACAGACAATCCAACCAGACGTATTTATGAAGCAGTGAAGCACATTCCTCGTGGGAAAGTAGCTACCTACGCTCAAGTAGCTGCGATGGCCGGTAATCCGAAAATGTGCCGCGCCGTCGGAAATGCCCTGCACAAAAATCCTGACCCGGATGGTACACCCTGCTATCGCGTAGTAAACGCAAAGGGAGAACTTGCCGGCGCCTTTGCCTTCGGCGGCGCCGATGTCCAGGCTAATTTACTCCGTGCAGACGGTATTGAAGTGATTGATAATAAAGTGGATCTTATTAAATACGGACTGTAGACAAAAATCTACAGTCCTATTCTTTTGCCCATTACGGATACACAATCTTTATCCAGTCCTGCTTTTTCATAGAATTCAACATTCTGCGGAATACAAATCAACTGCATAAAGGCAACTCCTTTTTCCTGCAAATGCTTTTCTGCTTCTGCGATTAATGCCTTACCGATTCCTTTTCTTTTCCACTCAGGCACCACAAACAATTCGGACGCAAAGAAAAAGTCCTCGTCCGCATACGGGTCAATAAAACCAAGAATTCCTCCGATCACTTCGCCATTCTGTTCTGCCAGTATACCAAAAGGCTCAAAATTGCCCATAATAGCCCGCACTCTGCGCTCCGCCTTTTCCTGGCTCCAGGCCTCATTCCAAGGCTCTTCGGAATACGCTTTGCCCATGGCTGACGCTAATGCTTCTATATCTTCATTCGAAACAATTTTATATTTTTTCATCTGTAATATCCTCTCTTTCTTTCCTATCTACTTCCATAAGTTCCCATGCTCCCTTTTCAGTCTCAATTTCTCCTTGCTCAATCATTTTCTTAACCCGACTGGCAGAAATCCCCAATATTTCTGCCAATTGCTTTTCCATCCGGATTTTTAAACCATAGGGATTGTGAATCCGGAACAATATTTTGCCATCGGAAGTATCTGTTCCCTTTGTTTCCTCTATTATTTCAATAGAGTAACCCGAACTCAAAGCATCTACTTCTGCTTTATTTCTCTTAAAGAATAGTAGGTTCATTCCATACTCTTCGGCCATCTGTTCATCATTAGATAAAAACGCCTGATACTCTTCCTTCGGAATAGTCGCCGGTCTTTGCCTTTCGTAGATTGTAAGATTATAAGTGTGTTTACAATTCTCACATTGATAAATCAACCAGACATCCAACCGGTTTCCGTTTGCATTCACGCGGAATCTTTTAGTATTAACAAAATGCGTCTTCCTTCCGCATCCGGAACAATTCCTGATAACATGAAAAGATTTATTTGGCATTATTCTATATTCAATTATTTTACAATAGCTCATTTGCATCTCCTTATATTGCTTTGGATGCACGGGCTATTACTGGTTTTCATTTATTTGCAATAGCCGTGCTATGCAATACAAACGGGTGTAGTCATAAAAAACTGCCTCCTTTCTTACATACTCCATTCTATAGAATGTTTCCTAACAAACATACCTCGTCCATTATTAGAAAAAAAGATGAGCCGACTTTCGTCAGCTCACCTTTGTGATCTTTTCCTGTCTGATAACCCTTTGTATACTTTTCTCAGATAAATAATAGTTCTTTGCCAACTGGCAAACGGACATTCCGGACACATAATCTTTGTAAATAAGTCCGTTCCTGCTCTGCATCTCTGCACGGTAAGACGTCTTACTTCCCCATTCCTTTCGGTTTTCTTCTTTTCTGGGGATGTATAAATTCACTCCGTCTACATATTGTTGTATCAGTTCAATTATTTCCATCGGCAGAATCTCTTCTGCTCTCTTATAGCTCATATTTGCCTCCTAAATTTGTATTTTCTCTTAGGAAAAGCAATGGCTATAACAATTTATTCGATATTGCAATAGCCAGTGCTATGCAAACATAACATATCTTCTCATATAAAAACTTCCTCCTCTTTATCTAAAACCAAAACTAAAGTTATCTGATATTCTATCATAATATTTCTAGACATACAACCTCATACATATTTATAAAATGACTAAAAGCATATAACGGAACATTGATCATCCAATCCTGTTCCCTATAATTTGACATCGATGTTCTGATAGCTATTTCCGGTTTATATTTCTCACAAAAAGCTCGTAAGCTTCTTGCCCTCAAATTCTCTTCTGCTTTTACCTCAATTGGTATACACCTCATCTCCTGTTGAATCACAAAATCTATTTCACCGGAAGAATTTTCTGTAGAATAGTAATATAATTCTCTGCCCGAAGATTTGAGTTGTTGTGCTACAAACTGTTCTGTTAATGCACCTTTAAATTCTTCAAATATTCTACAACCATCCAACAATACTTTTGCATGTATATTGGCTTTAGCTCCTAACAATCCAACATCCAACATAAACATTTTGAAACTGCTCATTTCCATATATGCTATTAAGGGAATATCCGGTTTTGTAACCCGATAATTGCGAATTATTAATCCTGCATCTTCCAGCCATTGAATTGCCAATTCAAAATCTTTTGCTCTTGCTCCTTCCCTCATAGCACCATATATAAATTTACGATTTTCTTTAGCCAACTGTGAAGGTATCGAATTCCAGACCATCATAATTCGAGGAACCACTTCCTTGGGAGCATGTTTACTAAAATCCTCTTCGTAGTATTTCAACAACACTTTTCAGGTGATATTTTTTCTAATTATTACATTTTTAAGGCGATAAACATTCCCTTTTCAACACTTTTCAGGCGATAACACGTTTTCTATTTTCCTGCAAAGTACAAATCAATCCCATTAGCAATACCTTCTACAATTTTCCACTGATACTCTTCCGTTTCCATTAACAAATCTTCGTCGGGATTGCTCATATAACCCATTTCCACAATGCTTACCGGCACCTGACACCAGTTAATGCCGCTCATGGTGTCGGTCTCCCAGACACGCTGGCGTTTACAGCCGGTTGTATTTACCATCTCATTCAAAATATTCTCAGATAGTGCATAACTGTCTGCATGTAAGGAAGCATTATAAGGATTGGACGAAGTCTGACAAATCGTCATTGCTCCATGGACGGAACTATCCTCCGAACCATTTGCGTGTATTCTTACAAATGCTTCAGCCTGATTCTCATTGGCTATCGCTGCCCTCTCAGAATTGCTGATATTCACATCATGCGTGGTTCTGGTCATGATAACGGTATACCCGCGGCTTTGCAGTTCTTCCTGAAGCTTAAGGGAAACCATAAGGGTTAATTCATATTCCGCCAAACCACTGCTTTTGCCTGATGTACCGCCGGTTACTTTTGCTTTCATCTCGGTTGCTCCCGGACCAATAGGCTCTTTTTCAGGATTGCCATTCTTCTGGTGGCCTGGGTCGATAACAATGAGGTGACCGTTAGGAAGTGCTGAGATTTCCGGCTCGAG
>JAZMZZ010000167.1:0-7431 GCA_045586245.1 Lachnospiraceae bacterium | reverse complement strand
TGAGTTTTTGTATAAGACGCAGGAGTATCTGAAACTTAATGAAGAAGCATGCAAGGTACGTAATATTCCGAGAAGAAGAATCTATGGAATCGGGAAATATTTCTTAATAGCGTATCTGTTACTCTTATTTCTTGCGATAGTGCCTGCGATATTAACCATCGGAAGCAGAAATTATCATGATATCCGTATCAGCAAACTCTCTCAGACAGGCAGGATGGAACAGATGGATGTGACGCAGGTAATGGAAGAGTTTCCGGAAATTATGCCTGAAGCAATGGAGCAGGAACCGGTAAATGAGACCATGGTTCTTATTCTGAATATCATCGTATATGTTATTGCGGCAATCACGACATTGATTGTTATTATAGGATTTCTGGTTATGGTCAAAAGAGAGTTGGACAGATTTTCACAGACGGCATATGAAGATGATGACGTGGTAGAATCGTTAGACGTGGCAGATGAAGAGGAACGGATGATAAGCAGAAGCCCGATATGGAAAAGGACGGCAGAAGATAAGACCCGCCGGCAGTATCGCAAATTTATCCGCAACCACAGAAAAGACAGACCTGCCGCATACGAAACGCCGACAGAAATTGAAACGGCAGCAGGTGTGGCTGACACAGAAGAGGGAAAAGAATTACACAAACAGTATGAACTGGCAAGATACGGTTTTTTGGAATAGAAGACCGGGGAAAAGGAGAAAAAGAAATGTATATTTTGGGGCGTACACAGATGATTCCGACCGACTCATATGAAGATGCGGTGCGCCGGATTATGGCAAAAGGATTTGATGGTGTCGAAATCGGAATTTATAATCGGAATTTTGAAATTCGGGAATCCTTTTTTGAAGAGGATTTTCCAAAGAGAATAAAAGCCTGTATGGAAGCAAACGGTGTAAAGGCATATTCGGTCGGAGCCCATATGGACTATACCGAGAGTGAAGAAAAATTGCAGGCAATTATTAAGGCTGTTGGAGTTGCTGCCAAGATTGGCGCCAAGCAGATGATTATTAACGGAGCCATTCGCAAAGAAGAACTCTCCTACGAAGAACAGTGGGAGAAATTCATAGCAGATACTAAGTTAATCTGTAAAGAAGCAGAAAAACAGAATGTTTATCTGGCGATGGAGTTTGAGCCGGGATTTGTAGCGGATAATACGGAGAAGATGCTAAAGGCATTTAAGGAGATTCATTCCCCGATGCTGCTTATCAATGCGGATATCGGCCATGTTTTTTTGCAGGATGAGAATCCGATGGATGCACTGGAAAAGTGCAGGGGAATGATTGTGCATGCGCATTTGGAAAACATGGCAAAAGGAGTCCACAATCATTTGGTTCCGTGGGAAGGTGATATGGATTTGAAGGCATATCTGGCTAAGTTAAAGGAACTTGGTTTTGACGGAAATGCTTCATTGGATGTATACCAGTATGACTATGAATCGGTGGCGGAAGAATCGGTGGCTTATTTAAAAAGAATATTATCAGAAATATAAGGTGCTTTTTAGCACCTTTTTTCTTTTGCAGAAATCTATAATGAAGCAAAAAACAACTTTAGAAGAACATGTCTAAATGATAAAATTAACGTATCATAACGAAGGGAGAAACGTTAATGAAACATGCAAAAGTAGTATTGGATAAAGACTTTGTGATTTCTCAGATTGATGAGAAAGTGTTTGGTTCTTTTGTAGAGAATCTGGGGAGATGTGTCTATGGAGGACTTTATGAGCCGGGACATCCGACAGCGGATGAAGACGGATTCCGTCAGGATGTTATGGATAAAATAAAACCGTTTAATTTGACGGCAAACCGTTTCCCGGGAGGCAATTTCGTATCCACCTACCGCTGGGAAGACGGAATCGGACCAAAGGAAAAAAGACCGCGTCGTGCGGAGGTGGCATGGCAGTGTATTGAGCCAAATCAGTTTGGTTTGGACGAGTTTGCCAAATGGTCCAAGAAAATGGGCAGCGATGTGTTTATGACAGTCAACCTGGCAACACGCGGGGTGCTGGAAGCCATGGACTGTATTGAATATTGTAATCATCCGGGCGGAACATACTGGGCGGACAAGCGTAGGGAAAACGGATTTGAAGAACCGTTCAATTATAAATATTGGTGTCTTTCCAACGAAATTGATGGCATATGGCAGGTGGGCCAGAAGCCGGCAAGAGATTATGCCCTTTTAGCAAGGGAAGCCTCCAAAGCAATGAAATTGATTGATCCGGAGATTAAGACAATCTTAGCAGGGTCTTCTGCACCGAGCATGGCAACATTCCCGGAATTTGATATGGAAGCATTGGATATAGCCTATGAGCAGGTGGATTATATTTCCGTACATAACTACATTGGAAATGCAGAAAACGACACGCCAAGTTACCTGGCAAGACCTCTCATTACCAATCAGTTTATGGATGATGTGGCATCCGTGATCAATACTGTAAAGGCTAAACACAGAACGGACCATCAGGTATATATTTCTTATGATGAATTTAACACCTGGCATAGTATGTTACAGGCAACCAACGGTATTGAGAAATGGGGCATTGCGCCACCACTTTTAGAGGACACTTATACAGCAGAAGATGCGGTTGCACTTGGCGGACTGTTACTTGCCATTTTACGTCATGCCGATACGGTTAAAATTGCCTGCCTGTCAGAACTCGTGAATTGTATTTCCCATATCCGCACACGAAACGAAGGCGGATGCTGGGTAATGCCGCCGTATTATACATTCTTACATTACTGTCAGTATGGCCGTGGAACTGCTCTTGAGACAAGAGTAGTTTCCGATACCTACACTTGTGAGAGATTTCCGGAAGTACCTTATCTGGATGCACAGGCGGTTATGGGAGATGACGGAAGTCTTACTCTTTTTGCCATTAACCGCGGTTTGGAAGACGAATTGGAGTTAGAGACCATTTTACGTGGATTTGACGAGTATAAGGTGGAAAAACATCTTGTGATTACATCCGAGGACCCAAAGGCAACTAACACAGAAGAGTGTCCGGATAATGTCATTCCGACAGAGGACGGCAATGCTTCTTTTGCAGACGGAAAACTGACAGCAACTCTTAAGAAAATGTCTTGGAATGTAATCCGATTAGTAAAATAATGTAGGTAAATAATAGGAGAATACGATGAAAATACATGTTAATGTGAACGCGCCATTTGATGGAAACGGAACAGAGGCAAGACCGTTCCGCACAATCAATGAAGCGGCTAAAATAGCAAAGCCGGGCGATGAAGTATTGGTTGCACCGGGAGTTTATAGAGAATATGTAAATCCTGTTAATGCAGGAGAAGAAGACGCAAGAATTACATATCGCAGTGTAGAGCCTTTAGGAGCAGTAATTACAGGTGCGGAGCAGATAAAGGACTGGACATTATACGAAGGAAATGTCTGGGTATGTCGCGTTGCAAACAGCATTTTTGGCGACTATAATCCATACACTACTTTGGTATATGGTGACTGGTATTTTGCAACGCCAAACAAACATACCGGCTGCGTATATCTGAATGACAAAGCTTTGTATGAGACGACTTCTTTGGAAGACTGTATCAAGGGCGAAGTGTATGAGTGCAGCTGGGTGCCGGAAGAATCGGTTTATAAATGGTACACTGAGCAGGATAAGGCAAAAGACGAAACGATTATTTATGCGAATTTCCAGGGTAAAAACCCGAACGAAGAAACCGTAGAGATTAATGTAAGACGTATGTGCTTTTTCCCATCCGAGACAGGAAGAAACTATATAACGGTAAGCGGTTTTAACATCAATAAGGCAGCCACTACATGGGCACCGCCTGCAGCTTTTCAGGACGGTATGATTGGCCCTCACTGGAGTAAGGGTTGGATTATCGAAGATTGTGAGATTTCGAACAGTAAGTGCTCAGGTATTTCCTTGGGTAAATATTTGGACCCGGACAATAACCACTACTTTACATACAAATATGTGAAGAGCCCGACGCAGATGGAGAGGGATGCGGTTTGTCGCGGACAGTATCATGGCTGGTTAAAAGAAAAAATCGGTCACCATATCATCCGAAGAAATAATATCCATCACTGCGAACAGGGTGGTATTATCGGCCGTATGGGTGGTGTGTTCAGTATTATTGAAGACAATCACATTCATCACATTAACAATATGATGGAACTTGGCGGCGCAGAAATCGCCGGTATTAAGATGCATGCAGCAATTGACGTAACCATGCGACGTAATCATATCCATCATTGTACGATGGGTATATGGTGTGACTGGGAAGCGCAGGGAACACGTTTATCACAGAATTTGCTTCATGACAACCAGCGTCCGGCATTTGCAAAGCCTTTGGAAGGCGGTATGATGTCCCAGGATATCTTTGTAGAGGTTAGTCACGGACCGACACTGATTGACCATAATATTATGCTTTCCGAAGCAGGCCTTCGTTTTGCAACACAGGGTGTGGCGATGGTGCATAATTTGATTTGTGGCGCGCTTACGGATGTTGGCGGCGGTACGGCACCAAGATATACGCCATACCATATTCCGCACAGAACAGAAGTAATGGGCTTTATGACATTCCTTCATGGTGATGACCGTTTCTATAACAATATTTTTGTGCAGAAATGGCCGAATGAAGATGTAAGCATCCGGCATGACAGTGACGATGGATATAATATTGAAAACCGTCTGGTAGGTACATGGACATTTGATGAATATCCAAATTATGATGAATGGATAGCGCAGTTCGACTTTAGCAAGCCTGCTGATATGGCAGGACTGGCGCCGGTACATGACGGACATCTTCCGGTTTGGTCTGAGGGAAATGTTTACCTTGGCGGTGCAAAGGCGTGGAAGAAGGAAGTAAACGGCTTAGTCATTGACAATGCAAGAGAAGATGTTAAAGTAGAGATAGTGGAAAAAGACGGTACGTATTATCTGGATACAAATGTTTACGATTTTGTAAAAGATTTTACCGGCCGCATAATAAATACGGATATACTTGGTATGGCTTTTGAACCGGAACAGAAATTTGAGAATCCGGATGGAACACCGATTCAGTTTGATAGGGACTATTTCGGAAATCATCGCGGAGTGGATGTTATTCCGGGACCGTTTGCAGATGTGGAGGATACGAAAAAAGCATTGAAGTAACCAAGACGGTATTCGAAAAGGTTGGAAGTATAAATGGACAAGTTAGTTTATCTCTATTACCCGATACTGGTAGTGATATTCTTCTGGGGAGCAAAGTTTTGCAAAAAAGGTGAGTTCAATGAAGAATTCATGTCAATCAGACAGACCAAATACCTTCAGGGATTTTTTGCAATTATTATTATGTTTCACCACATAGGCCAGAAGACATGTGCTTCATGGTTAAATCCCATTTACATCATTCCGGGGTTGGAATTTTTCGTTCCGATTGGGTATTTCTGTGTGGGTATTTTCCTGTTGTGTTCGGGATTTGGGCTTTATAAGAGCTATAAGCAAAAGGAAAATTATCTGGATGGATTTATCAAAAGAAGAATTCTGCCTGTGATTTTAGCTTTCTATTCTACGGGATTGATTTTCTTAATTGTCCGTGCATTGATGGGGCAGAAGATGGATATGTGGCAGGTTCTTTGTTACATAATCGGAGTTCCGCAGCCAAATCCGAATACATGGTTTGTGATTACTTTACCGATATTCTATCTGGCATTCTACTTTGCATTTAAATATATAAAAAATAAAGATGTGGCTTTGGCAGTAACCTGCGTAGCCGTGTTTGTATATACTTTCATCGGAACAACGATTAATCATAATGATTGGTTTATGTGTGGCGAGTGGTGGTATAATTCGGTGCATCTTTTCAGTATCGGACTTATATTCGGACGTTTTGAAGAAAAAATCATCAAGAATGTAAAAAAGAATTACAGATGGTATCTTCCGTTAGTATTTGTACTGATGTTTGCATTTTATTTCCTGTCCCAATGGACACAGGGAGTATTCTCTTACTACGGACAGTACGGATTCCGACCGCATAGCCAGGTGGTTTGGTATCGCTGGATTTGTTTGTTTAGCCAGATGTTGGCATCCTGCGCATTTGTATTCTTTATGTTTATGCTCACCATGAAAGTAAAGATTGGCAATATAGTTCTTAAGTTCATGGGTGGTGTTACTTTGGAATTCTATCTGATTCACGGATTGTTTGTGGATTTATTTGGTTATTCCTTCTTAGACATTACACCACCGTTATACTACATCAAGAATGTGTTCCTTATGGTAGTTGTGGTAACGGTGTTAACCGTTCCGTCAGCCATTCTTTTGCAGAAATTTCATAATTTTGTTCTTTGCAAAAAGAAATAGGTAATACATATGACCAATAGAAAAGCCCTTCCGTTACGGAAGGGCTTTTACAATGTTATAAATTATTTTTTAAGTTTTCTAACGATGAAGATAATCAGGCAGGAACCAACCACACCGCTGATAAGGCTTCCAATGATATTGCTTACGGAAAGTCCGAGTAAACCAAAAAGGAATCCACCAACAACACCACCGATTAAACCAAGGATGATGTTAAAAAGAAGGCTGTAACCTGTCTTCATAATATTGCCTGCGATCCATCCGCAAACACCGCCGATAATAAGTGAAATAATAATTCCCATAATATTGTACCGATTTCCTTTCTTCTGTTTGTTATGTAGATAAATTTATTATAGCAATATATTTGTAAAATGTCAGTAAAATCTGTTAATCCACCTTTAAAATATATTCCAAAATACGTTTCGCACAGATATCCATTTCTGCTCTGGTTAATACACCGGCATTTAAGGCTTCCATGATGTGCTCCGGATAGCCGCAACCCATCTTGATATCGTTCTGTGCTTTAATCTCTTTGTACTGCTGTGCGTATGTCCACCAGTCTGTTGTTACGATTCCGTCAAAGCCCCATTCACCGCGGAGAATATCGGTTAATAAATCTTTGTTTTCGGAAGCGCGGTGACCGTTGATAATGTTGTAAGAGGACATGATACACCATGGTTTGGCGTCCTTAACAATCATTTCAAATGCCTTTAAGTAGATTTCTCTTGCCGCACGCTCGGATACGCGGGAATCACTGTTTTTACGGTTGGTTTCCTTATTGTTAAGGGCAAAATGCTTAACAGATGCGGAAATTCTCTGGGACTGGATACCTTTTACCATCGCACCGGCAAGAATTCCTGTCAGGTACGGGTCTTCGGAATAATATTCGAAATTACGTCCGCAAAGAGGACTTCTGTGAATATTAATTGCAGGAGTCAGCCACATACCGATATTGTTTTCTTTTACTTCCTTTGCACCGGCTTCGCCGACCTGATACACAATTTCGGGGTTCCATGAGCAGGCAAGTAAAGTTGCACATGGGAAAGCCGTTGTATATACACCACATCTTGGCTCGATACGAAGACCGGCAGGACCGTCGGCAGTCATTACATTCGGAAT